>JBJOMN010000021.1:0-40039 GCA_046052345.1 Bacteroidota bacterium | reverse complement strand
TTGTGGCGCCAGCTGCATCGCAGGGTAGCTATGTACGGTTAAGATAAGCGCTGAAAGCATCTAAGCACGAAACTTGCCTCAAGATGAGATCTCCTTTAAGGGTCGTCGAAGACTACGACGTCGATAGGTTGTACGTGTAAAGCCAGTAATGGCAAAGCGGAGCAATACTAATTACCCGTAGCTTTCTGTCAGCAAAGCATTCCCTTGCTACTCATTGTGTTTTCTTCAATTGTCAAAAGTCATTTATGGTGACTTTAGCACAGGTGTCCACCTCTTCCCATTCCGAACAGAGAAGTTAAGCCCTGTAGCGCAGATGGTACTGGAGTGACATCCGGGAGAGTATGTCGTCGCCGTAATTATAAAAGCCCGTTTCGAAAGAGACGGGCTTTTTTTTGTCCCAACTGGAAAGGTCCGGATTAAAAGTTACAAGTTCCAGGTTCCGGTTTCCGGCCCACCACTCGCAACCCGCAACTCCTACCCCTCGAAGCTGAGCAGCGCCTGATTCAATCGCTCCACATCCGCATCCGTAATCTCCAGGTGAAATACCAACCTTACGCTGTACTTGCCGAATTGCATCGCGCGAACTCCGTGCTGAGAGAGATATCCTAGAAAATCGTTCACCGACTGTCGCGGTTGCAGGTTGAAAACGACAATGTTGGTCTCAACCGGAAGGACTTCTGTCACATAACGACACTCCTTCAGCGCGCTTTCAACCTTCTTGGCCCGTGAATGGTCGTCCTTCAGACGGCTGATGTTGTTCTCTAAGGCAAAAATCCCTGCAGCCGCCAGATACCCCGCTTGCCGCATTCCGCCGCCAAGTGCCTTTCGGACGCGCCTGGCGTAACGGATTTTCTCCCTCGAAGCGATCAACAGCGATCCTACCGGAGCACCCAGACCTTTTGAAAGACATACCGAGAGCGTATCGACCGACGCGCCGATCTCAATCGGAGTTTCTCCGGTCACCGCCATGGCATTGAATATCCGTGCACCGTCCAGATGCACCCCCAATCCCCTCGAACGTGCCGTCTCCGATAACTTAGCAATCATTCCCTTCGGATAGACACTGCCGCCTCCTTTGTTGTGCGTGTTTTCCAAGCTCACCAAGCGGGTCGGAGGCTGGTGGATATTGTCCGGATTGATGTTGTCCAGAATCAGCTCCGGTGAGAGTCGGCCGCGGTCACCTTCCACCATGCGTAACGACAACCCTGAAAGGAATGCAGGACCGGCTGCTTCGTAGTAATAGATATGGGAAAGCTTATCGCAGATGACCTCGTCCTGGGGTGAAGTGCTGACTTTGAGTGCAAGCTGGTTGGAAAGCGTTCCCGAGGTGCAGAACAACGCCGCCTCCTTGCCGAAAAGTTCGGCGCCCATGGCTTCCAGCCGACGTACAGTCGGGTCCTCCTCGAAGATGTCATCGCCTACCTCGGCATGCATCATCGCCTCCAACATGGCAGCCGTCGGCTTTGTCACCGTATCACTTCGTAAATCAATGATGTTCGAATTCACTGTGTGTTCCTGTTGATTCGACCGTAAAGTTCAGAATTAGGCATTAAAAAACCCCGGCGTGCCGGGGTGGGATGAATTATTGTTTTGCCCTGCGTTTCTTGCGGGACTTCTCCGGCGCAGCCGAACTGCTGTTGTCGGTGGCAGCAGGTACGGGCGCCTTACCGTATGCGGTGATGAGATTGTAATAGATCGTCTCGGAATTGTTATTGTAGTTTGCCAACTGGTCCTCAGTGAAAGTAGCCATCATCTGTCGCTCCGCCTCCGCACCGATGGCGAAATTAGGCGTATTACGCGAGGCAGCTAAGTCGTCATATTTCATGATGATGAAAACGATGTCCGACTTCTGCGCGGGCGTGAAGTGGATGATCTGATCGATGATGTCCGTCTTTTTGACCCCCATGTCGTGGAGGTCATCCTCGGAAAATTCCTGTGCCGAAACCACGGTCGCCAGACCGGTGAAAAGAACAGAAATCAGGAAAAAAAGGCCTTTTTTCATCTTTTTAGACTTTTGATGAGTAAATATAGTGTTTTTACTACAGCTTTTCAAGTACCATCAATCCGTCACGAACCGGCAATAGCACCGATCTTACCCGGTTGTCAGTCGAAACCCTTTCGTTGAAACGGTGCAACGCCAAGGTGTCAGAATCCATATTCCGGGTCGAGTCCAGGATTTTTCCGCTCCAAAGTACATTGTCGGCGATGATCCAGCCCCCGGAACGCACTTTCGGCAAGACCATTTCATAGTAGTTCAGGTAATTGACCTTGTCCGCATCGATGAAAACCAGGTCGAACATCGGTTCCAAGGCAGGTATGATATCCAGCGCATTTCCCCAATGACAACAGATGGCAGATGCCTGCGGACTCCCGCTTACATATCTGTTCACCATGTCCGCCAACTCGTCGTTGATGTCAATGGTATGGAGAACGCCTCCGGGTGCCAGCCCTTCTGCGAGACAAATCGCCGAATACCCGGTAAAGGTCCCGACCTCCAGCACGGCCTTCGGTCGGATCATCCGGCTGATCATGGAAAGTACGCGGCCCTGCAAATGACCTGAAACCATTCGCGGCATCAGTACCTTGGCATAGGTCTCCCTCTCCAACCCCTTCAGAAGTTCGGATTCCGGTTCGGTGTGATGTCCGATGTACTCCGAGAGCGGCGCGGGAAGGAAATCCATCTCACCGGATCAGTTCCAGGAAGCCACCTGACCGATACGGACCGAACGCGCATTTTCTACGCGATGCGTGGTTCCGTCCGGACCATATTTGTCCACGAAGGCTACAATCGAGTAGGCTCCCGCGTCGATGTCACTGACGTCAAGGCGGTAATTGCTTACAATCTCGTTTCCTGCAACCATGCTGAAACCGGAGAGGCTCTCTCCGGGGTAGCCGCCGGTATTTACAATCTTCCGTAGCACTTGGACGTGGCTGTATCCGTTTATCTCGTAAGGCAAGGAGAACAAGACGCTGTTCGGAACCGGTGTCGGTCCGTTCTGGCTGAAATCATTGAACTGGTCGTAAATGCTGTCTGTTGACGTAAAGACATCCTCGACCAGGTATACATGTAAGCGGTACTCGCCGGGAAGATCGGCGGACAGGCCTATGTGCACAAACAGGTCCAGCCAGCCGTTGACGATATCGTTTGCATCAATCGCGATTCCGCACCGTGGCGACAATCCCGCAGTTTCGGAAACTTTGGTGAAGTAATCCGTCACGTCCAGATCCGCGGAAGGGTCGGTGATGTTTCGGTTGACCATGCCGGCGGGAATCTGCCCGACAGGATTGAACAAGTCGTTCAGCGCATTGTCGCCATTCACGTTGTCCGTTATTTCCTTGACCGAAAGGGAATCCGCGACGTGTATGTTCACCCCGATGACGCGGCCCGGATAGAGTCGCAGGGCCGAATCCAATAGAAGGTCTGCCGCAGGACATTGCCCGTTGAAAGTGCCGGTGAATTGCTCGATCAAGACGTTTTGTCCGAAGCTCGAAGGCACGGCCGGAACGTCGGAATAGCCGCCATCCGACAGCGTATTGTCTTTCTTACAGGAACTGACCAGGAAGAAGGCCAGCAATGCGTAGATGATCCGTTTCATTGGAGTGTAGCTATGTCTGCGAAAGGTACGAACTTTAAATAATCAATAACGCGTGGCACCGTGCTCCCGGGCCATAGGAAATTCATATAACTTTGGGCAAAACAAATCCAATGAACAGGCTCCTGCTGTCTTTGAACGTCCTGCTGGTCATCGCCGTCGGCTATCTGTATTACCTCCATTTCAACGCACCTTCCACCGCAGAATATGGTGAACTTCCGCCGGCTGCCCGCTCCGGCGAGATACTTTTTTTGAATTCGGATTCGCTCATCGAGCAGTATGCTTATTACAGTGAGAGAAGATCCGAACTTGAAAAACGTTCGGGTCAGTTGAAGGCAGAGCTCAAGGCCGCCTCGGACAAACTGGAGCGCGATGTGGAGGATTATCAGCGGAATGCCGCCTCCATGACGCAGTCGCAGCGTCAACAGGCCGAAGAGTCACTGATGATGCGTCAGCAGCAACTGGTGCAGCGCAAGGAGGAGGGGCTTTCCAAATTGGATGACGAGCATTCCCGCTACTCCGACAGCCTTTACTCCCGTCTCTCCGCCTACCTGAAGGATTTCAGTAAGGGAAAGGGCTTGCACTACGTCCTCGGTTATCAGCGCGGCGGCGGCATCCTCTTTGCCAACGACAGCCTCGATATCACCAAATCGGTCATCGATGCTTTGAATTCCCGGTACGAGGAAGAGAAGGAGTAAGCGCCATGCTCAGCTCCGTTTCCCGTTGCCGCTGAACAGCAGCTTCAGGTAGAAGGAGGGTTTACCCATGTCGCCCCTGAGGGCCATGTCGTCGAACATCGCAGTGATGCTTTCACGTAAAGCATTGTTTTTCGCAGCCCGGTTGACTACTAAATTGAAAAGCCATCCAAAACCGGATAGGCGCTGCAACGTCCTGCTGAGGCGTAATTCCTCCCACAGTTCAGCATAAACGTCGCGGTCATATCGTTCCAGGAATCCTTCGTCGAACTTCTCCGACTGTATCGCCGAAACAACGGTTTCAGCGGCAATTCGTCCGCTTATCATCGCGTTTCCGATGCCCTCGCCGGTGAAGGGATCGATGAGTGATCCGGCATCTCCGGCAAGCAGGAACCTGTCGCCGCTCAGCTTGCGTTTTTTCGAACCCAGGGGCAACCCCCAGCCCCGCATCGGATCGGTCCGACGTGCATTCGCAAATCGTTCCCTGAGTGAAGGCTGTTGCAGCGATCTTTCAAGCAATGCCTTAAGGTCGGTCCTTCGACGTGCAATGGCGGAACTCAGCATACCGATACCGACATTCGCTCCACCGTTCGGCAGCGGAAAAATCCACAGGTAGCCGGGAAGCGTATCCCTCAGGAAATGGAGTTCGATGAAGTTCTTCTCATGGAAACCGCTCACTCCTTCATAGTAGGTCCTGATACCTGCGCAGTAATGGTCACTTTCCTTACGGATACCCCCGAGCTGCCGTGCGGTCATGGAGCGGTCCCCTTCTGCGCCGATGATCAGGTCCGCTTGCAGTTGTCCGGTTATGCCTTCTCGCTCGAAATCGATGAGGATCCTTCCGTGTTCCCTTTTCAATCCTATTACTTCCGTGCCGGTCATCAATTCAGCGTAGCGGGTATCCAGTCTCTCGCTCAACCATCGGTCGAAATCCGTCCTGCGGGCAAGGAACCCGGGCGATTGTGCCAGTTTGTCGATATCGGTCTTGAAGGGTATGTCCAACCGCCGGCCATTGGGTGCGACGAAACTCACGCCGTAACTTCCGAGAAAATGTTCCGGGTCCGACTGCAAAACCTGCGGTAATCCGGATTCTATCTTCCGCAATTCTGAAACGACTTTTCCGCTCAGCGCATCTCCGCATATCTTGTCGCGGGGATAGCTGCCCTTTTCGACAAGGACGTGCGGGATTCCGGCTTTAGACAAATGGATTGAAGCGGTGAGTCCGGCAGGACCTCCTCCCAGAATAACGATGGATGGTCGGTGTCGCATGTGAGCCGTTGAAGATAATCCATATCTCCGAGCATTGCGATGTTTCGTACTTTCGGGGAATGGGGAGATTTCCTTTTGTTGTCCGTGTGTATGGGATCTACATTCATCCCGAAAGAGGCGTTCTGGTTTCCGATGAGTACATCTACGGCCGGAAGGTCACTAAATTTCCCGGAGGCGGATTGGAATTCGGGGAGGGTACGCTCGACTGCCTGGTCCGGGAGATGCAGGAGGAGACCGGTTTGGAGTTCCGCGTCACCGGGCACTTCTATACGACAGACTTCTTCGTCCCTTCCGCATTCGATCCCACCCTTCAGGTGATCAGCGTTTATTACACGATGGAACCTTCAGGCGATTTACTGCCCGAAGTATCCGGCAGTCCCTTCGATTTCACTGAGCTTAAGGAAGGGGCTCAGTCGATGCGCTTCATTCCGATGAACGAGATTTCCGGGGAGCATTTTACCCTTGAAATAGACCGCCATGTAGGCCGGTTACTTGCTGTCAATGAATGAATTCCGCGGTGGTGAATCCGGCCGACTTCCAAACATTCAGCAGGCTGTCGGTAAAAAGGTCTTTACGGATGCCGGTCAGGAGCAGTGAATAACGCCGGCCTTTCCCCTCTCCGGTAACGCTTACCTGCAGCCCCGGTATCGATTCCTCAAGGGTCATCGTACCGGACATGTAAAATGCATGTTTACAATCGGTCGTACTCCATAAACGGACTGCAGGATCTTCTGCTTTCTCAGTCCTCAGACCCTTATGGTCGTAGCAGGTGCCGGATTGAAATGCGCTGTCGCAAACTCCCGTTTTTTCCAGTGTGATCAGCGGAGTGATGCGGACCGGACTGACGCCGCTACGGACCATGTCGAGTTTCATGGCGGCTGACCGTGATATGTCGATGATACGGTTCTTTCGGAAGGGTCCGCGGTCGTTCACCCGTACAACCACCGTACGGTTGTTCTGCAGGTTGGTGACCAGCAAGCAGGTACCGAACGGGTAACTTCTGTGTGCCGCCGTGAAATCGGCCGGGTCGTAGTACTCGCCGCTTCCGGTCCTCCGTCCTTTGAATTTGTCGTGGTAATACGAAGCCTTTCCCCTCGTCGAGTGTGCTTTCTTCGGTCCGTCGGTAACGGAGGCGGAAAAAAGAAGAAGCAGAAAAAGGAAAAAAATCCTCAGAATAGGTGGCGTCACATCCGTAAGGTCTGAAATCGCCTTGAACCGGGCAAACGTCGGGTGCTTCAGTTCAGTCTTCGCCGGAGTATGCTGTCGACCTTGTAAAACAGGTCGTTCGGGGCGTGCGTGCGCCAGTTCATTTCGTCCAATTCCCCGCCGGAAGCGAAAAAATAATCCAGGTTGAAGCGGCTCATTTCGAGCAGGACATGAGGCCGGAAATTCACCGTGGCGATCCATCCGTCTGCAGCCTCTTGGAACCATTCATCATAATAGCAATCATCCGAGCCGTGGAAATTGAGGACGTTTTCCCCGACCAGTATGAACTTGTCGATGCCTTCCTGCATCATGGGCTCGACCACTTCGCGTTTCAGGAACATGATGTCATTGTACAAGGCGTCGTTCCATTCTCCGATAAGTTCCATGATGGCGTATCCGCGTTCGTAGTCCGCGTAAAGCACTTTAAGGTAGAGGGTATTCGACCCGAACTCGTCCCACTGAGGATGTATGAAATAATTGTAGACCGTATTTGTGAACTCGAATTCGCTGTACACCGTACCGAAAAAAGGGGAACGCGGATCGTCTGCAGCGATGTAGAACTCCCTCCAGTTGTAGAACGGTTCGATGTCCTGCATGACTGTCGAATCTTATAGCCTCGAGTCGATCGCCTTGCGGACGCTGCCATGTCGCAGCAGTAGCTCGTTGGCCTCCGCTTCTGTTATGCCCAAAGCTTCCATGACCATGCGCGTGCCCCGGTCCACGAGTTTGTTGTTGGTCAGCTGCATATCGACCATTTTGCTGCCTTTTACCCGTCCCAATTTCACCATGGTCGCCGTGGAAATCATGTTCAGCACCAGCTTCTGGGCGGTTCCGGCCTTCATGCGGGTGCTGCCTGTCACGACCTCGGGACCTACCACGACTACGATGGAAAGATCAGCGGCAGCGGCGAGTGGTGATCCCGGATTACACGTAAGGGCGATTGCGGGGACGCCTTCCTTCCGGGCGCGCTCCAAGCCTCCTACTACATAAGGTGTCGTCCCGGAGGCGGCAATGCCAAGCACCACGTCCTTCCCGGAGATGTTGAAAGCCTGGAGGTCCCGCCAGCTTTGTTCGGGATCGTCTTCAGCGAATTCCACCGCCTTGCGGATGGCCGTATCGCCGCCGGCGATCAGTCCGATGACACGGCCGTGTTCGAGGCCGTAGGTGGGAGGTAGCTCTGAAGCGTCCACGATTCCAAGTCTTCCGCTGGTGCCGGCGCCGATGTAGAAAAGGCGACCGCCATTTTTCATGCGTTCCGTGATGATTTCCACCGCAGAAGTGATGGCGGGAATGGCGAGCTTCACGGCATCCGGTACCGAACGGTCTTCACGGTTAATGGCTTCCAGCAACTCCGTTACCGACAAACGGTCGAGTTGCTTGTAATTGGATTCCTGTTCAGTGATCCGTTCCATGGCGTCACTTGTAAAGCGGATACCTTGCCGGGTCATACTCGTGCATCATGGCATATACGGCATCGATGACATCCTCCACGTTGGGTTTGGAGAAATAGTCACCGTCGGAGCCGTAGGCCGGCCTGTGGGCTTTGGCCGTGAGCGTGGCAGGAGGTGCGTCCAGGTGGCGGAATCCTTGCTGCTCTTCTACGATCTTCTGCAGGATATATGCGGATGCTCCGCCGGGAACGTCTTCGTCCACGACCAACAGCTTGTTTGTCTTTTGCAAGGACTTCACGATCGCATGGTGGCGGTCGAAAGGAAGCAATGTCTGCACATCGATGAGTTCGACGGAAATATCCAGTTGCTTCAGCTGCTTGATCGCATCCTGTATCACACGGAGGGTCGAGCCGTAAGAAACGATCGTGAGGTCGGCTCCTTCCTCCAGAATTTCAGGAACTCCGATCGGAACCCGGAAGCGTGAAAGGTTCGAAGGCATCTTTTCCTTGAGCCGGTATCCGTTCAGGCATTCGACGATGATGGCAGGGTCGTCACCGGCCAGCACCGTATTGTAAAATCCTGCCGCCTGAGTCATGTTGCGTGGCACCAGCACGTGGATGCCGCGCACCGCATTGATGACCATTCCCATGGGGGAACCGCTGTGCCAGATGCCTTCCAGCCGGTGGCCGCGGGTGCGGATGATGAGCGGAGCTTTCTGGCCGCCCTTCGTCCGATATTGCAGGGTAGCGAGGTCGTCACTCAGGATCTGAATGGCGTATAGGAGATAGTCGAGGTATTGGATTTCTGCGATAGGGCGGAGGCCGCGCAAAGCGAGACCGATGCCTTGACCGGCGATCGTGGCTTCACGGATCCCGGTATCGGTGATGCGCACCTCACCGTATTTGGCTTGTAATCCGGCGAATCCCTGGTTCACGTCGCCGATGAATCCCAGGTCCTCCCCGAAGGCGACCAGTCTCGGGTCGTTCGCGAAGAGCGCGTCGAAGTTGGCCTGAAGCACCTCGCGTCCGTCCACCATCGGGGCATCCGCAGCGTAGTCGACAGGTACGGAGGGAATCGTGACGGCGGCCTCAGCGGATTCACTGTGGAGATGGGAGTTGTAGCGTTCGGCGTTTTCTGCGGAAAGTCGTCCGGCCAAGGCGACCAGCGCGGTTCGTGCAGGAGCGTCTTCTCCGCGGGAGAACCGCAGTGCGGCATGGACCGCAGCAACGATGTCCCTGCGCGCCGGAGCAAGTATCGCTGACAGGTCGGCGGCAGTTTTTTCGATGAATGCTTTTTGAGGACTGTTCGCGGCGACTTTGCCGATTGCCTCCACTGCCTGACGGAGTTCTTCACGGATGGGATCCATGTAATGCTTCCAGGCGGCGTCGCGTGCAGCAGAAACCGTCTTTTTCGCTTCGGCCTCTATGGCGTCACATTCCTCTTCGCCTGCGATAGCGGAGGATATGATCCATTCACGCATTTTCAGTATGCAATCGAAGTCCTCTTCCCATTGCAGACGCTCCTTTGTCTTGTAGCGTTCGTGGGAACCGGAGGTGGAATGGCCTTGCGGCTGTGTCACCTCACGTACATGGAACAGGACAGGAACATGCTCTTCCCGGCAGATACTGATGCCTTTCCGGTACATCTCGCAAAGTCCGGGATAATCCCATCCTTTTGCGGTAAGAATGACGTATCCGGGGCTTTTTTCGCTACGTGCGAAACCGCGCAGGATCTCTGATATGTTCTGCTTGGTGGTCTGGTATCGTGCAGGGACGGAAATTCCGTAGCCGTCATCCCATACGGAAACGGCCATGGGTATCTGCAGCACACCTGCTGCGTTTATGGCTTCGAAGAATATGCCTTCGGAAGTGCTGGCGTCGCCAATGGTGCCGAACGCTACTTCGTTGCCGTCAATTGAAAAACCCGTCAGACCGTGCAACCCCGGATTGTTACGATATAGTTTGGATGCCCATGCCAGTCCGACCAGACGCGGCATCTGACCGGCGGTCGGGGATATGTCTGCAGACGAGTTCTTGGAGGCAGTCATCCGCTTCCAGGTGCCGTCATCGTTCAGCATCCGAGTCGAGTAGTGCCCGTTCATGGAGCGGCCGGCGGATGCAGGCTCGGCATCGACATCCGGATCGGCATATAGCTGCGAGAAGAACTTCTGTACGTCGGATTCGCCAATGGCGAACATGAAGGTCTGGTCGCGGTAATACCCCGACCGGTAATCGCCGTTTCGGAACTGCTTGGCCATCGCGATCTGGGCCAGTTCCTTACCGTCGCCGAAGATTCCGAATTTCGCTTTTCCGGTAAGCACTTCTTTGCGGCCCAGCAAGCTGGCCTGCCGGCTCTCGTTGGCGATACGGTAGTCGTTGAGGATTTCCTTCTTGTAGTCCTCCATGCTGATTTCCTTGTTCAGCTCTTCCACTTTTGGCTGCATAAACCCCGCAATTTAGGTCGTAGGTATCGATTCAAAGATAGTTAAAAAAGCGGAGCCTCTCAGCCGACCAGAAGCGACAGTACCACGAAAGCCCCGAAGACGACGCTGGCTATGCCGTTCGTGGTGAAAAATGCAGCATTAACACGCGACAAGTCGTTAGGCCGTACCAGCAGATGCTGTCGGACAAGCAGGGAGGTGAAGATGACGCATCCTGTCCAATAGAATACCCCTCCGTTTTCGCGGATGCCGGCCAAGGTTAAAAAAACCACGGTCAGTCCGTGCAGTACTACCGAAACAAACAGCGCTTTCTTTCCGCCGAATACGGAAGGGATGCTGTAAAGCTGCTGCTCACGGTCGAATGATTCGTCCTGCATGGCGTAGATGATGTCGAATCCGCTGACCCATGTGATCACCGCTAGGGAGAACAACACGGGGGTGAGGGCGAACTGTCCGGTCACAGCCAGATATGCGCCGATGGGAGCCAGCGATAATCCTATTCCCAGTACGACATGGCAGAGCCATGTGAAACGCTTGGTGTAGGAGTATCCGAGCACAACCGCCAAGGCGACAGGAGAGAGGAAGAAGCAAAGTTTGTTGATGGTGCCGGTGACTGCCACGAAAGCGGCGGAGCTGAGTACAACAAGTGCCAGAACGGCGGCTGAAGATAGTTTTCCGCTGGGAATTTCGCGGGATCGTGTCCTTTCGTTTCGGCTGTCCACGACCCTGTCCGCATAGCGGTTGAAGGCCATGGCCGAGGTGCGGGCAAAAACCATGCACAAAATCACTTTCAGGAACAACTGCCAGTCGACAGCTGCGCCGGTCTCGACGGTGCCCAGGAAGAAGCCGATTACGGCAAAGGGGAGCGCGAAAACAGTATGCGAAAATTTGATCAGCGAGAGATAATCCTTCATGACGGTCGGCAAAGGTAAGAATACCTTCCGGGTGGTATGTCTTTTCAGTAGACGGCTACCTTGCGTGTCTTTGCAGACCTGCCTTCCACAGCCAGTGTGAAAGTGTACCAACCGGGCGGCAGTGCGAACTCGCCCATTGGGATGGCCCCGGAGAGAGCATCGAGGGGTAGTGTCCGCAATGTCCTGCCCAGTGCGTCGTGTACATACAAGACTCCTTTTTTACCCGAAGATAAAAGGTCGTATTCCACATGACTCGTCTGATCGGCGGGGTTCGGCCATACTTCCAGGTGCAGACCGTCGTTAAATTCGGCATCATCAATCCCGACAGTACATCCTTTTACTGTCTTGTAGGCGTTCACCTTGCCGTATCCCCATGTGTTATCCGGTAAATTTCCGGAAGTGAAATTGTCACGGTCCGCGCAGTCCAGTACCGCACGTTTGACGTCGAACCATGTCGCCTGCGGATAGCGCTCCAGGTATAGCGCCGCTACGCCTGCTACGACGGGAGCAGCCATCGATGTCCCGCTGCTGCGTTTGTGCTTGCGGCCGGCGGCAACCGCTTCCGGCACGAGTGCTGACAGTATATTGAGTTCCGCTTGGGTGCCGCACGAAAGCACCCAGGCGCCGGGCGCCGTGATATCCGGTTTGTTGCGTCCGTCGCGTGTCGGGCCGTGACTGGAGAATCCGGAAATGTCGCCCGGTACGATGGCGGTGTCACGGGTGATCGCGTAGTTGGCGTTGGTGTAGTAGTTCCTGTTGTTATAACTGCCTACGGTGATCACTTTTTCGCTGCAGGTGAAACTGGAAACGATGTTCTGTCGGGCATCGGGTCGCCGATAACGATTGATTCCCGGGTAGACTGTTGCAGGAGGCAGGTTGTCGAAAACCATGTTGAAGCTCCATCCGTCAAGTGATCCGTTGCCGGTCGTTTCCAGCCGCCAGAGATAGGCGGATGTGTCGTTGCCTGCGATGTTCTGCGTCGAGTCGGGCAGGATGTAGAACTCATAGCTCCAGTTGCCGTTCCAGAATTCCGAACCGCTTTGCACGATGCCGATCCTGTTGCTGCCGTCGAAAAGCGTATCGGTAATCAGGATGCCCGGCTGCATGACTGCTGTACGGAAAGGAACACGCCCCAACAGGTCGAAATCCGGTCGGATCCTTTCGGCTCCCACGGAGAAACGGATATTCTCGAAATTTCCAGAGTCGCCCCACAGTTGGATATAGATTCCGTTGCCCGGATTTTGAAGCCAGGTGAAGGAGGTGTCACTGTTCACCTGGTATTGCAGGTGTATGGGCGAGTTTCCGGCGTTGCCCGCTGCGGCAACGAGCGTGCGGCCCGGCTTCTGGGTGATCAGATAATCTACAGCTTGAGCCTGTATGTCTTTCCCGTCGTGAGAACCGAAATACGTGCCGAGGCTGGCGTTGATGACCGCGGGCTTTCCCTCTTGGTCGGCACGGTCAAAAATGTATTTGACGGCATCGACAAAATTGGAAAGGAAGCCGTCGTCGGGTTGGTCTAGATTCATCTTCACCACGATGATGTCCGACTTTGGTGCGACTCCTTTGTAATTGTTCACCGATAGTCCGTTGCCGCATGCGATTCCCGCCACATGCGAGCCGTGGCTGTAGCGGCCGTCGGTGTGTTCGGAAGAGGTGTCTATCCGGCTTCCAATGAATTCCTTGCCGTACCCGTAAGGCGCAGGTCGTGTGGAGGTATCCGTATTGGTAATGGTCTGATCCCACACGTATTTCAGTCGTGTGCGTCCGAAAAGGTCCCGGAAATCGGGATGGGTGAAGTCGATGCCTTCGTCGATGATTCCCATGATGACGTTTTCGCCCTGGTAGCCTTGCGGCAGGTTGAAGCCGAGATGCACTTCCTGCGCATGGCTGTTGATGATCATCTGGTCGTTTAGCGGCTGCAGGCGGGTGTTGCAGGATTCGATTCGGAGAATACCTTCCGATCTGCCCAGTTCGGGGATGCGGCCGGCCGGAACAGCTGCAGAAGCTATGTTTCCGGCGAAATAGCGGATATGGCCACCAACGGACTGGACCGCAACACGGATTTTTGAAGTATCACCGGCGATGAAGACGGAAAACATCTCCTGCTGCGAAACGGCTTCTGAAAGTGCCTTCTGAAGGGAAAGGGCCAGCGGGTTAGGATTTGATACCTCCCGGGCATGTGCAGTCGTGCCTATTAGCGCGAGAACGACAAACGCTCGGACCAAAAGGCTTCCCGGATTTTTCTCCGGACAAGGATGCTGTAATGACTTCATTATTCGACAAATTTTGACGAAATTGCAGGTCGAATTTCTACTCTAAAAAAGCATAAATCCGTGCGGAAAACGAAGAAGTTTTCGTGCCGATTCGCTAAAGTTCTCAACCGAAAAAAACAGCAACATGTCAGACGACAAGAAAATAATATTCTCCATGGTGGGTGTCAGCAAGACGTACCCGCCCCAGAAGCAGGTATTGAAGGACATCTACCTCTCCTTTTATTACGGAGCCAAGATCGGTATCCTGGGTTTGAACGGAGCCGGTAAGTCCACCTTGCTGAAGATCATCGCCGGACTGGAAAAGTCGTTTCAGGGTGAGGTCGTCTTCTCGCCGGGATATTCGGTGGGTTATCTCTCCCAGGAGCCGGAGCTGGACCCCTCGAAGAATGCCCGTGAAATCGTCATGGAAGGTGCACAGAAGACGGTGGATCTCCTTCGAGAGTTCGAGGAAATCAACAACAAGTTCGCCGAGCCGATGTCCGACGATGAGATGAACAAGCTCATCGAACGGCAAGGTCAGGTGCAGGACGCCATCGATGCCGCCAACGGATGGGAGCTTGACAACCAGATCGAAGTCGCCATGGACGCCTTGCGTTGTCCTGACCCTGATTCGTCCGTTCAGAACCTGTCAGGCGGTGAGCGTCGCCGCCTCGCTTTGTGCCGACTGCTATTACAGGCTCCCGACATCCTGTTGCTTGACGAACCTACCAACCATTTGGATGCGGAATCCGTGCTTTGGCTCGAGCAGCACCTGCAGAAGTATTCCGGAACCGTAATCGCCGTCACGCACGACCGCTATTTCCTTGATAATGTCGCCGGATGGATACTTGAGCTGGACCGTGGCGAAGGCATTCCCTGGAAGGGTAATTACTCTTCTTGGCTGGAGCAGAAGTCGAACCGTCTGGCTCAGGAGGAAAAGCAGGAGAGCAAGCGCCGCAAGACCTTGGAGCGGGAACTGGACTGGGTACGGATGTCGCCCAAAGGACGTCATGCGAAGTCGAAGGCGCGTATCGCCGCATACGATAAACTCCTGAACGAAGACGTGAAGGAGCGTGAAGACAAGCTGGAACTTTTCATTCCCCCGGGACCGAGACTTGGATCGGTGGTCATCGAGTTCGATAATGTTTCCAAGACTTTCGGGGAGAAATTGTTATTCGAGAATCTTACTTTCTCGCTTCCGCCCGCAGGTGTTGTGGGAGTGATCGGACCGAACGGAGCCGGTAAGACCACGCTGTTCAAGCTGATCATGGGTTTGGAGAAGCCGGATGCCGGAAGTATCCGTATCGGTGAAACGGTACAGGTCGCTTATGTCGATCAGTCACACGACGATCTTATTCCCGGTAAAACAGTGTACGAGATCATCTCAGGGGGCACTGATAACATGATTGTCGGGGGGCGTCAATTGAACTCCCGTGCCTATGTCTCCAAGTTCAATTTCAGCGGCAACGACCAGGGAAAGAAGCTGGAGGTGCTTTCGGGCGGTGAGCGAAACCGCGTCCATCTCGCCATCGCGCTCAAGCAGGGCTCCAACGTGTTATTGTTGGACGAACCGACGAACGATATCGATGTAAATACGCTACGGGCTCTCGAGGAGGCCATCGAGAATTTCGCCGGATGTGCAGTAATCATCTCCCACGACCGCTGGTTCCTGGACCGTGTGGCCACTCACATCCTGGCTTTCGAGGGCGACTCCCAAGTCTATTTCTTCGACGGTAACTTTTCCGAATACGAGGAAAACAAGCGGCAAAGGCTGGGGGATGCCCAACCTCACCGGATACGGTACAAGTCGCTTGTAAGGGGATAATGTTGTTTTTTTACTGTTTTTCCCGGTTCATCACCGGGGAAGCGGTAGCCAATCAGGTAATTATTTCCTGATTTTGGACATTTTGAACCCTTGCATGAAGGGATGGGATTTGCACGACCGATTTTGGGAATATTTTTCTTCCTGTTTTAGGACGTTTCCTTGCAAGAATATGACTAAAATCAGTTAGGCTACCACTGCTGTCTTTGCTATATTTACTCTCGAGAAAAACTTGGTTTTCATCGCATTCTGTTTGCCTTTAGGGTAGGGTAGTGGTAAATTTGTAGACAGGATGAAGTGAGGATCGGTTTTCAGTTTTTGAGTGTAACCCATCGAATCTGATTTGAAACAAATACTACACAAGTCTTTACTTTCTCTTGTGCTTTTGATTGCGTATGCCCCGATTGCAAGGGCCACGCATTCGATGGGGGCTGACCTTACCTACCGTTCCTTGGGTGGTAATCAGTATGAGATTACACTGACCATTTACCGTGATTGCATCGGAATTCCTGTCGCGCCAGCCGACTACATCGACGTCTACAACTCCTGTAACGGTACTTATCTGCCCGTTCTTGTCACTCTGATTCCCGGTACCGGTCAGGAAATCACTCCGCTATGTCCCTCTGCACTTTCCACGTGTAACGGGGGGACATTCACCGGTATCCAGCAGTACGTTTACCGCGGGGTAGTCACATTGCCGAGCAACTGCAACTACTGGACGTTGGAGTACGATCTTTGCTGCAGGAATGCCGCGATCACGACTATTCCCAACCCGCTGTCGCAAAATCTGAATGTCTTCGCGACGATAAACAACTCTGCCACACGAAACGACCATTCTCCGGTCTTTTCCAACCTTCCGGTTCCATTTGTCTGCCAAGGCCAGCAATTCTGCTTCAGTCACGGTGCCTACGACCCTGACGGTGATTCGATTGTCTACCAATTGATACCCCCGCGCACCACGCTGGGCGCAACGCTCAATTACCTGCCGGGTTTTTCCGCCCAGCAGCCGCTGACCTCCTCTCCGGCGATGAGCTTCGATGTGACCACCGGCGACTTCTGCTTCACCCCGCAGATGATGGAGGTTACCGTAATGGCCGTACTCGTTAGGGAATACCGCAATGGTGTTCTGATCGGTACTGTGGAGCGCGACATCCAGGTGACCGTGATCAACTGTACCAACGTGCTGCCTCAGGCAAGCGGAATAAACGGTACGAACAATTTCTCCATCAATGCCTGTGCCGGTCAGCAGACGTGTTTCAACATCAATACTTCCGATGCGGACGGGTCACAAACGGTGACGCTGGACTGGGACAATTCTATCCCCGGCGCCACCTTCAGTCCCGGTTCGGGAAGCCGGCCTACCGGAACTTTCTGCTGGACACCTTCCCAGTCCGATATCGGCTCTTCAACATGCTTCACGGCCACCGTCACGGACAATGCCTGTCCGGTGTACGGCATCCAGACTTTTACCTATTGCATCAATGTTCAGGGTCCTTTGGTCAATGCCGGTCCGGATGTCGCGCTTACTTGTGGTGGCGCGGCTACCACGACACTTTCCGCAACGGCAAGCAATGGCACCAATGGCAACTACTCCTACCAGTGGAGCAACGGTGCCACAACAGCCAATACCACCGTCGGCCCCGGAACGTATGTAGTTTCCGTCACCAGCGGAGGTTGTACCAGCAGGGATACCGTCGTGGTCAGCCCTGCTCCGTTGCCTCCTGTCGCTGCATTCACGGCTACTTCGCCATGCGCAGGAAGTCCGGTGTCGCTGACCAACACTTCTACCCCCGCAAGTTCCATCGTCCAGACCCAATGGAATTTCGGAGGAGGCAATACCTCGAGCAACCAGAGTCCGAATTATACCTTTCCCGGAGCCGGTACCTACAACGTTACGCTCACGGTCACCAACGCTGCCGGTTGTACTGCTACTGTGACCCAACCGGTGACCGTCCAGCCGCCGCCTGTTCCTGTAATTTCAGCTCCTCCGAGCATCTGCAGCGGGCAATCCGCAACACTTACTGTCTCCGGCGGCGGGACCTATTCATGGTCACCCGGAGGCCAGTCGGGCTCATCCGTCACCGTCTCTCCGACCCAAAGTCAGAGCTATCAGGTTACCGTCACCAGTGCTGCCGGCTGCACGGCGACAGCGAACGTTCAGGTGACAGTCAACCCGCCACCTACGGCGACGGTTACGCCTTCACCGACTCTCTGCGTAGGTTCTGCCAACGGGCAGGCTACGGTACAGCCCTCCGGAGGAACGTCGCCTTATACTTTTTCATGGTCCAACGGGGCATCAGGTTCTACGGCGACCGGTCTCGCTGCCGGCTCCTATTCTGTAACGGTCACGGATGCCAACGGTTGTACATCCGTGGTCCCTGTAACCGTCACCTCTCCCACTCCGGTAGTGCCTGTTCCTGTGTCCGTTCCTGCCGACTGCAACGGGGCACCTACGGGAAGCGTGTCTGCAACGGCATCCGGCGGTTCGGGACCCTATTCTTATTCGTGGAATCCGGGCGGAGCAGGTTCGTCCCTAACCGGGCTGGCAGCAGGTAGTTACGTAGTTACGGCCACGGACGCTAACGGATGTACGGCTACATCCTCGGTAACCGTCAGCCAGCCTTCGCCGGTCGTCGCCAATGCCACGACGGTCCCGGCTTTGTGTAACGGCGAAGCCTCCGGTTCGGCCATCGCCTCAGCCTCGGGAGGTACGCCCGGTTACACCTACAGCTGGTCATCCGGTGCAAGCGTCGCGACCGCGGGATCCCTTGCCGCGGGCAGCTACTCGGTCACTATAACGGACAGTCATGGTTGCACCACCACCACCACTGCAACGGTAAGTGAACCCTCACCATTGATATTGACCGGCAGCAGCACCCTTGCCACATGTGGTATCGCCAACGGCTCGCTCTCCGCCATAGCCGGCGGAGGCACTCCTTCGTACCAGTATGCATGGTCTCCCGGCGGGTATTCAGGCTCCAATGTGTCAGGCGTACCTTCGGGCAGCTACAGCGTCACCATTACGGACGCGAACGGTTGTACATCTTCTACTTCCATCTCCATAGCTAATGCCGGTGGTCCTGCAGTAACAGCAAGCGTACTTACCAATGTGCGATGTGCCGGCGGATCAGGCGGTTCAGCCTCTGTGCAGATCAACAGTGGGAACGGACCTTTTTCCATATCCTGGCCGGGAGGAGCCACCGGACAGGTCGCTACCAATCTTACCGCCGGTATTTTTCCTGTGACCGTGACCGATATAAACGGTTGCGTAGGCACTGATACGGTGACCATCGTAGAGCCTCCACCGATAGTGCCGGTTACAGCAGCTACACCCGCTCCATGCGCCGGCGCGCCCGGAGGTTCGGTTTCTGTCAATGCTACCGGCGGTGTGCCGGGGTATACCTATTCATGGTCGCCTTCCGGCGGTTCGTCTTCTTCCGCTTCCAACCTGACTGCCGGCACTTACATCGTAACCCTTACGGATGCCAACGGCTGTACGATGACTGCATCTGCAGTGGTCGCCCAGCCTGCCGTACTTAATTCAACGGCGTCGGCCTTGCCGGTCGGTTGTGCAGGAGCATCCACCGGTTCTGCAACGGTCCAGGCCGGCGGCGGAACGCCGGGCTATTCCTACCTGTGGTCCAACGGATCGACGGGGTCCTCTACAGGAAATGTCGGCGCAGGTTCTTTTACTGTCACCGTGACTGACAATAACGGATGTACCTCATCCGCCACTGCCACCGTAACCGAGCCTCCTCCGATCGTACTTGTTACTTCAACGGTTCCCGCGATATGCGGATCGGCAAACGGCTCCGCCAGTGTCAGCGCAACTGGCGGGACTGCCGGTTACCAGTACAGCTGGACTCCCGGTGGCGGAACCGGCACATCGATCAGCAATCTTGCATCCGGCTCTTACACGGTGACTGTCACAGATGCCAACGGCTGCACACAGACTGCGATCGCCGCTGTTTCCAATTCCGGTGCTCCGACTGCTGTTGCAACGCTTCAAACTCCTGTAAGTTGCTTTGGCGGTTCCAACGGTGTTGCAGGGGTGACAGCTTCAGGCGGTTCCGCCCCTTATTCCTATAGTTGGAGTAACGGCGGTGCTGGTGCCACTGCAAGCAATCTGTCAGCCGGCACCTACAATGTCACTGTCACCGACAACGTCGGTTGTGTCTCAATTGCCACGGTGACCATTCCTCAGCCTCCTCAGATTGTTCCGGTTCCGGTTTCAACACCTGTCTCATGCAACGGAGGTAACAACGGTACTGCTGCTGTTTCCGTTACAGGCGGTTCGTCGCCCTATTCCTACTCGTGGTCAGGAGGGGCAGGCAACACATCTTCAGTTTCCGGACTTGCTGCCGGCACCTATACGGTCACCGTTACCGATGCGAGCGGCTGCACAACCACTGTTTCGGCGGTGGTAACACAGCCTACTCCGGTCGTTCCGGTAGCGTCCTCGTTGCCGGCTACCTGCAACGGTGCTGCTAACGGTTCGGCATCTGTCCAGGTCAGCGGAGGCACACCCGGTTATACCTATTCCTGGTCAGGCGGTGGCGGTGCTTCATCATCGGCAAGCGGACTTTCTGCAGGTTCTTATGCTGTTACGGTAACGGATAACAGCGGGTGTACCGCGGTAGTCAACGTCACAATCAGCCAACCTTCCCCGATCGTCCTTACGACCACTACGGTACCGGCTTTGTGCGGTTCGTCTAATGGGTCCGCGACTGTGAATGCATCCGGCGGCAATCCCGGTTATCAGTACACCTGGACTCCCGGAGGCGGCAACGGAACTTCGGTTAGCAACCTTGCCTCCGGCTCCTACACCGTTACTGTGACCGATGCCAACGGATGTACGCAGACTGCTGTCGCTGCGGTTTCCAACTCAGGTGCTCCCACTGCCTCGGCTGCGGTTCAATCCGTTGTCAGCTGCTACGGTGGCTCCAACGGTTCGGCAATCGTTACTGCTACAGGCGGGGCGGCCCCGTATGCTTACAATTGGAGCAGCGGCAGCACCGGAACCACCGCCAACGGCCTTTCGGCCGGCACTTACAACGTCACTGTTACGGACACCTACGGATGTGTTTCCGTCGCCACGGTCAACATCACCCAGCCCTCACCGGTGGTACCTGTTTCTGCTTCAACCCCTGTTTCCTGTAATGGTGGTAATAACGGTACTGTTTCACTCACTGTCACCGGCGGTACTTCGCCATATTCCTATTCCTGGTCCGGCGGGGCAGGCAACGCATCTGCCGCCACCGGACTCGCTGCCGGTACCTACACGGTAACAGTCACGGATGCTAACGGATGTTCCACGACACTGGCCGCTTCTGTCGTTCAGCCTTCTCCTGTAGTGCCTTCTGCAAGTTCGGTACCCGCTTCCTGCTTTGGTGGCACCAACGGGTCTGTATCTGCCGGAGCGACCGGAGGAACTTCGCCCTATTCCTACTCGTGGTCGACCGGTGCTGCTTCCCCGACCGTAACCGGTCTGCCCGCAGGTAGTTACACTGTCACGGTCACTGATGCTAACGGTTGCACGGTCAACTCATCGACACAAGTAGGACAACCTTCAGCTGTCGTACTTTCTGTCTCCTCTTCGCCTGCGCTGTGCGGTTCGGCTAACGGTTCGGCTTCCGTTTCCGCCACCGGCGGTACGGCAGGTTATTCCTACAGCTGGTCGCCTGCCGGCGGATCTTCAGCGTCTGCAAGCGGACTGGCAGCCGGTACATATTCCGTCGCTGTCACCGATGCGAACGGTTGCATTACTACGTCCTCGGTGATTGTTCAGAATACCGGTTCACCGGTACTTGCAGCCGCTCCGCTTCAGTCTGTCAGTTGCAACGGCGGCGCTGACGGTACTGCGTTTGTTCAGATATCTTCGGGTACTGCTCCGTTCATCATTTCCTGGCCGGGAGGGCTTTCCAACGATACCATTTCAGGTCTGACAGCCGGCATCTACCCGGTTACTGTGACCGATGCGAACGGATGTGTTTCCGCTTCTTCCGTGCAGATTACCGAGCCTTCTCCTGTTGTCGCCTCCGTCACTTCCAATCCGGTCGATTGCAACGGCGCATCTACGGGAAGTACAGGTGTTACGGCAGTCGGCGGCACACCCGGCTACAGTTATCAGTGGTCGCCGGCCGGTGGCACGGTTCAGAATCCATCGGGCTTGCCGGCGGGACAATACTCGGTGACAGTCACCGACGCCAACGGATGTACCAGCCTTTCGGCTGTGACGGTTTCCGAGCCTCCGCCTCTTGCAGTGACCGGTTCCTCTGTGGCAGTCAGTTGCAACGGCGGTACGGACGGTTCCGCTTCCGTTTCGGTCTCCGGCGGTAATGGAGCTTATTCCTATGTTTGGCTTCCCGGCGGCGGAACATCAGCAAATCTCAACGCCTTGCCGGCCGGTACCTACGCGGTCACTGTAACGGATGCGTCCGGTTGTACTATTCAATTGCAGCAGACCGTCACGGAACCTTCTCCTGTAGTGGTATCGCTTGCCGATGGCTCTGTTTCCTGTTTCGGCATGTCGGATGCTGTACTCCAAGCATCTGTAAGCGGCGGTTCCGGCAGCTACCAATATTTATGGTCACCGGGTGGTATGACAGGATCTTCAGTCGGCAATCTCGGCGTAGGGAACTATTCCGTAGTCATCACGGATATCAACGGTTGTACCACTACCGCCTCCGCTTCAGTCTCCACACCGGCTCCGCTTACGCTGCAGGTAGCCGGTCCGCCTGTGTTATGTATCGGACAGAACGGAACTCTGTCTGCGGTTGTGACCGGAGGCACACAGCCATTAACCTATACATGGAGCAACGGTGGTACCGGCGATTCCATTACGGTATCTCCCGGCACATCTACTGTCTATTCTGTATTTGTCACGGATGCAAACGGTTGCGCCTCCGCGCCGCAGCAGATTCCTGTCAATTATTATCCGCCGCTTCAGGTCCAGTCCGCTCCTTTGCCCCAGATTTGCAGCGGAGATTCAGCCACTGTTAGCGCTGTGGCAGGCGGAGGTAACGGAGGGCCCTATGCTTACAGCTGGAACAACGGCTCCATCCAGACCTCATCCTCGGTCATTCACCCTGTAAGTGATTCCGCGTTCGTTGTCACCGTCAGTGACGGTTGCAGTCCTTCGGTGCAGGATACCGTTTACATCCGGGTAAATCCTACCCCGGTTGCTACCTTCACGCCTCGTACCTACATCGGATGTTCCCCGGTAGTGGTTCATTTCGGAAATATCTATCAGGTGCCGGCAGGTTCCTCCTTCCAGTGGAATCTCGATGATAACACACTTTCAAGCAGTGCTTCACCGGTTCATACATACGCCGAGCCCGGGTTTTACAATGTCTCCGTCATCATCACCAGCCCGGAAGGCTGTACGGACGCCGATACGGTGCAACAGGCCGTTCAGGTATTCGGCAATCCGGTCGCAGGCTTCAATCAGTCCGCCGGTACGATTTCCGAAGTCGCCTCTGATGTCAACTTTTACGATGCCAGTTCAGGAGCGGTCACCTGGTTCTGGGATTTCGGCGACGGTACTACCATCTACGGAGCTCAGAACCCGTCGCATCACTATTCGGACACCGGCACCTTCATCGTACGCCAGGTGGTCGTGAACGAGGGGGGCTGTCTGGATACCATCACCGGCATTGTCCGCGTAGAGCCCGAGTCCTCCATCTTCATTCCCAATGCGTTCACACCGAACGGTGACGGCGTTAACGACGGCTTCATCGCCATCGGCAGGAACATCATACGCTATGAGATGTGGATCATCGACCGTTGGGGCCGCGAGATCTCCCATTCCGTCAATTTTGACTCTCCTTGGGACGGCACCTACTACCATAACGGAAATCCTTGCCAGAACGATGTTTACGAATATGTCATCGACGCCATCGATATCCGTAACAAGAAGACACGGTACATCGGGCACGTCACTTTGGTACGTTGAGGATACGGCGCCATCTCCCGTTCTTTTGTACTTTCTTCAATCACGCTTTATGTCCGACAATGATCCTCGTCTTTGGATAAGACCGATCGGTGCTGTACATTGAGAGCCTATGAACATCGTTCACGTCAGTCTTTCGTGATGCTTCGCTGACATGTCATCCAATCTCTCAACGGACCAATCCTTACTTAACGGGCTTACTGCCGAGGAGGTGGTGCGGTCGAGGGAGATCCATGGTCCGAATATCCTGCCTGTGCAGGGCAGAAGGCGGTTCCGGGTCGTTTTCGGAATACTTTTCGAACCGATGTTGCTTTTATTACTGGTCGCATGCGGACTGTATTTTGTTACCGGTCAGCACAGCGAGGGATTCCTGATGCTCGGGGCACTGACGGTGGTCGCCGGCACCTCCGTTTTCCAGGAGTTGCGAAGCGAGAAGGCGTTGAGGGCTCTGGCCGAACTGATCAAACCCAAGGCCACCGTCATAAGGAACCGGAAGGAGTACCAGATAAGCTCAGAGGAGGTCGTTGTTGGGGATCTGGTTCGGATAGCCGAGGGCGACCGCATACCGGCCGACGGTCGTTTGGTGAGCAAGAACGATCTCTCCGTGAACGAATCGCTGCTTACCGGGGAATCCCTGCCGGTGGAAAAATCCGAAGTGGGGGATCCGGTTTATGCCGGAACCACTGTCGTTCGTGGCGTAGCTGTACTCGAAGTGACAGCGGTTGGACCTGCAGGCAGGATCGGCAGTATCGGTGCCGGGCTGAAGGAAGTCGAACAGGAAAAGACACAGCTCCAGCGGCAGGTCTCCGTTTTCGTCAGGTCCATGGCGCTTGTCGGAATCACCACCTTCCTGTTTGTCTGGGGTTATCATTATCTGCTGACGAAGGACCTCCTGCACGGACTTTTTCACGGACTTACACTGGCCATGTCCGTCATACCCGAGGAGATCCCTGTTGCGGTTTCGGTATTCATGGCTTTAGGCGCTTATCGGATGATAGGAAAACGTGTCCTGGCCCGCCGTCCGCAGACGGTAGAAGCGCTTGGAGCCGCGACGGTAATTTGTGTTGACAAAACAGGAACCATCACCCGGAACCGTATGTCGGTGGCGGGATTGTATGTCGCGAAGGAAGAACGTATGGTCGATGGTTCGGAGCGGGGAGAGGTTTCGGCAGACTGCAGGGAGCTTGTACGTTTTGCACGACTTGCCAGCGAACAGGATGCGTTTGATGCGATGGAGCAGGCAATCGTTGTAAAGGCGGAGTCAATCGGTTATGACGGCAGCCGGCTCAACTTCCTGTCCGAGTATCCGTTGTCCGGCACTTTCCCGATGATGACGCACGTTTACGCAGATGCTGATGGGAAACGGATTGTCGCATCTAAAGGCGCACCGGAAGGGATACTATCCTGTTGCCAACTCGATGCGGCCGCCCATCGCAAAGCCGAAGATGCAGTATCAGAAATGGCTCTTCAGGGATTCCGGGTCTTGGCTGTAGCAAAGGGAGCGATTTTCGGGGATGACCCGTTGCCATCCGATCAGCATGACATCCCCATGATCTTCCTGGGATTGGTCGGCTTGAGTGATCCTGTGAAGGAAAACATTCCCGAGGTCCTCTCCCGGTTTTACCAGGCGGGCATCGACGTAAAGATGATCACCGGTGATTATCCTCTGACCGCCTGCCACATCGCGGCAGTCGCCGGTTTCCCAAGACCTAACAAATACCTTACCGGCGACCAGATCAGTACCATGAACGACACCGAGTTGTCCGCGGCTGTAAAGGACACGGAGGTGTTCGCACGCGTCACGCCGGAGACCAAGCTTCGCCTGATCCGTACCCTTAAGGCGCAGGGCGAGGTGGTCGCCATGACCGGCGACGGCGTCAACGATGCGCCGGCGCTCAAAGCCGCCCACATCGGGGTATCGATGGGTAAGCACGGCACGGAAGTGGCACGTCAGGCGTCTTCGCTCGTACTCCTGGAGGACGACCTTTCCGCGATGGTCGATGCAGTAGCCATGGGTCGAAAGATCTACGCGAATCTCAAGAAAGCCATCCAGTATATCATCGCCATACATCTGCCGATCCTCTCGGTGGTGTTGCTGCCGATCGCTTTCGGTTGGCCTTATCTGAGTCTGTTCACGCCGGTGCATGTCATTTTCCTTGAATTGGTGATGGGACCTACGTGCAGCATCGTTTTCGAGAACGAGCCTATGGAACCTGCGCTGATGAGCCGCCGTCCCCGCAAGTTCTCCGTCGCCTTCTTCACCTGGCGGGAGCTCTCCATGAGCCTGCTTCAGGGACTGGTTATTTCCCTCGGTCTTATGATTGTCGCTTATGCATATCTTCTGAGACAAGCGGAAGAGGAAACCGTCAGAAGCGTCGTGTTCACGACGCTCGTGCTTTCTAATATCCTGCTTACGCTTACAGGGCGCAGCCGCGAACGATCGGTGCTCACGACAATCCGGTACCGCAACAAGCTGCTCCCGCTTATCATCACAATCACTGTCGTTTTGCTGGTGGCGATACTGGTTTGGCCACCCGCCATGTCCCTGTTCGGGATGCATTCTTTGGATGACCGTGAAATCCTCTTATGCCTGGGCGTTGCCATCCTGAGTGTGATTTGGGTTGAATTCACCAAGAAACGGTGATAATCTCGTTTTTGCGTTTTCGTTCACGGCTTTTTCGCTGTGATTTTGTGAAAATTTTAAGGAACAGAGGGTTATCCGCCGGGGCGTAATCGGCTTATTTTTACGTTCAATTATGAAACCTTCCATTCCTAAAGGCACGCGGGATTTCACGCCGGATGAGATGCTCCGCCGTAACCACATCTTCGATGTCATCCGTGGTGTGTACAGGCGATACGGCTTCCTGGAGATCGAGACTCCTGCTATGGAGAACCTGTCCACGCTTGAAGGCAAATACGGAGAGGAAGGCGATCGTCTTCTTTTCCGCATCCTTAACTCCGGTCCGGTCCTGGATTCCATCCGACAGGTCTCCGACCCTAAGTTGTCAGATATCACCGAGAAAGGTCTTCGCTATGACCTTACGGTACCGTTTGCCCGTTTCGTGGTGATGCACCAGAACGAGCTGGTGTTTCCCTTCAAGCGCTATCAGATACAGCCTGTCTGGCGGGCCGATCGTCCCCAGAAGGGGCGATACAGGGAGTTCTATCAGTGTGACGCGGATGTGATCGGGAGCGATTCCTTGTTTAACGAGACCGAGCTTATTAGCATCATCCGTGATGTCTTTTCCGAATTGAAACTCGGCGTTACAGTGAAACTGAATAACCGAAAGGTGCTGAGCGGAATCGCCGAGGTGTTAGGTGCCGCCGACAAGATCATCGATATCACGGTAGCCATCGACAAACTCGATAAGATCGGTTTGGACAAGGTGAACGAAGAGCTGAGATCAAAAGGGCTTTCGGAAACCGCAGTCAGTTCGCTTCAGCCTATCATTGCCATGAAGGGTTCCAACGATGAAAAGCTGGAGGTGCTTTCCGGACTACTGGCAGCTTCGGACACTGGCAGAAAAGGCATCGAGGAATTACGTTTCCTGCTTTCCGTCCTGGAGCGTTCCGATCCTTCCGGAAAAGCGCCTGAGCTGGATGTGACATTGGCCCGCGGCCTTAATTATTATACCGGTTGCATCATCGAGGTCAAGATAGACGATGCCCGGTCCACTTTCACTTCATCCGTCTGCGGCGGCGGCCGTTACGATGACCTGACAGGAATCTTCGGCCTCAAAGGCGTTTCAGGTGTCGGTATCTCTTTCGGTGCAGACCGTATCTGTGACGTACTGGAGGAGATACAGGGATTCCCGGACCTCAGTCAGGCATCCACACGGATCCTCTTCGTGAATTTCGGCGATGAGGAGGCGTCGCATTGTCTCGGATTGATCAGACGTCTGCGTGACGATGGTATCATTGCCGAATTGTATCCGGATGCCGCAAAGATGAAGAAGCAGCTTTCTTACGCTGATAACAAGAAGATACCCTATGCCGCGCTGGTCGGTTCCGAGGAGATGAAGTCCGGAAGCGTCACCGTGAAAAACCTTTCCTCCGGCGAACAGTCCACCCTGACTATGGACGAGTTGTTGCATGTGTTGAAATGAATCCGTTCCTGTCTCCATCGTCCGCTTCTGCAATCCTATAACTTTCTCATGAAAAAATTCGAACTCAATACGCTGCCGCTCGATTTCGAGACCGTCGAAACTATCCTGCGTGAGCGTCCCAGACTGGTCCTTGGAGAAAACGCCCGGGAGCGTATACGTGCCGGCAGGAAATTCCTGGACGACAAACTCAACCGTCACGAAGGAGCCATCTACGGTATCAATACGGGGTTCGGAGCCTTATACAACCGTTCCATTTCAGAGAAGGACCTGGGTCGTCTGCAACGAAACCTAATGGTTTCCCACGCCTGCGGGACAGGAGAGGAAGTACCTACCGATGTTGTCCGGCTGATGCTGCTGCTTAAGATACAGGGACTTTCCTATGGGAATTCCGGGGTGCAACTACAGACCGTAGAGCGTTTGGCGGATTTCTTCAACCAGGATGTCCTTCCCGTTGTATACAGGCAAGGTTCACTCGGTGCTTCGGGCGATCTGGCGCCGCTGGCACACCTGTGCTTGCCGCTTATCGGCGAGGGCGAGGTGCGGGTGGAAGGAAAGAAAATCCAAGCTTCCGCCGCCTTGCGGAAATTCAACTGGAAGCCGATCGAGCTTCAATCCAAAGAAGGACTGGCGTTGCTCAACGGAACCCAGTTCATGTCGGCGTGGATGACCTATTCCCTGTTGCATGCATTCCACCTGTCATCACTGGCGGATATCATCGGAGCCGTATCCCTGGAGGGATTCGACGGTCGGCCTGAACCGTTCGACAAATCCCTGCATGCCATACGTCCGCACCAGGGGCAGTCGGATGTCGCGGCGAATTTCCGAAACATGCTGAAAGGAAGCCGCCTCATCAAGCGGAAGAAGGAGCATGTGCAGGATCCCTACTCCTTCCGCTGCATCCCTCAGGTGCACGGTGCTACACGCGATACCATCGGGTATGTGGCACAGGTCGTGATGACTGAAATAAATTCCGTTACGGACAACCCGACCATCTTTCCGGACGAAGACAAGATCCTTTCCGGGGGTAATTTCCATGGGCAGCCGTTGGCGCTCGTAGCCGACTTCCTGGCCATCGCTCTTGCGGAACTGGCTAATATCTCCGAGCGGAGGACGTATCTGTTGATCTCCGGACAGCGAGGATTGCCTCCCTTCCTGGTTGCCGATCCCGGCCTTAACTCGGGATTCATGATTCCACAATACACCGCCGCTTCGATCGTCAGCCAGAACAAGCAACTGTGTACGCCCGCATCTGTCGATTCCATCGTTTCTTCCAACGGACAAGAAGACCACGTCAGCATGGGCGCCAATGCAGCGACAAAACTTTGGCAGGTGGTTTCCAACCTGCAGACGGTACTGGCAATCGAACTCTTCACGGCATCTCAGGCATTGGAATTCCGCCGCCCCATGCAAAGCTCACCACTGCTCGAGCAGTTCGTCGGGAATTACAGGAAGCAGGTGAAATTCGTAGAGACGGACCGCGTACTGTACCTGGACATAGAAAAGACGAGGCAATACCTGGGGCTGTTTTGATAATGCTGCTGCCTACTCGGTCAGCAGTATCCGTTCGCTTGCGTACCCGTCATCATTGAATATCCTGAGCAGGTAGATTCCGGCAGGCATGCCCGTCGTAGGGATCTCAATCATTTGCGATTCCCTGCAATCAGAATGGCGGATAAGCCTTCCGGTCAACTCCTGAAGTTCCCAGAAGTTCGATTTTGAACGGTCGATGGAAATACGTACGGTTTCCCCGGATTGGACCGGATTCGGATAGACCCTGATTCCACTCGACATGTTCAGCGCCGATGTGCCGGTGGATGACTGCGGTCCGCAGAGGGTTTTTTCGCCGGAGGACAGGTACCTCTCCCTTGCAGGAATCGTTCCACTGCCGGCACCGTTCGGAAAGCCGATGCTCGGCCATTGCTGTGTGATGTTCCAGAAGAGAGGCAGAGCGGTCCTGTAGCAGGATATGTCATTCAGAGTTCCGGTGCCAGCAGGAGTGATTGTGCCTCGGATATTGTTTCCGAATTCGAAATGGCCGCTGCCGGCAAGTGAGTAGTTGCCTTGAAAGGCCGCAGTGCCGGTCACTTCGTTGCCGACGAAGTTCTGTGTATCGGAATTGACGGTTCCTGAAGTCATGAGAATGCCGTACAGCTCAGCCCGGTTGCGAAAGAACGTGTTAAGAGGGCCGCTGGGTCCCCACGTCTGGTCCAGTTGTATGTTCTGGACGATGTTCCCCTCGAAGAGGTTGGCGTAGGGAAAATGCCCGTGCATGGAGATGTCGGCGCCGAAATTCGCCGGGAATTCGGAGCGGTTCGGATCAAGACTGTAATTGTAGGCGATGACGTTTCCGTTTGCGCCGGTCTGCAGGGAGAACGAGTGACGGAGATGTTTCAGGATGTTATCCTCTATCAATGAGCTTCCGGTATGGTTGATCAGTGCGATTCCGTACCCGTGCATCGAGCTCCCGTTATATTCGTAGGCATCATGGAAATAGGAGCCGGTAACGGTGATATGTGACGAAGCGTCCAGCAGGAGGTGGGCGCTGATGCTTTTGAGACCTTCCACACCCCGGACCGAGCAATCAACGGCGTGCCGGAAATTGAGAGCGGGGCAGAAGCAGGAGGCGCTGTCGGTTCTTTGGAAGGACAAGCATTCGATGTGTACTTGCCGTGCAGGCGTGAAAGTGGATACTTCCACGTTCAGGGCGCTGTCGTAGTCTATACGAAGCGGTTCCGACAAGAACAATGTGTCGCCCTGTACAGAGACAACCTCCATCAGCTGTCCTACCGAGTAATCGGCCCAGCTGACCGGCTGGGTGTCCCACGAGCCGTTTTGTTGCCGGATCTCCAGCCATTGGCCGGGTTGAAGGGCCGAAGCACCTGTAGCGACGATCCGGTCGCTTCCCCGGCGGTAACCATAGGTTACCGGCAGCCATGCCGAATTTGCGGAACCGCTGCAGGTGATTCCATCTCCGCTATTGCCGCCAAAATCGAAAAGGAACCGTGTCGAGTCGGACCCCGCTCCCCGAAGCACCAGGCTGTCGTTCGTGTAAACGGTAGTGGTGAACCTGTAACTGCCCGCGGGAAAGTACAATACCCTGAGGTTCCCGCCGGATGTGGATATGAGATTGTTCAGGGCCGCGGAATTGTCGGTTACCGCGTCGTTCACCAGTCCGTATTGTGTGACATCCCATTGCGGAAGGACGGCAGGTAGAGTTCCGCGACAGCCGGCCATCGACCAGTCAACGGTCCGAGAGGAAGGCAACGTCTGTGCAAGGACAGTCCGCAGGCAAGCGAAATACAGGATGAAGAGAAAAGAGGATTTCCTCATGGCAGTCTCAAATGATCGCCATGAAAATAGTAATAATAAGTTTGAGCGAGGGTGCCCGGTAACGGATCAGATCCGTATCGTGTAATTGTAGTTTCCGCCGCCCTCTTTCTTCTGTTCTACAGTAACAGTATAACGAATGGTCTGTTGTGGCGGCGGCGGCGGCGGACCCGGCAGGCGGAAATGGATATTGATGTTCTGATGGAACACCACATGCATTCCCTGATATTTCTTTTTGGAGAATTTCAACTCCTTCACGAGACGTAAGGCTTCTTCGTCGCAGCCGTAGCCTATTCCGTGCTTGATACGGGCCTTTGTGACATTTCCGAACACATCCACATCGTAATCGACACTGACAGTGCCGTGGATGCCGTTCTTCAGGGCTTCTTCCGGGTAGCGCAGGTTGGATTTGATGAATTCGTCCAGCCCTTTCCTTCCGCCGGGATAGGCAGGAGGTCGGATTACGCTGTTAGGCTTGTGTTTTTTCTGCGTCACTGATTCCAAATATCGTCATTCCCCGGTCGGAAGGCAAAACAGTTGGGTGAACCGTTAAAAAAAACGGGCGGCCGGTCAGGCCACCCGTCCAAGTTTCAGGGGCGTTTATCACTTCACTTTTCCAACATACGCACGGTCGCGCGTGTCGATCTTGATCACTTCGCCCTGGTTGACGAAAAGCGGAACCATGATGGTAGCGCCGGTCTCTACCTTTGCCGGTTTCAGCGTGTTCGTAGCCGTGTCGCCACGTACGCCCGGTTCGGTGTAGGTAATCTCCAATTCCACGAAGGTCGGGGCTTCAGCGGTGATAGGCTGGTCGCTTTCGAAGGCGACCTTTACGACCATACCTTCCTTCAGCAGGTCGGCATTTTCACCGAACATCTCTTTAGGGACATAAGTCTGGTCGTACGTCTCCTGGTCCATCACGACGATGTTATCGCCCTCTTCATAGAGGTACTGCATTTCCTTGAACTCTACGCGGGCGATTTCGACCTGTTCGCCGGAGCGGAAACGGTTCTCCACGACCTTGCCGGTCTTCAGGTTCTTCATCTTGACCTGATAGAAGGCGCGAAGGTTTCCCGGAGTGCGGTGAATGTATTCGGTGATCAGGCACAGTTCGCCGTTGTAGCGAAGAATCGTGCCGACGCGGATATCCCCTGTATCTGCCATTTTAAGCTGTTTTTAAGGTTTTTCAGGCTGCAAAGATAGTCATTTTCCGGGTAGCCCCAACTTTTGTCTCCGGATACCCGGCAAGGTCGCAGTAAGGTGCAACACCGCGGGAGTTCCTACCTTTGTAGCAATGTCCTGTTTTCGTGCCGTAGCCTTTGTTCCGGCTTTTCTGCTTTCTCTCGCCCTGACAGCCCAGCAGACCTCCGTGATCGTTAGCGGTCGGGCCTACGACCGGGAGCGTCCTGCAGAACGTCTTTTCGATCTCATGATCATCAACCTGCGGACGGCACAAGGCACTTTCGGCAAGGCCGATGGCGGATTCTCGGTGACCGCATTGCCGGACGACACGCTGATGATCGCCTCCACCGGCTACGAATTCAGGAAGTTCACTTTTCGTGATTCGTCAGCAAAGCCGGCGTATTGGCTGGACGTTCCTCTTTCACGGCTCAAAGTCGAACTCCGGGAGGTTTCCGTGTTCTCGCCGCGCGAACTGAACTCCATCTACAAGGATATCGAAAAGCTGGGCTACAGGAAATCCGATTTCCAGCTCAGCGGAATCAACGTGCTGGAGAGTCCGATCACGTTCCTTTATCAGGAGTTCAGCCAGTTGCAGCGGCTGAAACGTCACAATGCCGAACGCATCAACGAAGAAAAGCGGAGGCAGCTGCTGAAGGACCTGTTGGTGACCTACGTATCTTACGACATCATACAACTGGACAACGACGAGTTCGATGCCTTCATCGATTTCTGCCAGGTGCCTGAAAGTTATCTCAAGGCAGCCTCCCAGTATGATTTCTGCCTTTACATCAAGCAGAAATTCCTCGTATACCAGTCGATGAAACCGACAAAGAAGTAGTTGCAGCTGTCACCGTAACCGGACGATGATGTTTTCCGGGTCTTCTTGCAGCAGTAAGGTAAGGTCTCCGCGATCTACGATAAATACCTTGTAGCCGAGCGCTCTTGCTCTTTCGACCTGCTTCAAATCAGGTATGAAGTCATAAGCGACGGCATCGGTATAGAACATCACCGGGATGTGACCGTTCAATCTTTCGGATGCATTGAATACGACCGCCTTTTCTCCTGACAAGTCGGATTTCAATTGCCGGATCAGCCGCATCTGACGCATATCCGCCTCCCGCTTGAAGTTATCCGTAGGTTTCCAGTCGGTATGGTAATTTCGGATCCTGGGCAGGTTCAGCAGCAGTAAGGCGACACCGGTAACCAAGATGACTTTGACAAGTCCTGCGTATTTCCGAGCACCGATTTTTAAGAAAAGCCATTGAAGCGATTCATCGGTCAAGACACCCAGTCCGAGAAAAGCAACGGGCATGGCAACCACTGTGTAAGAGGCCATTTTCGTGGATGCAAGGGAATAAAAACCGTAGGTGATCAGCACTATTGCCGGGAAAGCCAAACGACCGTCCGGGCTTGCTTTCCTGACGAGAAGCAGGATCCCGGCCAGCAGGAGAACAGGTATTACATCGCCTGCGCCGTAGAGTTTTTTCGCAGCATTAAGGTGGAAAAGGAAACCTCCGTCGTGGTCTTCGACGACTTCTGACCAATGGGCTGCGGCGATACGGTATTCATAGGCAGCTTCCTCCGGATATTTTTCGAAGACATATGCCTGCCAGGGAAGGAAGACAAGAAGTGAAACGGAAATACCTGCCAGCAGTGAAAGGTATTTGCCCGGCACGAACCGGATGAAAAACGATTCCCGAAGGAGCGAAGCCGTCCAAATGACGAATATGAGTAAACCGAAAAGCCATTTTACAAGTACCGCAGCGCCTGCAAAAAGTCCGGTCAGCAGCAACCATCTGCGTTTTCCGGACGCGCGGTATTCCAGCCAGGACCAAACGCTTGCAGTGACATAAAAAAGGAATGAAAGGTCGTTGTGGTCGGTCGGGAACTTTCCTGCTGTCAACTCCAAGGGGTAATAGGCGAATGCGAAAAAGCATGCAGCGTAGAATCCTGCCTGTCCGCTGATTGTAAGCCGGCCCGTTCTATAGATGATCAGCGAGAGGAGCCCATGCAGGATGACATCGGGTAGGCGGACTGCCATTTCATTCGCTCCGAAAATCCTGATCGATGCCGCCATCTGCCAAAGAAATAGCGGCTGCTTATGCAGCCAGATGTTGTTGCCTGTCCAGTTCCTTAAATCGAAATTATAAATCGGAGTGTCGTACAAGGTCGGTTTGAGCGGATGCATGGCCAGGTTTTTGGCCACCAGTGCATGATACTGTTCATCCCAGATGTTCAGGAACGGGTCCAGGGCAGCCACAAATAAGCCCGCGAGCAGCGCGCCGGTCAGGAGCAGCAGGAGCGAAGCATTCTTATTACCCTTGTCAAAAAGGAAAAGCGCCGCCGCTATCGCGGCTGTTCCTGCCATCAATAAGACCTGCTGAAGTGGGGTGAAGTAAGAAAGCATTCAGACTGCTGTCGTGGAATACATCCGGTCCTGTATCCTTGTCAGTCGCTCTCCCATTTCGAAACCACCGCGGTTGCCACAGCATTGCCCATCACGTTGGTTGCGGACCGTCCCATGTCCAGCAGCCAGTCCACCGCCAGCAGCAAAGCGAGTCCTTCCTGCGGGATATTGAAAGTCTGCAACATCCCTGCGATCACTACCAGTGACGCCCGCGGTACGCCGGCCATTCCCTTGCTGGTGACAAGCAGGATGAGCATCATGGTGACTTGCTGGGCGATCGAGAGGTCCATGCCGTACGCCTGGGCGATCGATACGGTCGCGAAAGTCATGTACATGATCGAGCCGTCCAGATTGAAGGAGTAGCCGAGCGGAAGGACGAAGCTCACGATCCGGTCGGGGCAACCGAAGCGTTCAAGTCCCATGATTGTCTTCGGCATCGCTGCCTCGCTGCTGGCCGTGCTGAATGCAAGCAGCATCGGTTCTTTCACATGGCTGAAGAGCCGGAAGAAGTCGATGCGCAACAACGAGCAGACAGCCATCAGGAAGACGAACACGAAAAAGACCAAACCTCCGAAAAAGCAGAGGATGATCTGGGCGTAGCCGCTCATCACCCCGAGTCCTTTCTCCGCAATGACCGCGGAAGTAGCACCGAATACCGCCAGCGGAGCCAGTTTCATGACGTACCCCGTCACTTTGAGCATGATGTGGGCGACGGCGTCGAAGAAGCTGATGACGATTGCGCCGCGCTCGTGAAGCGAAGCGGTAGCGACTCCGAAAAAGAGCACGAAGACGATGATGGGAAGTATCTGGTTCGTAGCCATGGCTCCGATGATACTCTCCGGAAAGATATGGGTGATGAAGGATTTCGCATCAAATGCCTTGGGCGCTACGGTCGCGGCTGCCGCGCTTCCGAGCTGAAGGCCTTTTCCCGGCTCGAAGATGTTGACGATGACCAATCCCAGCAGCAGCGCTGTGATCGTGGCCAGCGTGAACCACACCATGGTTTTCAGGCCGATGCGTCCGACGGTCTTGAAGTCGCCCGCTTTCGCTATTCCCGTAAGCAGCAGGGAGAAGACCAGCGGTGCTACGATCATCTTTATCAGGCGCAGGAAGATCTCACTGAGCAGGTGCATGTTGTCGGCGAAAGGCTTGGTCTGTTCCGGTGAAGGCCAATTGGCATGATACCAGGCGCCGAGTACGATTCCGGCCAGGAGGGAGATGATGATCCAGCCGGTAAGGGTGATTTTTTTCAGCATAGCCATATGCGACGAAGTTAGGAAAATAGCGACATCCGGGTTTGTTGAATCCTTGTCTTTCGCCTCAGGTTCCTGCCGGTATTTTCACGAAATTCGGGCCATGTCATTGCCTGCTGCTTTCGTGGACCGGATGACCCGTAGGCTGGGAAGCCATTCCTCCGAGTTCTTTTCGGCTCTCGCCGCATCTCCGCCTGTCAGCATACGCATCAACCCTTTCAAGCAGTCGCCGAGGTACGTGGATGCGGAGCAGGTGCCTTGGTGCACTTCCGGGAGATATCTTGACAGTCGCCCTTCCTTCACGCGTGATCCTTTTTTCCATGCCGGTTGCTATTACGTGCAGGAGGCCAGTTCCATGTACGTCGGTGCGGTAGTCGAAGAATTCCTTTTTTCTAACAAGATCCGTCTCGCCCTTGACCTGTGCGCCGCTCCCGGCGGCAAATCGACACATCTGAGAAGTATTCTGCCGGACGAAGCGCTGCTGGTTTGCAACGAAGTGATTCCTTCACGGAACCATGTTCTTTGCCAGAGTATCGCAAAATGGGGACATCCCGGCGTAGTCGTCACCCGAAATGATGCAGAGGATTTCCCGGCGTCCGGTTTGCAGTTCGACCTGGTCCTGGTGGATGCACCCTGCAGCGGGGAAGGGATGTTCAGGAAAGACCCGGTCGCAGTCTCGGAGTGGAGCATGGACAATGTGAAGTTGTGTTCCCTGCGTCAGGAGAAGATCCTGGAATCCGCCGTCAAGGCACTCGCGCCCGGCGGATTGTTGGTTTACAGTACTTGCACCTGGTCGGAGCAGGAGGACGGACATATCTCGCGCTTGCTGCGCGAAGTTCACGGTCTGGAGAGGTTCCCGCTTCCTGCCTTTCCGGGCATTATCCTCACGGATGATGGGGCTGAATTCTATCCGCACATGGTCCGCGGCGAGGGCTTTTTCCTGACAGCTTATATCAAACCATCGACGGCCGGTGCTGCGCCTGAAGCCATGCGTCGAAAAATACCGCCTTCGGTCAGGGAAGATCCTTCCCTCCGGCTGTTTGCAGCTAAATATTTCACCGGTGCTGATGCACATTTCTTCAGTACCGGGGATCACGGATGGATGGTTCTCTCGGCATACCGTCCGGCCTGGGAGAGGATTTGTGCAGGTTTGCATGTCGTATACAGTGGGGTAAGGATTTCCGAAAGAAAGGGCCGTGAATGGATTCCTGCGGCGGAAGCGGCGCTGTCGTCGGTGCTTTCACGCGATCTTCCGGTCCTGGACGTTGATGAAGAACCAGCGCTTCGCTACCTTCGCGGGGAAACCCTGACGGTTGACCGTTCCCTGGGCGGCTGGATACTGGTGTGTCACGGTGGCTTCGGATTGGGATGGGGCAAGGCCGTGCAAGGCCGACTTAACAATGCCTTTCCGAAAGAATGGCGCATACGCATGGAAATCGACCGTACATAAACTGACTGCATATGACTTTCTTCGATGATGATCCCTTTGCCACGGATGAGCGCGGACTGAACGGTTTCGAGCGTAATGCGCTGGATTTCATCGATGGTTTCCTGGAGCGGCTCATGCAGGGAGCACGAGTCTACCGGTTGTCCGGCCAGGATGTGATGACGCTTAACCAGGCCAGGCAGGTCTTGCTGGACTTCGGAAACGTGGACTTCGACGGGCATCTACGTATCAGTGCCCAGCGGGAGGACCGCATCGGTTACCGCGCCTCTGTGCTGGAGATCACCTCCTCGCAAGTTGTGATCGGCGTACAAGGCAGCGATATGATGGAGACAGGAGGAGAAGCGTATCATGACATTTATTTTTCCGTCGGCGACGGTCAGGAGAGCGACACGCTCGATGACGACCTGGATGCCTGGGAAACAGAGTTCTTCGACAAGCTTACTTTTCCCGATGCAAAAGTCACCGTAGAAGGGGAGATCTTCGACATAAGGGAAAGGGGCATTGACGACGGAACGGAAAGTGAGGATACCCCCGAGGACTATTCCTGATGCTGCGGTTCAACCGGCCGCATTTTTATTCTCAGGTCCTCTTGTTGGCCCTCACGTGCTATTCCTGCCGGCCGGGCGGAAACAACGGAGCCCTTTCTTCGGATCCTGACCAACTGAAACCGTTGCCACCCCGCAGGGAGTTGGTCATGGACAGTAGCGATGTGTCAGGCTTTTTCAGGTCTGCTGTTCGGTTTTCAAACGTCTCGGACAGAGTGATTGCATTCTATGCGCGACGTTCTTTCCGTTGTGCATGGATCGACAGTGAAGGGCCTAACGACCGTTCACTGTCCTTGTCCAACCTGTTATTGAATGCGCTGGAAGAGGGCGTAGTGCTTCGCAATTTCGACCCCGTTCGGTGGCAAGCCCTGTTCGATGCATTTCCTGCGGATAGCCTGCAGGGTTACCGTATCGATCACCGTACTCTTTCCTTTGAACTGGAGCTCACCTCCAGCTATTTCCTGATGGCGGATGCCGCCACATCGGGATTGCCGGTGTCCGTACGACGAAGTCTGGAATGGTATCTGCCACCTAAGAAATCTTCGCCGGAAGCATGGGCCGATGCACTGGCGGACACTACTGTTTCGGGCATCGCTTCTCCGCATCCTGAAGATTCACTTTATCACAGGCTATATCGGGCTTTGCAGCACTACCGTGAACTGTTATCCCGTAAGGACTGGAGTCCGTTGCAGGTGCCGATGAGTCCGTTATATCCGGGCGACACCTCAACGCTGCTTTGTGAAATCAAGAGAAGATTACACGGCTTGGGAGATTTTCCGGATACGCTTTTTACCGCTGAATACGATCTCGTCACTGATTCAGCGGTACGCATATTCCGAAGCAGGCATTCTTTGCCGGTACAGGGGGCTATTGACTCCGCATTCGTAAGTTATCTGAACGTGTCGCCCGAGGCACGTGTCCGTCAGTTGCTGGTCAACATGGAGCGTTGCCGTTGGCTGCCGGCGTGGCCTTCCGGAAATTATATCCTTGTGAACATTCCGGAATATCGGATGCACGTTTACAAGGACGATATCGAGTCCTGGAGCAGTCCCGTAATCGTCGGAACTGCTACCAAGCGTACGACTGTATTTTCCGGAAAACTTACACGTATCGTTTTCAATCCTTACTGGAATGTTCCCCGGAGCATCATCAAGGAGGAGTTGCTGCCGGTGATAATACGCGATCGCAGCTATCTTACGCGGAATCATTACGAGATCCGTACGAAGGGCAGGCGTCCGGTTACTGTTTCTGCTTCCGCCATCGATTGGAAACGGATCGATGCGGATCAATTTCCGTACGAGATCCTTCAGCAACCGGGCCCCTGGAACGCTTTGGGCAGCATCAAATTCCTGTTCCCGAACAGCTTCAGTATCTACCTGCACGACACGCCTTCCAAGGGACTTTTCGCGAAAGAACAGCGGATGTTCAGTCACGGTTGTATCCGTGTTTCAGAGCCTGTCCGTCTGGCCGCTCATTTGTTGGACAAATCGGACTGGTCTGTTTCGAAAGTTAATTCGGAGATAAAAAAAGGGAAGGAGCGTACGGTGCAGGTGCCCCGTCCCGTTCCGGTTTTTGTTGTTTATTTTACGGCATGGGTGGATGATGCCGGACTGCTTCATTTCGCGGAAGACGGTTACGGGCACGACGAGCGGTTGGCAGCAGAGCTTTTCGGTCATTGATGCACCTGATTCATCGCCTTAACATCGATTTTCACCCAATAATCATTGTATTAAACCGTGTTTTGGTTTAATTTCGGGTTATTGCTAATTCTGAGCTCCATGAAGAAATTCCTTACCCTGATTTTCACGCTCTGTTCGCTTGCAGCCGGCGCCCAAGTCAAAATCCTCTTTGACGCCACCAAGGCCGAGATGGCCGGCAACGCCGATTGGGTGGTGGACGCCGACTTGTATAACCTTGGATACAACAGCACCGGCGCAATGGTGGTCGGTGCCAGCAACGAAGCGAATCCTCAACGTATTCCCACGCTGGCGCAGAGCGGCATCACCTCCACCACTGCAGAGACCTACTGGAAGGGAGCGCTTTCCAACTGGGGCGTGGACCTGGTCCGCCGCGGTTATACAATTGAAACACTTCCTTATAACGGTCAGATCACCTATGGCAGTACCACTAACGCCCAGGATCTTCGCAATTACAAGGTATTCATCCTGGATGAGCCGAATATCCGCCTTACATCCGCTGAGAAGACGGCTTTATTGAATTTCGTCCAGAATGGAGGAGG
>JBJOMN010000020.1:0-8705 GCA_046052345.1 Bacteroidota bacterium | reverse complement strand
GAAGACGACAATATCACGTTCACCAGCACCTCCACCAACGGGGCAAACGTTTATGCATCTTTCCTGGTGAATGTCACCGAACCGGCCACCTCCAAAACCGGTGATTATTTCTTTCACTTGGGAAGCCCCGGCGGGGCCTCCTGGACGGCATATTCGGCCCGTGTATTCGCCCGCGTAGTCAGCGGAAGTGTCAACTTCGGACTCAGCAACACCAGCACTGCCACGTATGGCGCCACCAGCTTTTCGCGGAACACCACCTACCTCGTCGTCCTTAAATACACGATTGTAACCGGCACCACGGCCGACCCTGTATCCATGTGGGTACTTCCTGCCGGAGTACCGTCCACCGAATTCGGAGCAGGACCGGCAGAAGTCACCAACACGACCACCAACGGAACCGACGCCATCAGTGCGGTAGGACTTCGTCAAGGGTCGGCAACCACATCCCCGCAGGTTGTGGTGGATGCCATCCGCGTAGGCACCACCTGGACCTCCGTGATGCCAGCTTCCGGTTCTGCGCCCACCACACAGGCAAGCGGTATCGGTTTCACGAACGCCACCAGCAACTCCGTAACCGTCTCCTGGACCGCCGGCAACGGCGACGGTCGTATCGTCAAGATCAACACCACGAACTCCTTCACCGATCCTACCGGCGGGCAAACCTACACGCCTAATGCCACGTACGCCGGATCCGGAGAGCAAGTGGTTTCGGCCGGCACCGCGCTGTCTGCGACAGTCTCCAATCTCTCGCCCGGACAGACCTATTATTTCCGTGCCTATGAATATTCGAATACCGGAATGCTTTATAACATTACTACAGCGACGGCCAATCCGGCAAACACCACCCTAGATTACCCCGTTCCGTCACTCTCCACCATTTCTCCGACATCTGCATCGGCCGGCGGCTCCTCTTTCACCCTTACCGTGACAGGCACCAACTTCTATCCGGCTTCCGTCGTCTATTGGGGCGGCAGTCCGAGGACGACAACCTATTCTAACAGCACGACGCTTACCGCTGCAATCAGTGCTGCCGATATCGCTACGGCCGGACCGGTTGATGTCACTGTCACCAATCCGCTTCCCGGCGGAGGCTCCTCCTCGCCATTGCAGTTCATTGTCAACTCCAACACCTTGCCGATCATCAGCGTAAACTCATCGCTGTCGAATTTCATTACATCCGCAGGTACACCTTCCGCTTCCCAGTCCTATACTGTGTCCGGCTCCAACCTGAGTACAGACATCACCATCACACCTCCGACCGGCTTCGAAATCCGTACAGGGACAAATACGTTCAGCTCTTCAGCTATCGTCTTGTCGCAGTCGGGCGGATCGGTTACATCCACCACCGTTGATGTGCGCTTCAATCCGGCCGCCAGCGGAACATTCTCCGGCAACATCGACCACGCCAGCTCCGGCGCATCCACTCAGTCGGTGGCTGTCAGCGGATTCGCATTGGAGTCTGAGCCGGTCACCCCATCTTCCATTTCCTTCGGAACCGTTTCCGGTAACAGTATCGTGGTCAACACCTCCGGTGGCAGCGGCGCCTCCCGCATCATCGTCATCCGCGCTTCCAACGCGGTTTCTTACTCTCCGGTCGATGCATCATCGGTCACCGGAGTGAATGCACTCTTCACCGCTGCAACTGATCAGGGTTCCGGAAATAAAATCGTGTACGACGGGACCGGCAACACGGTCACCGTGACCGGGCTGTCCGCATCGACCATTTATCACTTCGCCGTATACGAGTATAATGGAAGCGGAACCACCGCTAACTATCAAATCACCGGTGCCGGAACCGCCAGCACAACTACATTGTCGGCCGAGCCGACCACCGCCGCTACTGTAAGTCTCACGCGCGTTTTTGCAGACACGTCCGTTATCGGATTCGCAAGCGGAAACGGTGCAAGCCGGTTGGTGGTACTCAGTACTTCTCCGATCACCTTTGTTCCATCGGACGCCACCGCTTATTCCGGCGCATCCGGTGTTATCTCTGCAGCAGCAGATCTTGGATCCGGAAACCTGCTGGTGTTCAACAATACAGCTGCAACCGGCATCACCATCACCGGTCTTGCATCAGGAACCACCTATTATCTTAGATCTTACGAATACAACGGCAGCGGAACAGGAATCAATTACCGGACAACCACTTTCGGAAGTCTGACGTTTACGACGCCCTCCAACATTTCCTATTCCGTCGCAGGCAGTACCTATACACAGGATTTCAACGGACTTCCGTCGATCGGATCCACCGGCATGACCGGCTTCCGACTGGGACCGTATTACCTCTCTACTCCGGCCGTTAATGCTTCAAACATGCCCGGATGGCAGCATTCGCTGGTTGGCGGAACCTCTGCCGATGTTGTCTTCGCTATCGATAACGGCTCCAATTCCGGAGGTGGAGTCAAGAGCTACGGTTCTACAGGGTCATCCAACCGTGCATTGGGTTCGCTTGCCACCGCATCAGCAGTACCCACCTTCGGTGCCGTGTTCGTCAACAACACCGGTGTTCCATTGACTACGATCAATGTCGCTTTCACCGGTCAGCAGTGGCGGGTCGGCGGAAGCGGAACCCCCAACCTGCTCACCTTCTCGTATTCCCTGAACGGCACCAACATCACCAACGGAACCTTTACCGATGTGCCCTCTGCGACCTTCATGAATCCCGTGAGCGGCAGTATAGCGGCAGCACTGGACGGCACACAGCCGGGCAACCAGGTACCGGTTTCGGGATCTTTCACGCTCTCTCCCGGATGGATGCCCGGCCAGACACTGGTTATCCGCTGGACGGATGTCAACGATGCGGGCAATGATGAAGGCCTGGCGATAGATGATTTCAGCTTGACCGCTCTCCCCCCCCAGACCCCCACGCAGCAAGACTCCCTGATAGCGTTTACAAATGTCCTGACTACTTCCATGGATGTGACGTGGCAGAACGGAAACGGCACCAACCGTATCGTGAAAATCAATACGACCGGTTCCTTTACGGATCCCGTCAACGGAAACGCCTATACTGCTAACAGCGTTTACGGCGGCTCTGGAGAACAAGTCGTGTACGACGGCAGCGGCAGCATCGTCCATGTGGACGGCCTTGTCGCCGGAACAACATATCATTTCCGTGTTTTCGGTTATAACGGCGGCGGAGCCTCCTCCGTCTATAACACCGCTGTCGCTACTGACAACCCCATATCCCAGAGCACTGCCGCACCTTCGGCAGCCACTAAGCTGGTTGTCACTTCGGTGAACGGCGGCTCGGACCCTGTCGTGGGATTGCCGTTCAGCGTCGTCGTACAATCGCAGGACAATGCCGGTAATCCGCAGACCGTCAATGTTTCCACCGTCGTGACGCTGAGTGTCAATACCGGTTCCGGCACGCTTGGCGGAACCATCAGCGGAACCATTCCTGCGGGCAGCAGCTCTGTGACGATTTCCGGCGTAACGTATTCCATAGAGGATTATGCCGTGGTGTTGCAGGCGGCAGCCACGTCCGGGATGACATTGACGAGCGGCTTGAGTAACTACTTCAACGTACTTGGTGTCGCCTCGACTCTTGTTTTCACCTCACCGCCCGTATCAGGAATCGTGAACACGACACTGTCAAGCATCGTGGTCGAAGCGTTACGCAACGACTTCACCCGCGATATCTATTACACAGGCCCTGTCACACTTTCCATCAGCTCGGGCCCTTCAGGAGGAGTCATTTCGGGAACCACTACTGTGAACTGTATCGCCGGCGTTGCCACGTTCAGCAACATCTCCTTCAACGTGCCCGGGTCATACGAACTGACCGCCACCTCTTCCGGCCTCATCCCTGCCGTTACAACACCTCCGATCATCATCACCCTTAATCCGACATTGACGGAACTGGTGGTGCCCAAGTATATTGCCGCCAAGACTGCTGCCGGTTCACACAATGCGCGCGTACCGTTTGCCGTTTGTCTGAAGATCGACAATCTGGTTCCCAACACACTGTACGATATCAAGGCGGGTGTTGGGACAGATACCACCTTGTCCTCTTCCTATGGTTCGGGCAACATCTGGACGGGCACATCCTGGGCCGCCTCCAACATGCTTGCAGCCTTCACCACGGACGCAAACGGAAGCTCCGGACCTTTCTGGGTGTATATCCAGCCCACTGCCAGCAGCGCGAACAGCCGTTTCGCGGCAGGCTTCAATCACAATCTCAGAATAGGATTCGCGCCGAACGGCAGCCTGATGCCAACAGCGCCCAATTTCGTCGGGACCAAACTCATGACCGCCCTTGATATCGCAACCACGGCCCAGTCGCCCGCCACGACCGATGACGGCGCGTTCCTCAAGGGTTCTTCCTTGGGTTGTATCGGCGGTAAATTCGTACTGGTATACGATAACACTTCCGGAACGGGTGACCCACTATCTGTTTACCAGGCGCGAACCATGACGGCTCCGAACACTGTTTCACAGTCCGACTTGCCGGTTGCCATCAACGACGTCTTTCTGCAGACCAGCACGAATCCGCTGGGCGATTACGGTGCCGTTGTTCCCATCGGCGCCAACAACCTCAACGGTGTTCGCCGTATCGAAGTCCGAAACGCGGACAATACCTTTTTCAATGCAGTGACTGACGCAGACGGAAACTGGGGCACCGGCGCGAATACGCCCGCCTTGTTGCGTCGCGACGTCGCAACAGTCGACCTCTCTACTGCCAACCTGAACACCGTATCTGTAACAGCAACCGCCACGGGAGAATCCTGTACCGGAGCGCTAGACGGTACCGCAACAGCGAATGCCATTTCAGTGTATTCCCCCGTCAGCTATTCTTGGAACAGCACACCGGCACAGTTCACCGCCGTAGCCTCCGGTTTAGGAGCAGGACTCTATACGGTTACAGCAACCGATAATGGAGGATGCACGGCATCCGCATCCGCCACGGTGGCCCCTCCCGCCGGGGCCACCATCACCGCCGGAGGTCCTACTACCTTCTGCAGCGGAGGCTCGGTCACTCTGACTGCAAGTGCGGCGAACGGGTACCTCTGGTCGAACGGAGAAACTACGCAGTCCATTACCGTCACGGCTTCCGGCAGTTATAGTGTTACGCTGAACACCGGCAGCTGTAATGCCACCACGCTTCCGGTCACAGTGACGGTAAATTCCTACAGTTTCTCCGGCACACTTTTTTCCGAAAACATGGGAACGCCGACCGGCACGACCGCTGTCAATAGCTATACGGGATGGCAGAATACGTCTCCTGTGACTTTTACGGCCGGTACTAGCGGAACAGATGTGCGCATCACCACGGTCTCTACCGGATACACTGGTGCGAGTGGCGGCGGCAATGTCTTCTTCGGAACTACGGGCGGAAACCTTAAGACACTGACAGTATCCGGCATCAATACGTCCGGTTATTCTGCTCTCACGATGAGTTACGGACTCCTTCGTTCCGACATTACCAACGGCATGACAGTGGAGGTTTCAACGGACGGAGTCAACTATTCTCCCCTGACCGTCACTCAGCCTACCAGTGCAAATACCTGGCAATTGATCACCGTCAGCAGCGGCATCCCTGCAACATCCAATCTCCGTATCCGCTTCTCTAAGAACGTCACCACCTCTTTCCGTCTCGACGACATCAAGATCACCGGCAGCACTACTGCACCTACCGTCACCGCTCTCGGACCGACCTCCGTATGCGGATCCGGCTCGGTCGTGTTGCAGGCGAATGTGCCCTCCGGGATCCTGTGGTCTTACAACGGTTCTACCGGACGCACCCTGACGGTGAATACCGCCGGCAATTACGGCTATACGGCAACCGGATCCAACGGTTGTACGGCTGCCGCCACACCGGTCAGCTTCGCGGTGAATCCGGAGCCGAATGCCTCTGCTACTGCGGGCACAATCGCCTGCAATGGCGGAACGACCGGGGTGACCGTTACAGCTGCTGACGGAACCGCTCCTTATAGCAATACCGGAACCTTCACAGTGTCTGCCGGCGCTTATAATTACGTCGTGACCGATGCCAACGGCTGTGACGATACTGTTTCTGTCACCGTATCCCAACCGGCCGCCATTTCAGGAACCTCCAACGTCAGCGCTTGCGACAGTTACACCTGGGCCGCCAACAGCCAGACCTATACGGCCTCCGGCACCTACACGGCAGTCGTTCCTGCCGCGAACGGTTGTGACAGCACGGCTACGTTGGTTCTAACGATCACCGTAAGTACGACGAACACGGCCATCGCTACCGCGTGCGACAGTTACACCTGGAATGTCAACGGACAGGTCTACACCCAGTCCGGAACCTATTCTTCGGTAAACGGCTGTCTTACGGAGGTACTCCAGCTGACGGTCAACACCAGCAACACTACCACTACTACCGCCTCTTCGTGCGGATCCTATACCTGGTCGGTGAACGGACAATCCTACACGCAAAGCGGAACCTACACTTCTGTGTCCGGTTGTCAGACGGATATCCTGGTGCTTACCATCACCTCCTGCAACGGCGGAACGATTGATCTGACCCTTTATTTAGAGGGCTACTACGCCGGGCTCGGAACCATGCAGCCTGTACTGCTCAATCAGGGCGTTACAAACGCTGTCGGAACAGAGACCGATACGATCATCGTGGAGTTGCGGGATTCCCTGGACCCTTCCATTACGGTAGAATCGGTCAATGTGCTATTAATGACCGACGGAAGCGCGACAGCCTCTTTCACAGCGGCTGTTCCCGGCACCTCTTACTGGATCGTAGTCAAACACCGCATGTCGATCCAGACATGGAGCGCAGCGCCGGTTGCATTCTCCTCTTCCGCCTCCTATGATTTCACGACATCCGCTGCTCAGGCATTCGGTTCGAACATGGTCGAGGTGGAGACCGGCGTCTACGCCCTCTATTCGGCCGATATGAATCAGGATGAGTTCACGGATCCTTTCGACTTCAGCCTCTATCTGGATGATGCGCTTAATTTCGCTGTAGGGTACAACGCTACCGACCTGAACGGTGACGGATTCACGGACCCCTTCGACTTCACGATCTACCTCAATAACAGTATCAATTTCACCATGTCGTCCCATCCGTGACAGACATGATAAAAAAAGAAAAGCCGCTATTAGCGGCTTTTTTTATGCGGATACCCGCTTGATTATCTGCAAATGACCAGCGGAAGGTTCCTGATGATTCCGGAACCGGAAAGCACAGCCCTGTAAACACCTGCCGGAAATCCCGACAGATCGACGGTTGCATTTCCCGCCGATGACATGGTAAGCCGCTGTTGCAAAACCTCCCTGCCGCTCATGTCGGTCACCGTTACCGTGAGGACATCGGAGGCAGCATCGCTGCAGGAGATGACCACGCTGCCGGAGGCGGGGTTCGGATATAACACGGGGTTCCCGTCTCCATTACGGTACAGTGAGCGTACGTCACTGTATGTATATCGGCCGTCGAAATCATTCTGCCGCAACCGGTAATACGATCTCCCGTTCAACGGCTTCGTGTCCGGGAATTCATAGGAGTGCGTTTGCGAGGTGGTGCCGGCGCCTGGCACGCTTCCTAGCGGGTAGAAAGAAATCCCGTCATTGCTGCGTTCCACGGTAAAATAATCATTGTCGGTTTCAGAAGCCGTGCTCCAGTAGACAAGGACATCTTCTCCGTTTGGACGGACATCGAACGTGAGCAATTCCACAGGGAGCGGGGAAGCAACGGAAGCCAGTGTCCATTCCGTATTGAAAACCGGAAGGTCACTGACAGCAACCGAATAGGGTGCAGCGGCGGCACTTCCGAACTGCTGGATCCGCCACGTGGCGCCTCCCGTTTCCCAGAATTGTGCGCGCATGTTCTGCGGGTTCGTGTCTGCTACGGGCAGCTCGGTCGATAATCGATTATTATAGGAGAACAGGACATCACACCCCGGTGCGGGGGCATCTGCGCCTACATACCAGAATCGGTCCACGGTCCAGTCGCGGTTGTCCGGCAGCGGATTATAAATGCCGTTGAGGTTGGTCACGGAAACCGGAGAGCCCGGCCACGGAAGATTGTCAGGCGGAGTAGCATAAGTGGCCACCGACAGATATCCGATATCTGCGCCGTTGTTTTTCCTGAAGCAGAAGGGGATGGTATCGTGCTGCGGGGACAGGCCGAAAGGAACTACATAATCCCATGCCGGTGCGGCAGTGCTTACGGCGTTTCCGATGTGCCAGCGAACCGTTCCGCCGTGGTTGGTGTCTTCCGACACGATGAAGCGACGCGCGTCTGACAAACCGGATCGGCCCAGCAGTTGAATGGCGGAAGCACCGTTGTCCTCGACCGTGAGTGAGTTCCCGTTGAGGTCGAGAATGCCGTACCGGCTGTTCTCACCCAGCGTGAGTCGCCGGTTTACGGTTACCGGATCCAGCAGTTTCACGCGGTCGTTCATGCCGTCCGTGGAATCCTTGGCGATCCACAACCTATGGAACGCCTCTCCTCCCGGACATTCAATGGTTTGCGCAGCGGTATTCACGCCATCCCCGTTTCCGCAGAATTTGACATAAGAAGAATCTGCGGAAGACTCAGAGAAAGCGGTTTGATTGACGAGGTTGATCCAGTTACCGCCGATGTGTATGGGGCGGTTGAAGACGCGCTGTTCGAGGACGGCGTTGTCTTTTATCACCAGGTTTCCCATGACATAAAGGGTATCGTTCCTTATCGTCTTGGTTCCGCTTCCCGACAACACGAGGTTCCAGTATTTCGTCCGGTA
>JBJOMN010000019.1:0-10593 GCA_046052345.1 Bacteroidota bacterium | reverse complement strand
GCCACCACTTCCTCAAACCCTGCCACCTGCTACGGCAGCGCCAACGGTTCTGCGTCAGTCACGGCGGGCGGAGGAACTTCACCGTACACCTACTCATGGAGTAACGGTGGAACCGGAAGCGGCCTCATCAACGTAGTGGCAGGAACCTACACGGTTATTGTCACCGATGCCCGCGGCTGCACCCGGACGGCCTCCGCGACCGTCAGCCAGCCGCCAGCGATCTCCCTTTCCGTTTCCACCGTGGATGCCTCCTGCGGCACTGCCAACGGATCGGCGACAGTGAGCAGTCCTGTCTCAATCGCATCGTATTCGTGGTCCAACGGTGAGACGACTGCCACAATATCCAATCTTACCTCCGGCAACTATTCCGCAACGGTCACGGATGCCAACGGTTGTACGGCATCTGTTTCCGCCACGGTAGCGAACATCGGCGGACCGACCGTTGCTATCAGTGTCCTTCAGCAAGTTTCCTGTTACGGAGGCTCGAACGGTGTAGCTGCATCCAATATATCCGCCGGAACTCCGCCCTACGTCTATGCATGGTCCACCGGGGACACGACTTCATCAGTTTCTAATCTTCCGGCAGGTACCTACCAATTGACAGTTACGGATTCCCTGGGATGTCTGTCTGCCGCTTCTGTCACCATGACCGAGCCGTCGCAGGTCATGGTCATGACCGGCGGCTCACAGACCGTCTGCGAAGGCGACAGCTCTGTGCTTTCTGCATCGTCTTCCGGTGGAACCGGTGCATTCACCTACGAATGGTCCGATGCTTCCGGTATCCTCGGTTACGATACGGCTGTCACGTTCATTGCCGTCTCTTCCGGCAATTTCACTTTCACGGCCACGGATGCGAACGGCTGCTCCGCCACCTCCTCCGTCCTTTTGACGGTGGATCCCGCTCCGTCATCGCCGGTAGTCACCAACAGCAATGACACGCTTTTTGCCACGCCGGGCGGAAATTACGAATGGTTCCTTGACGGCAACGTGATCCCCGGCTCATCCGGAGCCACCTATATACTACCAACGGCCAACGGCAATTACACTGTAACGGCAACCGACCCTTCCACCGGATGTACTTCCACCACTCTGCCGTTCAGCTATCTTTCCACCGGACTGCATGACCTTTCCGTTTCTTCGTTCTGGCGGCTTTTCCCCAATCCGGCTTCCGGTACGGTCCGGCTCATCAGCGAACGCTCTTTCGCTGATGGCGATGTCCGTATCCTGGATGCAACCGGCCGACTGGTATATGCTGCAGGACTCCGGCAAAGCGTCTGTGAGGTGAATGTAGCCGACTGGTCTCCCGGGATTTATTCTGTCTTATTGACCGGTCGACAGGAGCTGCAAGTACTGAAGCTCGTCATACGTCATTGAAAAAAACGGGAGCTACGGCTCCCCTTTTTCATCCCTTCATCCTTCGGAAGGTAAGATTGATGCGGGGCATTGTCACCTTAGCGGATTTAGGAAGGGCATGTTGCCAGTGCCGCTGTGATTTACCGTCCATCACCAGCAGGCTTCCGTGTTCAAGCACTATGCTGACGGTCTCGCGTGTTTTCCTGTGACGCAGCGAGAACCGTCGCGCAGCTCCCAGGCTGACCGATGCGATAGGTGCGGACGGGTCCAGCGTATCCTCGTCGTCACTGTGCCACGACATGCCTTCCGAGCCGTCGTGATACAGATTCAGCAGACAGGAGTTGAAGCTTTCGCTGCAGGCCTTTTCCGTGTCCTGCCTGATTCGCAGCAGCGTGTCCGTCCAGGGCAGAGCGGTTTTGGCAACGCCCGAGTATTTATATGTAAAACCGTCGTCTCCGTACCAGGCCACTTTCCGTTTGGTGACGTAGGTCTTGCCGTAGACCTTCACGACATCGTTCTGCCAGGCCGTTTCCTGCACTAAGCGACGGAAGAGTTCGTCAGCAAGATTAATTGCATAGAAGTCGCCCGAATATGCAGAGCTCCCATCGAAGGGCAGCAATTCATATTGATCGGGATACGGGAAAAGCGAATCCATCACCGCATCAAAGAAGACTGGCGATACTGCGGTCGTTCGCCAGACGTGGCACTTTGTTCTGTCCGCCGAGTTTTCCCAACCTGCGCATGTAATCCCGGAAGGCGCCGCTTTTGAGGGGGCGGATGCGGAGTGTCTGCAGCATGTTGCCTTTGATGAGGTCCCGGTAATAGCTGTTTTGCCGCTGCATGCTTTCATCCACAGCCCGGGTGAACCGGTCCATGTCGTCGGGTTGACGGTGGAACTCGATGAACCATTCGTGGTAGGGAAGTCCGCCTTCCGGCGGATCCAGCTGGGGTGCGACCGTGAATTCGACGACCTCGGCGTGTTGCTGCAGGGAGGCTTCCATAAGCGCCCGTTCGACCTCCTCGGCGATGACGTGTTCGCCGCTGGCGGAGAGGAAGTGCTTGATCCGGCCGGTAACGACAATTCGGTAAGGGTTCTTGGAGACGAACTTCACGGTATCTCCGAGATTGTATCCCCAAAGCCCGGCATTGGAGTTGATCACCAGCGCATAGTTGACACCCACTTCCACGTCCCGGATGGATACACGTGCGGGTGAAGGCGAGAAGAACTCGGAGGCCGGTATGAACTCGAAGAAGATACCGCTGTCGAGCATCATGAGCAGTCCGTTATCATCCTGCTTGTCCTGGAAGGCGATGAATCCTTCGCTGGCAGGATAGAGCTCGATGGAATCGATCTTGCGGCCGATGCTTTGCTCCAGCTTTTTCCGGTAAGGTTCGTAGTTGACACCGCCGTACACGAAAAGACTGAAATTCGGGAAGAGTTCCTTCACCTGTTTGCCGGTACGTTGATACAGGTGGTCGAAATACATCTGCACCCACGGCGGAATTCCGGAGATGAACCGCATGTCCCGTGGCAGCGTCTCGTCTACGATGGCTTCGATTTTCGTCTCCCAGTCTTCGATGGTGTTTGTCCTGAACGAAGGAAGCTGGTTTCGCCGAAGGTATCCGGGTACATGGTGATTGACGATTCCTGACAGACGTCCGGTGAGAATTCCGTTTGTCGTATCCAGTGCGGGAGAACCGGAAATGAAAATTAGTTTCCCGTCGAGAAAGCTGCTGTTACCTGTTTCATGGATGTAGTTGAGCAGGGCGTCCCGTGTGGAACCGATGTGGTTTGGAATGGAATCCCGAGTGATAGGGATATATTTAGTGCCGGAGGTGGTGCCGGAGGTCTTGGCGAGGTAAAGTGGGCGGCCCGGCCATAAGACATCAGCCTCACCTTGTCGTATCCTTTCCAGATAGTTCGAAAGCGCTTCGTAGTCGCGGACCGGCACGCTCGCTTTGAAGTCGTCGTAAGTTCGGATGGAAGCAAAACCGTGCTCGCGACCAAAAGCGGTCGAGGCTCCTTTCCTGACGAGCTCTTTGAACCACTTCTCCTGTGCCTCGGCTCCTTTGCGGCTCCACGAACGGATCCTTGCCGCGGTGACGGCTGCCAGCGGACGACTGATCAGCGATAATAAGCCCATGAAGGATTTGCCGAATTTCGACTTTAAATTAGGAAAAAAAACTTTGCAGCGATAAGCGAGCTCGGCAGGTTTTCAGAAAGAGATATAGCGTACCGGGTCCAACGCGCTTCCGTTGAACCAAAGTTCGAAGTGAAGGTGCGGTCCGGAGCTCATTTCCCCCGAATTTCCGATGACGGCTATGACATCTCCTGCTTTGACGAAATCCCCGGATTTCTTAAGCAGTGAGGAATTGTGTTTGTAGAAGGAGAAAAGGTTGTTGTTGTGCTGGATGCCGATGACCCACCCTGTTTCAGAGGTGAAATTCGAGAGTACGACCGTACCGTCCAGGGTCGCTTTTATGGGTTCGTTCGCGGCGGCCACGACATCGACTCCGAAATGTTTTTTCGAAACATCGAAGCGGTTCGTGAGCGTGCCCTTCACCGGCGAAAAGAAGAGGAACCCTCGGATGCTGTTGCCCAGGGAGGCATCGTCCGAAATGTTCAGGGAGAAGGGATCCTGGGATTCGATTTCCTGTCGCAACAGCGAGTCCTGGACCGATCGTTCCAGTTGCCGGAGCGTATCGTAGCGTTGCAGGTCTCCCGGTTTTTCGACGGAGGAGTCGACCGGAATCCGGCCGTTGATGACGTTGCGGAGGTTGGAGAGGAAAAGGTCGCGTGCGTTCAGTGCGCGTTCCAGGGAGTCGGTGCGCAACACAAGGCTGTTTATCTGCCTGCGGCTTTTAAGGTCGGCGTAGCCGGGAATGTATTCCCGAAGCGGCGTGAAGGCGATCAGGAAGGTGGTGAGGGTGATCAGGAGGATGATTCCCAGTCCCACGGCGACGAACACATTCATCGGACGCAGGTTGAAAGACGCCTTTTCTTCGAAGGTGTCTTCGTTCATGATCACCATGCGGTAGCGGTTCTTCAACCCCGCCACCCATCTTCTTTTACGTTTTTCAGCCATTTTCCGACCTCAAACCTACTGTTTTTCCCGGCAGGGAGATCATCCTGCACCGTAATGCGCCGAGTGTGAGGGTTTTTAGTGATGTTTATCCGCTCCTCTGAGGTTACGGACAACCCTCCTTTTAAAATATTTTCGCAGATTTGCAGTTATTGGTCTTCCGAATGTCCTCTCGACGCTTCCAGCGCCATTCCACACGGTTTTTTCAGTTGATTGTCGGTACGGTCCTGTGGTTTTCCGCAGGCTGTTCACAGACGAAGGATACCTTCATTAACCGTAATTGCCATAACCTTTCCGCTCATTATAACGGGTATTACAATGCCGGGCTGAAAATCGAGGAGGGCAAGCAGAAACTGGCGCAGCAGCATACGGACTCCTACGACCGCATTCTCCGTGTTTTCCCGTACGCCAACGCCGAGAAGGCGAAGTCGATCTATCCGGAGATGGATGACGCCCTGAAGCGCTTGTCTACCGTGATCTCCAAGCACACCATGTACGACAAGCGGGGCAATGAGAAGCCGGCTTCCGAACACTGGATCGACGACAACTGGGTGCTTTACGGCCAGGCCATGTTCTTCAAGCATGAGTACTTCCAGGCCATGGAGGCGTTCAACTATGTGGAGGTGACTTACAAGACGGAGCCGGGACGCCATCTGGCTTCCATGTGGATCGCCAAGACCTATCTGGAATTGACCCAGCTGGACCAGGCCGAAAACAAGTTGGACTACCTGCGGAATGTCAAGGATTTCCCGAAGCGTCACAAATGGGAGCTGGAAGCCACGGCCGCGGATTTCTATGTGCAAGTCCGCAATTATGAAAAAGCCATCGATCACCTCAAGTTCGCCGCTGAAAAAGCGCCGCTGCGGGAGGACCGGATCCGTTTCATGTTCATCCTTGCACAACTGTATCAGCAGCAGGACCAGTTCCAGAAGGCGTTCGCCCTCTATTCCAAGCTGATCAAGATGAACCCGAAATACGAAATGGCCTTCAATGCCCGCATCAACCGGGCCCGCTGTTTCGACGCCGGCAGCGGAAACAGCGAGGAAGTGAAGCGCGAACTGGAGCGTCTGGAAAAAGACCCTAAGAACGCCGACTTCCTGGACCAGATCTATTTCGCCCATGCAGGAATCGCGAAGAAGGAAGGAAGGCTTGATGACGAATTGGCGTACCTGAACAAATCCATCCGCAGCAGCACCACGAACAAGAACCAGAAGGCCTTGTCTTATCTCGAACTGGCCAAGATGCAATTCGCCAAGCCCGACTACCGTTCGGCCCAGGCATATTATGACAGCGTGGTGGCCAATCTGGCGACCGACTATCCGGATTACTCGGAGATCCTTCAGCGACGCAACAGCCTCACCAAGCTGATCAAATACCTGAATACTATTTCAAAGGAGGACAGCCTTCAGCAGCTTTCCAAGAAATCCCCTGAAGAACTCGAGCAGTTCGCCGCAGGCATCCTGAAGCAGCGTGAGGAAGACGCCAAACGTAAGAAGGCGGAGGAAGAGGAGGCGAAGAAGGCGACCCAGTCGAACCAGATCTTCAACAACGACAAGCAGAATCAGATCAACCAGTTCAACCAGCAGTCGGGAGCCAACTGGTATTTCTATAACACCCAGGCGGTGAGTTTCGGATTCAACGAGTTCACCAAGAGGTTCGGAAACCGCAAGCTGGAAGACAACTGGCGCAGGATCAACAAGGAGGCTGTCGCATTCACGGACAGCGAAGCACCTCCGGGCGAAGAAGGTGCTGCGGCCGGCGGCGATACTACCAAGAAAGCGGATCCCGAGGCACAGAAGAAGGAGATCTTGAAGAACGTTCCGACCACCGTGGAAGCGCTGGAGAAATCCACCACCAAGATCATCGATGCGTATTACAATGCGGCGATGCTTTACCGTGAACAACTGTCGGATGTCCCGAATTCCGTCCGCATGTTCGAAGAGCTGCTTGCCCGTTATCCCGGTAACAAGTTCGAGGTGCAATCCTACTATCAGCTCTACCGCATGTTCGAGAAATCGGGCGATGCTGTCAAAGCGGAGTATTACAAGAATCTCATCCTTACGAAATACTCCAATACCGACTATGCGGAGATCCTTCGGAATCCGGCCTATGCACAGCAATTGGGTGCCAGGAAATCCGAACTGGAGCTCTTCTACGAGGAGACCTACCGCAAATACCTGAATGCCGAATACCCGTCCGTCATTCAGCGCAGGAACCAGGCATTGGCACAGTTTCCGGAGAACAAGTACATGCCCCAGTTCGACCTTCTGCGTGCACTTTGCATCGGACGCACCCAGCCGCTGCCGCAGTTCGAAGCTTCACTGTCGGAAGTAGTCCGCATGTATCCCGAAGATCCGGTCAGGGAGCAGGCGCAGAACATCCTGGATTACATCAAGTCCAACCAGGGCAAGATGCCTGCGGCGCCTGCCGCTCCCGAAGGGGTAAAGGACTCGCTGAACAAACGTGCGTTCACCTATCTGCCCGACACTCTTCACTATGTGACCATCATCCTCCAGAACATCGGCGGCATGCTCAATCCCGACCGCGTGAAGACGAAGCTGTCCGATTTCAACAACACCAATTATTCGACGAAGGCGCTCTCTGTCCAGGATTACATGCTGGACCACCGGTTCAAGATCTTCGTCATCGGCGGTTTCGGCAACAAGCAGGATGCACTCAGTTATAACAGCCATCTGCTCGACAATGACGCGGTCTACGGCGATGTGAGCACGGACCATTACAAGCAGTTCGCCATTTCCGCAAACAACCTACCCGAGCTGCTACGGCAGAAGAAAGCGGACGACTACGAGAATTTCTACCGTAGTTTTTACAAGTGATCAACGTCCCGCCAGGGAACGACGGATATTCGCTTCGTCCAGCAGCTGCTGGATGTTCTCCTTCAGGACCGTTTCGGAGTACAGCTGAAGGGTCCTCAGCGAACCCATCGCTCCTTCCTGCTTCTCGACGGTCCCGGAGCGTTTAGCATTACACAGCAAGGAGCCGTTACGGTCATAGACATCCAACGACAGTGAATAATGCACCTCATAACGGATGGTCGAGAACTGCGGTACCGAACGGGACTCCCATTCCTGAATGGTGAAGAAGAGCAATCGCTGCTTTTCGCCGGCGACGAAATGCTTAAGCACGGAGTCGGCCGGCCACACGGGATCCGCCGTGAAATAGCCGGCATCAAATCCTTTCCCTTTCAATGATTCGCTCAGGGCCGAAGCGAACTCCTCGGCGAGCGGTAGATTATCCGTCGTTTGTATGTTGTAAGCAATCTGCGCCGTCGAGTACATGTGACCGCAAAATGTCGGCTTTTCATCACCGCTGATGACTGCCGACCGGTGGTCTTGGAAGACGACCGATAAGGAGTGCTGTTTATTGAACTCGGCCGCGACGGGAATATTCCGGTAACTCATGGTCCGGTTGACCGCGCAGGATGACAGTGAAGCAGCAACTGCCAGCAGAATCGTATGCTTGAGGCGTATCATGTTTTTCGCACAAGGTCCGCCGAGGGACGGCGGGACGGGAATGATTTACGTCAGGGGCCGGAAATGCCATCCGTCAGCTGCTGTCCCTCTTTCCCTATGTCGCGGAAAATGATATATTTGCAATCCGCTTAATTACAGCCAATTCCCACACCAAACCTGATATCATGTTCAAGCCCAATAAGCAGCACGGAAACGAAGGAAGAGGCGGAGAATCTTCTGCTCCGGCGTCCATCAACCTGATCGGATCCGGAACCGTCATTGAAGGAGATATCCGGTCCAACGGCGACATACGGGTAGACGGTAACGTCATCGGAAACGTCCAATCCAAATCGAAGGTGGTGGTCGGATCCACGGGCACTATTGAAGGCGATGTCAATTGCCAGAATATGGACGTATCCGGTACTGTAAAGGGAAAAATCACGGTATCCGAACTCACTTTCCTGAAGTCCTCCGCAACCATCAAGGGCGATATCCTCACCGGGAAACTGGTGGTGGAAGTCGGTGCTACGTTCTCCGGTTCCTGCAACATGGGAGCCGTCATCAAAGACATCAACGACGTTGACAACGGGCTTGCCAAAGAACGGTCCGCCCTCTGACCGTTCCCTTATGAAGTACGCCACGATGGGCACACAGCTGTTCGTCATCATGGCTGTTTTCACCTTCGGAGGGTATTACCTGGATAAGTATCTCTCCCTTCGAGTGCCGGTCTTCACGGTGCTTCTCAGTCTGATCGGGATCGCTGCCGCTTTTTACCTGACGCTCAAAGACCTCTTGAAACAGAAAAAATAGGGTAGTCTTTCTGCTCCGGCACCGCAAGAAGAAGCGGATTCCTTGGGGAATCATTCTTGCTACCTTTGTCTCCCTATATGAAACATCCCGTACTTCGCCACCTGCTGTCATTGACGGTCTTTGCTTTACTTGTTGCGGCAGTGTTCACCGCTTGTGCAGGATTTTTCCCTTCGCTTTTCGATGTCACCTACCGTACCGCCCTCGGCACCTATTTTTTTCTGTTAAGTATCCTTTTCCACCTAGGACTGGTAAGGGCCACAGCCGGACGACCGGCGGCGTTCATCCGATTTTACATGGCTGCAACATCCTTTAAACTGTTCATTCATCTGGGTATCCTGGTCTTTTTTGCACTGCTCCATAAGGACCAGCTTGTCCCCTTTACACTTAGTTTTCTGCTGCACTATCTGTTTTTTACGGTTTTCGAGGTTTTTACGGCTTTTCGTCAGTCGAAGCAGTGAAATTCAATTCGCTGTTTATCAGTGAATTATGAAATATTTTTGAAAAAGGCCGATTAAATGGCTTTTCATTTCATTCCCACTTTAAGCTTTCCGAGTGAATGGCTAATTTTGCACTCGTTTTTTAACCGCCGCATCCTTCTTTCGATGTCTCAAATCACTCATAATAAGTCACTTAGGACCATTTTCCGGTTGTTTTTAGCCGGATGCATGTTGCTGTCCGTCCGCGTATCGAAGGCTTCTGAAGCGCCTGAGGCGAAATTCGATGCAGGAAAGATGATTGTCGAGCACATTTCCGACGCTCACGACTGGCATTTGTGGGGAGAGCACGAGCATGCGGTTTCGGTACCGCTGCCTATCATCGTCTATACCGAAGGCCGTGGCTTCACCGGCTTCCTGTCAAGTCATTTCCATCACGGAACACAAGCGTATCGTGGGTACAGACTCGAAGAGAACGGAACAATCGTCGCCGTCAACGAGCTCAAACAGCTGGCTGTCGAAGAGACGACGGTGAACGAGGAGCTCACAGCGGCAACCTATGATCTGTCCATCACGAAAAACGTTGCATCCCTGCTGTTCAGCATCGCACTTTTGCTTTGGATCTTCCTTTCCGTCGCGAAAGCCTACCGTCGTCGCGAAGGGATGCCTCCTTCCGGCATGCAGTCGCTGGTCGAACCTCTGATCGTCTTCGTGCGCGATGAGATCGCCAAGCCCAGCATCGGTCCGAAGTACATGAAATACATGCCGTACCTCCTCACGGTGTTCTTCTTCATCTGGATCAACAACCTGCTCGGACTCGTTCCGATCATTCCCGGCGGTGCGAACCTGACCGGCAATATCGCGGTCACGATGACGCTCGCGGTGATCACCTTCATCATCACGACTGTCAGTGCCAACAGGAACTATTGGCAGCACATCTTCGCCATGCCGGGAGTTCCCGCAGGTGTTCTGGTGCTGCTGACCCCGATCGAACTGCTGGGCGTCTTCCTCCGTCCGTTCGTATTGATGATCCGACTCTTCGCCAACATCACAGCCGGTCACATCATCGCCCTCTCGTTCTTCAGCCTCATCTTCATCTTCGGGGAAATGAGCACCGGTCTCGGTCTCGGCGTATCCGTCTTCTCCGTCGCCTTCGTCATCTTCATGAGTCTGCTCGAACTGCTTGTCGCGTTCCTGCAGGCATTCGTGTTCACGTTGCTCTCCGCCATCTATTTCGGATCGGCCGTGGAGGAACACCACCACGAAGGGCACGAAGGCCATCACGCACATTGATTCTAATTTCAGTTAACCCTTAATACCTATCTCTATGTTATCTTCAATTCTCCTGGAAGCAGGCAACCTTGGTCTCGGCTACGGTGTTGCTGCATTGGGTGCAGGCCTCGCCGCTCTCGGCGCTGGCGTAGGCATCGGTCGTATCGG
>JBJOMN010000018.1:0-12779 GCA_046052345.1 Bacteroidota bacterium | reverse complement strand
CGTTGATGAGTTGGCGGTTATCGGGGTAGTAGATTTCAATGTTGGCGGGTTTTCTCCAGCCGTTATGGTAATTGCCGTGTACGCTGTCCTGCAGGTAGGTGAGACCGGGTACATAAATACCTGTAGTGTCGTTGAAAAGATGTCGGGGGTCGGAGACCAACGATACAAGGGGCATATTCCCGTAACGTGTCGGCATCGCCGGATCGATCATATAGGTATTCGTGCCGATCGGTCCCGGATACATACCTTGCTTGAAAGCCCTGGCGCGAAGTACATTTACCTTGAAAACGTTTCCGACCGGAGGTTGCCAGTCTGGCAGATAGCTATGGTTTGCCCAGCCTGCACGTATCGTTGAATAATAATTTGTGTCGTTAGCACGGCTCTGCAAAGTAATCGGAACCGTATATACGGGTGAATAGATATTGGGCTCGGAACCGTCCAGAGTGTATCGGATCTGGCAGGTAGAGTCCGGGTGGGAGAGGGCTATGGTTTGCGGCGTCGTATAGACTCCGCCTCTTACCGAGAAAATCGGCGCTACGGCAACTGTTCCGTTGATGAAGAACACCGTATTGTTACTTGCATTGAAAGTGGGGTCGGAAAGGTTGCTCATCGAAATGCTCCCGTTCGGCAATCTTCCGTATGACTTGTCCGGAGGCAGCGGACCACAAGTCACGAAATCGATAACGTTTGTCCCGCTGGAATTGGACAGGATGATGCTCTCCCCGTTTTTACCGATGGAGAAGTTGCTGTGCAGCTCGGTACCTGTTCGGTTCTTGCCGGAGCAGAAAACGGTCTTGTAGGCCCCGGCACTTATTGAAACGGACGGGAACCTCCACTTGTTAAGAGTGTCTGGATCATCCGAAAGGTAATATCCGGAAAGGCTAACCGAAGAGGAACCGGCATTGTAGATCTCCACCCAGTCTGAATAATCACCGTCCTCGTCCAGCTTCGTGCACTGGTTGTTGCTCATGATTTCGTTGATGAACAACTGCGCCCGAAGCTCCTGACGGAACAGGCAAGTGAATGCGAAAAGGAAAGTCAAAAGTCTTTTGATCATGGGAGTACAGATTGATTCAAACAGGCTTAAAGTTACAGGCAAAACCGACCGACAGCGCTGCGGCTGTTGGACGCGATATGCACAGTTTATCCGATAAAAATAGGGGTGAAACCGCTGGAGAAAAGTCGATAAAAGGCGCTTATCTTACAGTGCCTAAAACGCTGGCGGCGCCTCGGTTTTTACCCTTTTTTCCCTTAAAAAACGCGTCAATCTGAGGTGCATCCTTCTCCAGCTCACCGCTAGGCCAAAGTGGCGGGGACCAGGTAAGGGTCTTGGTGGGATAGTCTACAGCAGCCATCACGATCGGTATTCCTGCGCCCTCGGCGATATGGTAAAAGCCTGTTTTCCACTTGTCCACTTTTGAACGTGTGCCCTCCGGGGCTATGGCGACGATAAAACGGTCTTCTTTGCGCGCCAGCGCGATGATCTGATCCACCAAGTGGGTGGAGCTTTTCCGGTTAACCGGATATCCTCCCAACTTCCTGAAAATCCATCCGTACGGCGGCCGAAAGAGTTCCTCTTTTCCAAGGAAATTGGCTGGAATCCGCTGGATGCTGCGAACGGCCAGTCCCAGGAAGAAGTCCCAGTTGGAGGTATGAGGCGCCACCACGATCAGGTATTTATGAAGTGCCGGGGGCGCTCCTGCGATTTTCCAGCCGAGTAACCGGAACAAAAAGGAATACAGCAGTCGCATCATGCCTGTAAAGTTGGGTATTTCCTGCGGTTTTCCTACAAGTAATTCACAGGTAGAATGCGGTCATTCACCACCCGTTGCGAATTACTTGTAAAGTGCCTCATAGCGGTCGTCAACAAATCTTGAGCCCGGTTTTTCTGAAAGGTATATTGACTGAAACCAAACCTTCCTCACAATGGGATTTCCGGAGTTCTATGCAAATGAGTTTGTTCCCAGGAACAACCGCCAGCAGCAATTGATGGATGATTTCTGCAGGCTTCGAAAGGTGTTCGGTATGCCGCACCGCATCGCCTACCTTCGTGCCATCGTGAAGACGCGCCAGAACGTGCGCACTGTCTATCCCCCGGGATGGCACTATTGAAAAAGATAAGCCCCCCGATCCGCAAGGGAACGAGGGGCTCGCCGGGCACCCCATGAACTTCAGCCGGTTTTCCGTTTTTGGGCCTGATTCATGACCATGGGCGAATAGGGTGGCGCCCGGTATATGTCTTCGTCAGTAGACGATACTGACGTGTCCTATCCATTCATAATCCTTGCCTTCTATTCCTTTTCCTTTGATCTTGTAAACGTATGTGTCCGACTGGCACTTCCGTCCGCCGTAATAACCGTCCCAGTGGTTGTTCATGCCGTCGAAATGGCTGACAAGCAGTCCCCAACGGTCGAATACCCATACTTCGATGTCTGTCATGTTGGTGTATTCGGGCTTGAAGGTGTCGTTCTTTCCGTCTCCGTTCGGCGTGAAGCAGTTCGGAGCGTACAACGTAGAGGTCGGACGTACCTCGATGATTTTGTAGACCGTATCACGGCAACCGAAGGAATTCACAGTCGTGAGCGTGATCGTATAGGATCCTAGCTCGTCGTACCGGTGCACGGGATTCGAATGGGTGTCATCAGTCTGTCCGTCTCCGAAATTCCATTCAAAAGCCGTATAGCCTTGTGAAAGGTTGGTGAACTGGACAAGCGGATTCAAGTCAGTTGCCTGGCCGTTCATGCTGAAGTCGGCTTCCGGTCCGGGGAAGACGGTGACGAATCCGGGGCGGGTTACCTGTGCCTGACAGCCGAACGATGAAACTACGGTAAGCGAAACACTGAAATTTCCGGAAGTCGTGTAGTAATGTGACGGGCGGTTGTCCGTAGAGATATCTCCGTCTCCGAAGTCCCACAGCCAGCCGGTGATGATGCCGTCAGTGGATACGGATTGGTCACCGGGTGTGAAAAGAACCGGACTGCATCCCTGTACGCCGGTGGAGAAGTCGACAACGGGTAATGCATGAACAGCCACCGTCCGGCTGAATGTTCCGGTGCAGCCGTGGTCAGTAGTGGCCGTCAGAAGCGCCTGGTAGTTGCCCGGCGATTGGAAGATGTGGTTCGGGTTGACGGCAGTTGACTGCTGACCGTCTCCGAAGTTCCAAGCGTAAGAGGCGATACTTCCGGTCGGTACCGTCGTAGAGTTCGAGAAAATCGTACGGTCACCGACACACACCGGATTCGTTACGAAGCCTGTCACCGGATTAGGATGTATTGTGACCGTTGCATCGGCTTCGTCCGAACAGCCGAACGTATTCATGGCAGTCAGGTGTACCGGATGGCTTCCGGCTTGCGCAAATACCTGCGTAAAGGAAGCCGTAGTGGCTGTCTGTCCGTTGCCGAGATCCCACAAATAGGTTGAAATATTGCTTCCGGTCGCTGAGATGTTCACAGGTGTTCCGGCACATGCGGGGGAGACGCTGATGCCTGCATCAGGACGTTCATGGATGACTATCGCCATCGTAGCCGTATCCGCGCAACCGAATTCCGATACGGCGAACAAAGTGGCAGTATAGGTTCCGGCACCGGAATAGTTGTGGGTAGGATCCTGCTGTACGGTCGCTCCGCCGTCGCCGAAATTCCAAGTCCAACTTACGATCGCACCGTCCTGTGAGGAGGACCGGTCGAGGAAGGATATCGCTTCGTTTTCGCAGCTGCCATTCGTCGAGAACATCGCGACGGGAGCGTTGTAGACTGTGACCGGATTAGTTGCCGTGCTGATACAGCCTTGGGCGGAAGTCACGGTAAGCGTTGCTTGATAGGACCCTGCTGCGGCAAAGGAGATGACCGGGTTCGCATCGGAGCTGGTGATGCCATTGCTGAACATCCAGTTTTCGGTAGAGGAAATCCCGCCGGCGACGGTGCTTTGGTTAATGAACTGTACAGGTGACCCGAAACATACGTTGGATGCCGAAAACGACACCTCCGGATTCGGAAATACATTGACGACTGACCGGACCGTTGCCGTGCAGCCGCGGTCGCTGGTCACCGTGAGCTGTACCGGAAATGTGCCGTCAGCTGAATACGTATGTACCGGTGCGTTGTTGACGGACACCGTGTTGTCGCCGAAGTCCCAGTTCCATCCGCTGATGTTTCCGTTGCTCACAGTGGATAAATCACGGAAGGAGGTGGCACTGTTCAGGCAGACATCCTGCGAAGTGAAGGCCGGTGAAGGAAGCGGATGTACGGTCACTGTTCCCGTGACCGTGTCCCTGCATCCGTTGCCGGAAATCACCACAAGAGACACCTGCTGAAGTCCGTCGGTCGCATAGGTCCAAACCGGGTTGGTTGAATTGGAAGTGATACCGTTGCCCAGGTTCCAGAAGGAAAATGCGATGGGGCTTCCACTTGCCGAGGAGGTGTTTACGAAGGAGACCGGGCTGCCTGCGCACGCAGGAGCCGCAGTGAAGGAGGCTTGGGGAAGCTCGAAGGATGTCACGGTGCGGGTCGTGCTGGCGCTGCAACCGTTGATGGTGGTGGCGGTCAGCTGAACCGTGTAACTTCCTGCAGCAGCATATGCGTGTTGGGGCGCGACTGCATTCGAAACGGAGCCGTCGCCGAAATCCCACGAATATCCCGTAATGGATCCCCAGGCCGAGCCGGAGGTGTTCTGGAATGTGACCTGGCTTCCGGTGCATGCGTTGATCACTGAGAAGGACGCAGCGGGAAGGCCGTTTACCGTCAGGTAACGGTCGATCGTGTCCCGGCAACCGTTATTGCTGGTGACAATCAGCGTAGCATCATAGTTTCCTGCACTCAGGTAGGTATGGGAAGGAAATGCCGTAGCGGATGCCGTCGAATTATCTCCGAAATCCCATTGCCAGTTGGAGATTGTTCCTGCACTTACAGAGGAACCGTCTGTGAATTGAGTGGGAGTTCCAAGGCAGGATGCGTTTGCCGAGAAATCTGCAACGGGTAAAGGGAATATGGTCACAGAGCCGGTGGTCGATGCGGAGCAGCCGTTGTTGCCGGTCACAGTAAGCCCGATCTGATACGTTCCGTCGGTCGGATAGGTGAAGGTGGGCGAGGGGCTGTTCGAGAAGCTGCCGTTGCCGAACGACCAGACGGATTGTCCGATCGATCCTCCGTTGACAGTGCTTCGATTGATGAAGGTTATCGGGCTTCCTGCACATCCGGGTGCGGCAGTGAATGAGGGAACAGGTAGCGGGTTGATGCTAACGATGTGATTCATCGTAGCTGAGCAACCGAATGCGTCCGTGACGGTAACCAGATAGGTGCCTGCAGTGGTTACTGAAATCGTTTGCGTCGTCGCACCGGTGGACCATTGATAGCTACTGCCCGGATTACCGGCGTTGAGCACTGCGGTCTCACCCGCGCATACAATGTCGGCGGTCGGAAGCGCTTGCAGATTGCCTGCTTCAGAAACAGTCGTACTTGCCGTTCCCGGGCATCCGTTCGGAGCAGTAACTACCACGCTGTAGAGGCCGCTGGTGCCGACATTAATCTGTTGCGTCGTCTGGCCGTTCGACCATAGGTAGCTGGAGCCGGGGTTGCCCGCATCCAGCACCGTAGTATGTCCCAGACAATAAAATGCAGGCGGAAGTGCTACTTGCGGAGATGAATTAACGGTTACCCGTACCGTGGCAGAGGCGGTGCAGCCTTCAAGCGAAGTGCCTGTAACGGTGTAGGTTCCGTTCGACTGCGGGGTAAAGGCGATCACCGGTCCCGTGGCGCCTGTAGGAGCCCAGGAGTAACTGAAAGCACCTGCTGCCGAAAGCGAAACAGAAGATCCTGCGCAAACCGACTGGTCGGGAGAAACGACCAGCGTGGGAATTCGGTTCACAATGATCCGTACGGTATCAGTTGCCGTACATCCGTTGAGGTCGGTGACGGTCAGAACATAATCTGTCGTTGCAGAAGGTCGGACTGTCACCGTGCCGCCGGACATACCGCCCGGGGACCAGCTCAACATCGTACCGCCGCTGCCGGTCAGGGTGGCGGACTGCCCAGCACATACCGCCGGTGTGCCATTTGCATAAGCAACGGGACCGTTCAGGACGTTGACGGTTACGGCATCGCTTGCGACACATCCGTGCGAGTCGGTAACCAAAACAGTGTAAGTCGTGGAAGAGCCGGGAGACACATTCACGGTGCCGGTGGTCGCATTTGCGGGCAACCAATAATACGATGCGCCGCCTGTTGCCGAGATGCTTACAGAGGTACCCGGACAGATGGTCTGATCGGGTCCCGCATTTGCGACAGGGTTAGGGTAAACGACAATCACAGCTGTTGCCGTATCGCTGCAGCCGTTGGAGGATGTAGCGGTCAGTGAAAGCTGATAAGTGCCGGATGCGGAATATACGTGAGACGGATTGGCCAGTGTGGACGAGGTGCCGTCTCCGAAATTCCAGGTATACGATGAAATCGACCCCGAGGCGATAGAAGAGCCGTTTCCGGGAGTCAGGGTGGTTCCGTTGCAAGCGCTTCCTCCCGTCGCAGCCGCTACCGGGTTCGGATAGACATTCACCATCTGCTGAAGTGTCGAGTTGCAACCTCCGGCGGTGAACACTGTCAGCGTGACAGTCATGGTCCCGGGCGAAACATATGTGTGCGCGGGATGTACTGCATTGGAGGTGTCTCCGTCACCGAAATCCCATCGGTAACCGATGATATTTCCGTCAGATACCGAAGAGAGGTTGTTGAATATCGTGGCTTGACCCTGGCAGACGTCATTGGCGGAAAATGCCACCTCTGGAAGAGGATTCACATACACCCATCCGTTGTAGGGGGCGCTGCATCCGTTCCCTGATTGGATGGTCAGGTGTACGGGATATCTGCCGGGAAGGGTATAAGTATACGTAGGGTTCTCCAGATTCGAGTGTCCGCCGTCACCGAAATTCCAATGATAGCGGTTGTTGTTCAGGCCGACCACCGATGAAAGGTTCGTGAATTGCGTAGGACTTCCTTCACAGGAAGTTGTCGCTGTCCAGTAAGCTGTCGGACTTGGCGTCTCGGTAGCGGTAATGGTCACAGCTCCGGTACAACCCGCAGGATCGGTGACTGTGACTCCGTAAGTACCTGAGTTGTAGATTGAAATTGCCTGCGTCGTCTGAGCGCCCGGAGTCCATAGGTAAGTGGAGCCGGGATTACCGGCATCCAGCACCACCGTGTCGTGGTGGCAGAAAGTGATGTCTGTAAGGTTGACGGAAAGAGTGGTTCCCGTCGTTACACCGGCACCGGCAGATGCGGTACATCCGTTTGCATCCGTGATTGTCACGGAATAGTTGCCTCCCTGATTTACTGTGATTGAAGGCGTGTTTTGCCCGCCCGGTGTCCACAAGTAAGACGAGGCGGTTACGTTCGGATTGAGCGTCACGCTGCCACCGATGCAGAGGAATTGCGGCTGCAGCTGTACTTGCGGGGCAGGAAGAACGGTAACGGTGACATAATCGGAGCCTGAGCACCCGTTGCCGTTAGAGGCGGTTACAGTGTAGGTCGTCGTCCAGGACGGCGACACGCGGATGGATGCGGTGGTCTGTCCGGTGATGTTCCATGCATAGCTTGTCCCTCCGGTGGCGGAAAGTGTCGTCTGACTTCCCTGGCAGATGGTGATATCCGTTCCGGCATCGATGACCGCCGTCTGGGAAAGCAGGACGTCGATGACATCCGATGCCGTACAGCCGTAGCTGTTGCTGCCAACGACCGTGTAAGTGGTGGAAGCGGAAGGGGTGACGGATACGTTCGATCCTGTCATGTTTCCAGGCAGCCAGTTGTAGGAGGAAGCGCCTGTCGCTGAAAGCGTAATGGTCTGTCCGCTGCAGCCGTTGATGTCGCTTCCGGCATTTACGGAAGGAGTCGGCAGTACGGCCACGGCGACAGTATCATAAGAAGAGCAACCTGCCGTATTCGTAGCTATGAGAATGTAATTCGTAGTCGATGCCGGTTGCACGTTTATGGATGATCCGGATCCGCCCGGGATCCACGTATAGCTCGATCCTCCTGTTGCGCTCAAGGTCGTACTGCTACCCGCGCAAAGGGTCCGGTCCGCTCCCGCATCAGCTGCAGGTACTGGATACACGATCACCGTCCTTGAAATGCTTGCACTGCAGCCGTTGGAAGAGCTTCCTGTCAGAGTGACGGTGTAGGTGCCTGCATTGGAATACTGAACAACAGGCGACGCTGCGGAGGAGGTAGTCCCGTTACCGAGGTTCCACGTCCAGGATAATGCCGATGAGGGATCCTGATTAGTGAAAGAAAAGTTGCTTCCTGCGCATCCGTTCATCACGCTGAACTGCGCAACGGGTTGTTGTCCGATTGCAAGTGTACGCACGGCCGTATCGCTGCAGCCAGCAGCCGTGGAAATGATCAGATAGGCCGTATAGTTTCCTGCCGTGGAGTAGATGTGCGTAGGGTGCTGTGCAGTTGCTGAAGTGCCGTCGCCGAAATTCCAATACCAGGAGGTGATACCGGCGCTGTTCGTCGTGGACTGGTCTGAGAAAGATACCGGAAGGCCGGTGCAACCCTGTGCTGAAATCCCGAAAGCTGCCGTAGGCTGCTGGGGGTTGTTCACCGTATACATATCTGTTGAGGAACAACGTCCGTCGGATACGGTCACACTCCAGGTGCCCGGTCCGGCCACGATCGAGGAAGCCGTAGAACCGTTATTCCACTGATAAGTGTAGAAGCCGTTCCCGCCGTTAACGTTCGCATTCAGGATCTCGTTGCCGGAGCAGGTTCCTACCGATGTGGAAGTGATATCCGCCTGCATGCCTAAGACGTTGACCGTATAAGCATAGGACTGTGTGCCTTTGTAGGGGCAAGCATCATCCTTGACGGTCACCGTGAACGTGTAGCTGTTGCCCGCATCGTTACCGGAAGGCGTCCAACAGAAGCGTCCCGAAGGGCGGCTGCCGCCTGAAGCGGTGAACACGGCTCCCGGAACGGTGTTGTTCCACGAGATCGTTACATTCTGGCTGCTGTCTAAGTCGGCGGAGAAAACATCGAAACAGACCTGCTGGTCTGCGCATACATCGATCGAGAAATTGCCGGTGCCGTTGATGCCGGTGAGTGAGGGCAGGTTGTTGGAACAGGCCATCACTGTCAACTGTAGGTCCCTCTCGACGGATCCTATCAGCACGCCGTTCCTGTATTCGTTCACCAGTACGGCCATGACCGTCACCTCCATGTTCTGCGGTGTCATGATGATGTCTCCGTTGCGGGTGTTGAAGGAGGTCGCCGGAACAGACGTCAGAGGATTGGCCGCCGTGAAGGGAGGTATGTATGTAACATTCGTCGTAGCAGTCCTTTGCGGGGGTATGAGCTGGAATGCCAGGCTGTCGCCGTCGGAATCGTAGGCGCCGTGATTGAAGGCGAAACGTTGACCAAGGCACAGGAAGGGGACGGGGTTGTTCGTGAAAGTGGGGGAGTTGTTGTTAAGCCCGTTGGTATTGTTCAGCGTGGCATATATATAGAATGTGCTCGCAGTCGGGTTGGTGATGTTGGTGACGGCTGCGTTGCGGCAGCAAAGGTTGTGGCTGAAAATCCAGTCGCTGCAGGCTTGCGGCAGGGTGACCGTACCGTCATAGATCCATTCCTGGATGCCGGTGAACGTGCCGCCGTTGCATCTGGTGGTGGCGTTGGAACAGTTCGGTGTGATTTCATTGCCGGTCCCGGTTCGCGGATAACAGATGATACCGAGGGAATCGCCGCAGCTGGCTGAAACGATCTTGACGGGGAGGTTGGCAGGGGCCGGTATGCCGGCACAGTCGCGGTAAAACGACAAGGTCACACGGTAGGTGTTTCCTCCTATATGTGTATAGGTCAGATCCGCACCCATCGAGTGACTGGCACTCGCCTTGTGGCCGCTCATCAGCACTGCGGTCAGGCAGCTCAGGAGAAGCCAAAGGATTCCTTTGATTTTCATTCGCCTCATGGTTTTCACGGGACTGGCTCTTCACTCCCGTTTAGTCTCAGGGATAAATCTATCCCCGCGCTGAGGCAGGTATTTTCAGAATTGGCCTCTAATCAGGCGTTTGTAAGGAAGCACGGTGCATCACCTCTCGCAAAGGACTGTTCTTCTTCGGTGCAGGGCTTTTTAGCGTCTTTTTTGAGCATTACGCCGGCCGTGCCCGGAATGGGCCTGTAAGTACTCCGTCGATTGGATCGATTCAGCCTTTTTTCAACCGCATTTTGTCCGAAAACCGCATTTTCTTAGAGGTTTTTGCATCAAATTTTGATACCTTTGGCGCCTCCAAAACAGTCCTTGAGTTTTGTTTTGGCCTTCGGTACTGCCGAAGGAATCGGGGTGTAGCGTAGCCTGGTAGCGCGCCAGCATGGGGTGCTGGAGGTCGTGGGTTCGAATCCCGCCACCCCGACAATACCGGCCGGAATCTTCCGGCCTTTTTTTTAGAAACATGGAACTCCTCTCGGTCATCACCTCGGACGCCGTCATCGGATTGCTGACTCTGGTCGCTCTGGAGATCGTCCTGGGTATCGACAACATCATTTTCATCGCCATCATCTGCGGTTATCTCCCGGCGAAGGACCAGCAGCGTGCCCGTGTGATCGGATTGATGCTCGCCATGGTGTTCCGTGTCTTGTTGCTGATGAGCATATCGTGGCTCACTCACCTTACCGAGCCATTGCTTGCCGTAGGCGCTCTCAGTGCCAGCGGAAGGGACCTTATTCTTTTCAGCGGGGGCGTCTTCCTTGTCATCAAGACCGTGAAGGAGATCTATGAGAAATTGCGAGGCCCTGAAAAGACGCCGGACGGAAAGATAAAACCCCATGAACGCAAACTGACCATCGTCCAGGCTGTAGTGCAGATCACCTTCATCGATATCGTGTTCTCCTTCGATTCCATACTTACCGCAGTCGGGTTGAGCAATGACATTCCGGTCATGGTAGCGGCAATCGTCGTATCCATGATCGTCATGATACTTTTCGCCCCCTACGTGAGCGACTTCATCAACAAATATCCTACGATCAAGATGCTGGCATTGGCTTTTTTGGTTGTCATCGGCGTACTGCTTGTACTGGAGGGCTGTCACCTTCACATTGACAAGAGTTATGTGTACGTGGCCATGGGTTTCTCGCTGATCGTAGAGCTGCTGAATATCCGCCTTCGCAGAGTGAAGCATCAGACCTTCTGATTGTCCGGCTTCCTTGTTTTTAGGGCCTTTTCCGCTATTGTTGAAAAATAGCCGACTTTTCTTTTCCTTTTCTCAGGTTTAATGACTAATTAGTTGATGTAAAACGCTATTCCTACGACCATGATCAAAGGAAAATCACCATTTCCGTTCGAGCGTATCGCTTTGGCAGTTGCGTTTTCGCCCCGTCTGGAAGGACTGGTCGCCGAGACCCGTCGACTCCAGCGACTTCATAAGGCGGAGGTCGTCTTCATCCATGTCGGAAAAAAGACTTCCGAAAAGCAGCGCTTACTGTCCGCTCTCCTGAACCGGTTCGGCTTCAGCGATGCCAATTCCAGAGTCATATGGGAACACGGTACACCTTCTGAGGTCATTCCCCGGATCTGTAAATCCGAAATCGTCGACCTGGTGGTGCTCGGAGCCTTGCAGAAAGACGATGAACTTGCAGGTTTCATGGGGACTTTGTCGAAGGAGATTTCAAGGAAGGCCAAATGTGCCGTGCTGCTTCTTACTGCTCCTTCCGTTCTTGAGCGACCGTTCAGGAAGGTGGCGGTCAACGGTCATTCCCACCGCAAGACCCCGTTCACCCTTGAAACAGTCGCCTATCTCGCCGATCTCGAAGATACTGAGGAGGTATGGGTCTATTCCCTGGAAGATCCCGCCGAATTATCGGAAGTGGAAGCGACAGCGAACAGGCTTGAAGACAGTCTCGGTTCCTTCGGAAGACCGGCTGCATTCCGTCAGTACTCCGTGGGGAGTGCATCGATGCCTCTGCAGCGTGAAGGCAGAAAAGTATACAAACACGTACTTTCAGACCGGAGTGGCTCCGCGGTGAGAGAATTCGCTCGGCAGCGTGAGATGGATCTTCTGGTAGTCAACTCGCCTGACCATATGCTCAGTATCTTTGACAGGATCCTGCCGCAGGATATCGAAGTGCTTCTGGCGGATCTTCCGTGCAATCTCCTCATCGTGCATTCCAGATTCAACGACCATTCCTTTGCTTCCGTCTCCTGAATGCGCTTGCCTGATTCCGGTGCGTTGATTTTTTCGTTGAATGTATGAAGGTCTATCTGGTCGGTTATATGGCAAGTGGAAAGTCGACGACCGGTCGAGCATTGGCCGAGTCCCTCGCTGTCCCCTTTCTGGATACCGATGATATGATCGAGCAGGAGCAGGGGAAGACCATCAGCACTATTTTTCATGAAGCAGGAGAGGAGGCATTCCGGGAAATGGAGAGAGGGATTCTCGAAAAAACCGTTTCCATCGGTCCCTCGGTAATCGCCACCGGCGGGGGATTGCCATGCCACGGCTCCAATATGGACGTCATGAACCGGCATGGGCTTACGGTTTTTCTCGATGTCCTTCCCGAAACCGTGATCCGAAGGTTGAAGCAGGAGTCGAAAGGAAGGCCGTTGCTCAGCGGCCTTTCAGGAAATGGACTTGCGGAATTTATCCGGTCGCAGATGTCCGTTCGAAGGAAGCACTATCTCCGTGCGCAAGTGATTCTGGACGCGGACGTGCTTACAGCTGCGGCACTGGAAAGTGCCATACGTCCCTACTTTCAATCAAGATAAGCCGAGAGGTCTCCTTTTTCACCTTCGACGGTGATATG
>JBJOMN010000017.1:0-5435 GCA_046052345.1 Bacteroidota bacterium | reverse complement strand
CAAACAAGTATGACGGAAAGCAGCTAACTTATTTTACGGAGCGGGAAGGTCTTTCCAATGATTTTGTAAGAAGTATAATAGAGGACCGTTCCGGCAACATTTGGTTCGGAACCGATGCCGGCATCAGTAAATATGACGGAAAAAACTTTACTCATTTTACCGAAAAGCAGGGACTCTCGCACAATGTCATCAGAAGTATCCTGCAAGACCGGAAAGGAGACATTTGGTTCGGCACCGATGGCGGAGGGGTTTGCAAATTCGACGGCAGCTCTTTCTTTCATTTTACCGAGGAGGAGGGACTGGCCAACAACGTCGTTTCAAGCATTTTTGAGGACCGATCAGGAAGCATCTGGTTTGGAACGTTTGGTGGTATAAGCATCTTCCATGGAAGTTACTTTACACAGCTATCAAGTCAGGACGGCTTGGTTAATGATGTGGTAAGGACGATTGTCGAGGACAGGTCTGGCAATGTCTGGTTCGGAACGGATGGAGGCTTGAGCAGATATGACTTGAAATCATTCACGAATTTTACCGATAAAGAAGGTTTGTCTGATAAGGTTGTATTCAGTGCAATGGAAGACTTTTCAGGAAGACTTTGGTGCGGCACTTACAGCGGCGGTGTTTGCAAATACAATGGCAATTATTTCACCCACTTTACGGAAAAAGAAGGCCTTTCTAGCAACGTGGTTAAATGCATTTCATCAGACCGAACTGGCACACTTTGGTTTGGAACCTTCGGCGGTGGGATAAATAGGTATGATGGGAGTTCTTTCGAGCAGTACACCGAAAAAGAAGGTCTGTCAAGCAACTTCGTACTATCGATTTTACAGGACCGTTTCGGCAATCACTGGTTCGGTACTTCAGGTGGCGGTGTCACTCGCTACGACGGTAATAGTTTCATTCACTTCACCATGTCTGAAGGCCTTTCCAGCAACACCGTTTTTTCAATCTTAGAAGACCGGGCTGGAAACTTATGGTTCGGCACTGATGGCGGCGGAGTTTGCAAATATGATGGAAAATCATTCGCCCGCTACACTATTAGTGAAGGAATGTCGAGCAACATCGTTTACGCCATCACGGAAGATAGAAAAGGAGTCCTTTGGTTTGGCACGGACGGCGGAGGCGTGGTCAGATATGACGGCAATAGCTTTTTACATCTTTCTGTCAAAGACGGTCTTGCAGACGATGTCGTTTCTGACATCGCGGAAGACAGGAACGGGAACATTTGGTTTGCTACGGATGAGGGCGTTAGCTTCTACCGAGATGGTAATTTTGTTTCCTTCACAGAAGAAGACGGGCTGTCCAATAATGTCGTGTATACTATTTGCGAAGACAGTTCAGGTGATTTATGGTTCGGTACACGCAACGGACTATGTAGAATGATTGACCCGGTGTCAAGGTTCGGGCAATTAAAAAGCGATAAAAAAGATTTTGCCTATCAGGATGTTCTTTTCAAATGCTATACCTACGACGACGGTTTTCTCAGTATCGGCATGGCTTCACTTTGTCAGGATCATTCAGGCAAATTATGGATCGGTGCTGACGATAGATTGACTCTTTTTCATTACCCCTCGTTTGAGAAGGACTATGACCGTGTACCTCCCAGAATCTCAATCAATGGCTTAAGCTTATTTAATGAAAAAATATCCTGGGCGGCTATAGAAAGCAATAAAGACACTACAATAGATCTCGCCAGTGGAGTCAAACTCGGACATTTAAATTTTGATGAGACGAGGAATTGGTCAGCCTTACCCGATCATTTGCGTCTTTCTCACGATCAAAATTACCTCACATTCCAGTTTGCAGGCATCACCATGAATCAGACCTATAAGGTCAAGTATAAATATAAGCTCGATGGTCTGGATGATAACTGGAGTTCTCTCTCTAATCGTAACTACGCCTCCTTCGGTAACCTTCTCCATGGCGACTATGTCTTCAAAGTGAAAGCCATGAATGCCATGGGATTCTGGAGCGATGAGTGTCAGTATCCCTTTACCATCCGTCCGCCGTGGTGGAAGACCTACTGGGCCTACGGTTCATATTTCATCTTCATCGGTTTTACATACGTCGGTGCGATCCGCTGGAACTCGCGCCGGCTGCGCAAGCGAACTCTCGTGCTGAAAGCGGCTGTCGACGATGCCACCGCGCAGCTTCGTATGCAACGCGACTGGGAGGTTCGACAGCTGCAAGATGAGAACCGTAAGAACATCGTCCGGACCCAGGAGGACGAGCGCGTACGCATCGGTCGCGACCTGCACGATGACCTCGGAGCACGGCTATCCACGCTGAAGCTGATGCTCCAGTCCGTCTTCCGGAAAGAAGGAAGTGCTCAGGAGCCGGTCCGGGAATCCTCCATCTCGCTGCTGGATTCCGCCATCAGCGACATGCGCAGCATCATCACCAATCTTTCTCCCAAAGCGTTACAGGAAAACGGTTACCTTAAAGCAGTCGAGGAGCTGGTCGCGAGCGTATCGAAAACGGAGGCCGCGAAATTCGAACTGTCCATGCACGGGATGGACCGTCGGTTCGATTCCGAGTTCGAGAATTCCATTTTCCGTATTACGCAGGAGCTGATCAATAATTCGCTCAAGTATGCGAAGGCCTCACTGATCAGCATCAACACAGTCTACCGCGACGGTAAAGTCGTCATCCTGTATGAGGACAACGGCGCCGGCTTCGACGCGGACAAGGTCACCAGGGGCTACGGCCTGAACAATATCCGTTCACGCGCCGAGCTGTACGGCGGCGAATTTTATATCGATACTGCACCCGGTAAGGGATTCCGCTGCGAAGTCACGCTCGTACCTCCTGCATCGGCGGTTCATCAGCACCCGGCATCCGGGCAGGCGGCATCCGGCAATCCTGCAACGTGAAGCAGTTTTCTTTATTAAGTGGACGGTATGAGCCTGCATCTACGTGTTTTTACGGATTGATGGCCTATCGACTCGGGTCTACTTTAGTCCCATGAAAACCGGCAGCAGACAGAGGTTACGGACTATCGTTGCCGTCCAAAACATCCGGCGCACATGACCAACTCGTACGTGACAAATGCAGGCAATACTGCGGCGGAGCGGATCCTCGTCCGGAAGGACGGCAGCATTCTGCTGGCGGAAAAGATCCGTTTGCTGATCGTGGACGATCATCGCATGTTCGCAGAGGGCCTTCAACGACTGCTGAAAGAACACCTGGGTGTGGAGTCCGATGCAATCTGCCGGAGCGGGAGCGAGGCCATCGATGCGTGCGCCTCCGGGGTTTTCGACATCGTGTTTCTGGACATCCATATGCCGGGAATGAGCGGACTGGAAGCAGCGGCCGAAATCAGGCGCCTCCAACCGGATGTCAAGGTCATCATCCTGAGCATGCAAGGCGACGCAGTCACGGTCAACAGCAGCATGCGTGCAGGAGCCGATGCCTACCTGCTGAAAGACGACGGAGCCGTCGAGATCGAAAAGGCCGTGAGGGCCGTCATTGCCGGGGAGCTGTACATTTCCTCATGTCTGGCCGGTTCCCTGACAACGGATACCGGCGGACGGATCATCTCCATCCGGGACAGCAACAGATTCAGCCCTGATCTTATTACCACGGCCGAACAGGCGGTGCTGCAATTGATGTCCCAAGGACGTACCAATGGGGAAATCGCAGCCGAGCTGCGTATCAGCGAGCGGATGATCGCTGCTCATCGCTCCAACCTGTTGGCCAAGCTGCAACTTCCCGATGTGGCAGCGCTGGTGCGGTACTTCAGGGAAAATGAAATCCATTATTTCAAGCCTGCGCGGAAATCGCCGGATATCACTTGATGGCAATTCACTGACTTACACTACCAATAGTTCCCAACCACTCTTTCAAACCTTCCCAACCATGAAAAAACTGAACGTAGTATTGATTCTCATGCTCCTCTGTCTGTCGTCTGTCCTTGCGCAGCGCCCTTACTTCCAATGGGTGCGCGGATTCGGACAGGGATTCACCGAGACCGACATCAACTCTGCCACCGATAAGTGGGGAAATGTCTACATCGTGGGCGGCACCGGTGAGCAGGGCGCCGGTAATTTCTCCGACTTCGATCCGGATGTCAACGATACTTTGCAATTCCAGCCCTTCCTCGCTGATTCGGAGGAAGACATCTTCATCACCAAGATGGATACCGGCGGCAATCATCTTTGGACGAAATACTTCGGCGGATATGGCATGGACCATGTATTTGCGATGACCATCGACATGGCGGGAAACTTGTTCCTGACAGGAATTGCGGAAAGTGATTCCATGTTTCAATGGCCGGATACTATAAACCCCGTCAATGTGTTCTCTCCTGCATCCGGCATCCGGAATTTCATCATGAAGACGGACTCTTCCGGGAACATCGATTGGATTCGGCGAGGCCTTTACGCTACAGCTACAGGCGGGGATTTTGTTTCCATCACTGCTGATGCGGGAGGGAATATCTGTTGCGGTTCCGATTTCGGACATCTTGCCGGATTTGACCCGTCAGGCGCACTGCTTTGGTCGGTGCAGTGTCCCTGGAACAATGTCCATTACTCGTCAGTGGCCGCCGGACCGGGCGGAAAATTATATACATCAGCAGTAGCGACCTCCGCGGTCGGTACTCCGATGCTGATGATCGCCGGTGTCGATGCGTTGAACGGTAATATCCTGTGGCAGGATTCCGTATCAGGTAACGGACAACATTATTTCGGCAACGGAGCGGCCATCCAATACGATGTAAACGGTTCGCTTTATCTGATGGGAGAGTTCTCCGGCTCTGTCGATTTCGACCCTTCTGTTCCGGTGGACTTTACGTTGACCTCCGACTCGCTGTACCCGACCGATATTTTCATATTAAAACTGGACACGAGCGGTGTGTTCCAGTGGGCGAGGAATTATTCAGGTGCAATTAATATCATGTACTCCGGCTGTACCGGCAATTCGATTACCGTCGATCCGCAGGGCGGAATATGCATGATGAGCCGTATGCCCGACACGACCATGGATGCGGATCCGGACACCGCGAATTCCTATATCATCAACTGTACGACCACCGGTTATGCGGTCATCCGCCTGAACTCCGACGGCAGTTTCAGGTGGGCCTTTCCGATCGACAACGGGTGGAGTTTCATTTCCGTTTCCTATGACGTGAACAGTTCGATTGTGCTGTCAGGACGCGGTGCTGTTCCCGGAACTGATTATGATCCGGGACCGTCCTTTGCCACCTGGCCGGAAGGAGAGTGCTTCGTGCTCAAGATCAACGAGCGTTGCATGGATCCGTTGGCATCTTCCAACATCTGCATCGTGACGGTCGATACCGTCACCGGCGATAATATCGTGGTCTGGGAGAAACCGGTCCTTACCGGCGTAGACACCTTTAATATCCTGAAGGACGGTTCCGGCAGCGGTAGTTTTACACTGATCGGCAGCGTTAGTGCCAATGCTTTCAGCACCTT
>JBJOMN010000016.1:0-8835 GCA_046052345.1 Bacteroidota bacterium | reverse complement strand
CTTCCCATTTCGAGATTGGCGGTTATTTTACAACTATTTTTCCTCTTCCCCAACGGTTTTGAATACCTGAAGGAGAATGATGAGAAAAGCAGTGATTTTAGAGATAAAAGCAAAAGTCTTCGTAGGTGTCCTCAACTACATTTTCTAAAAACTGGATTGTGGTTGGTGGTTAGTGGCTAGTTCCAAGGGCCTGTTCATACTTCTACATTCTTAAGTATGCACTCGGCATATGACCCATACAGGCACCTTAAAACATACCTTTACTGATCGCTACATTACACAATGTCCACGACTTCAATGGCTCCTGAACTATTCATCGTTTCCGGATTACCGCGCTCCGGGACAAGTCTGGCCATGCAATTATTGAATGCTGCAGGAATCGAACCCTATACCGACGGTTTCAGACCTGCAGATATACACAACGAAAAAGGATATTATGAATCTGGGAAAGTATTGACCCTCCCCAAAGACAATTCGTGGCTGCACGAGGCCACCGGTAAATCTTTGAAGGTGATCTCTCCCCTGCTCCGTTACCTGCCGGAAGGATTTCAATACAGGATAGTTTTCATGGAGCGGTCCTTGGAAGAAATAGTCCTAAGCCAACAGCGTATGCTGGAAGGAATGGGAAAAAAGGGAGCAGGAATCGCACCTGAGAAGATGGCGGTCATCTATGCGAAGGATCTTGAAAACCTTCGGGCCTGGATGGAAAAGCAACCGCGTTTCAACTCGCTGCGCATTTCTTACAATGAACTCTTGGCCCGCCCGCAGGACATCCTGCCGAATCTGCTGCAATTCATCGGAAGCACGTCGACACCGGAAGAACTGATGAAGGTACTTGATCCATCCCTGTATCGGAGCAGATCCGTCAGATGAAATCGATCGGTGGCGGCTACGCTTCGTCGGCCGCTCAGAGCTTCAGGTTGTTCTTAACTCCGAAGTCCGCTGCCCCGAACGGATACTGATCAGCGTCGGAACCGTTCTGGTTTTTCAGCGCCTCCTCCCATTTCATGCTGTGAAAGGCCGCCTCTTTTTTCCTGCCCGTCATCATCAACAGAAAATAAGCGAAGGCATGCGCTTCGGCGGCATCCTCCTGGTAGTGTAATGCTGTTTTAAAACTGATCAGTGCATTCTCCACATCGCCCAACCAGGCCAGTGCCGCGCCAAGCAACACGTGGGCATCGGGTATCGCATTGGTGATTTCCAAGGCGTCCAATGCATGCTCGGCACACGGTTCAAAGTCGCCCTGAACCAAGGCCAATTTCGCCCATAGGACATGTACCAGCGGATCCTGTTGATCGACACCCAAAGCCTTGGTAGCCCATTCCGCGGCGTCTTCAAATCGCTTTTGCCGAAAGGCCAACTCCGCCAAGCCAAAGGCATAATCGTCTTTGTCCTTGCATTCATTTTCCGCCATGCGGGCCAACTCGACAGCGGTGTCGAGCCGCCCCGTCGAGGTATAGCAACCGCAGAGCATCAACAGCGCCCCGATGTTGGCCGGATCTTCCTTTCTGATATCCGTTAAAACCGAAACTGCGGAAGCATAGTCACCGACATAGAGGTAACATTGCGCCAGACAGATTCCGTACCGGTCTATATCCGTTCGTTGTTCATACAAATGCCGGAAAAGAGGGATCGCCTGATCATATTTCCGGAAGGTCATCAGCGAAACGGCCAGGTTGAACGTACTCTCCCGTTCCACGAGGTCCATCTGCTCGCGGATGTCCTCCGGCAACGCCGCGAGATATCCAAGGTCCATCAACTGTTTGACAGATGCACTGGTTTCAATCGCATCGCTGCGCATATCGTCCGGATGCAGACCGTGGCGGCCATCGACAGTATCCCAACTTTCCACCATGGGCAATGAATCCGCTTCTGCAAGCACCTCCCGCAGCACACGTCCGTCCATGTCTTTTGCGGTGGCAACACCCAGCACCGTCAGGCACGTAGGAGTGACATCGAGGATCGAGCAAGGCCCCGGCTCAGCCCCTTTAACAAATGCTTTTCCCGACGCGATGATGACCCCGAACTCCCGATGCCACGACGACTCCAGCTCCATTCGTCGCTCAGGCGGAAGCCGGTCCATGTTCGGCCGCAAGGAGTCGGAATGGAATCCGTGATCAGAAACAATTAACACATTGACATCATCACCGGCCACAACAAGCAAGCGACCCAAGGATTCGTCGTGCCATTTGTAAACCTCGTCCATGATACCGCCGAACCAACTCAGCTCTCGTGAAGAAACGTGGTTCATCTTGGGAGAGCGATATTGCATGAAAAGGTGTCCCATGGTATCGATCGCATCGAAATAGACGAAGGTGCTGTCCCATGGGCCACCGGCCATGGCCAACTTCGTCGCATTTTCAATGCTGATGGCATAACTCATGCGTTTCTTAAGGGAAATAACACGATGATCCCGTTCTCCGATTTCCTTCAAACGCGGCAACATTTTCTTAAGAAGATCGGGCGGGAACTGCTGATAGTGTGAACGAGCTGCCGCGATTTCATCTGAAAACTCCTCGGGGTGTACGGATGCGTCCATCAACGGCGCTTGCCACTGCCCCGGTTCTTCAAAACCATCGTGAATTAAGTTGGAAATGACACGTCCGTTGATCGGTTCCGCCGGATGAGAGGCGTACCAACCGATTACGTTCGTGACCCGTCGGTTTTGGGAAAGGATGTTCCAGACGGCTTTGGTCTTCCTGGAAGTCGACTGCGATATCCGGATTCCTTCTCCGTCCGGTCGTGGCTCGACGAAGTTCAGGATCCCGTGTTTCTCGGGCACTTTGCCGGTGGCAATGGAAGTCCAGAGGATGGGTGATAATTTGGGCTCGATTGATTTCAGATTACCGCGCACCCCGGATCCGATCAGCTTTTGAAGGTGGGGCATCTTCCCTGCCTGCAACAGCGGATCAATGAGGTTCCAGTCGGCAGCGTCCCAGCCGATGACAAGCAGCTTGTTTTTTGAAGAACCCGAGTTCATGAAGGAAGGAAGTGAACGCTGAATTCAAAATCCAATTCCTTTCAAAGTTATGAACTTCGTGGGTGAAAATGAAGATTTTAAAAGATGAATGGTTAGTGGTTGGTGGTTGGTGGTCAGTTCAATGAGCCCTGAGGACTGTATCGTATGATACAGGGACGAAGGGCCGGGGGCCAAGGAGCATTCTAAAAGTTCAAAGGTTCAAGTTCCGGGTACTGAACCACGAAGTACTCGCTGCACCCGCCACGACTACCGACTGACGGCCGAATCACTCCTGCTCGTGATAATCCATCTCTTCCCGGGTTTCCCGCTCGGGATTCTCTGCGATCTCCCCCATCCTGTTCTGTTCCTCAAGGGTCAGGTAATCCGTCGCCGTGGTCCGCAACCATACCCGTCCTGACTTTCGGAAGACTTCGGCATTGAGCTTTGTCTTCTTTCGAAACAACTCCTCTAACTGACCGGTGGTCATGTCGGCGGTTATTGATAGGCTTGTCGGTTCGATGTCGGACGAAAGCTCACCGACAGTGTGATACGCATCGATGATTCCGGGATGCCCGTCGACTCTCATCCTGCCAAGGAATTCCAATTTTAAAAAGGGGAACCGTGCATGAAAGAGTTGCTGAAGGTCCTTAAGACGTACCTGTTTGTTAACGGAGAATTCCATAGATGAGCTTTTACCCAAAGATGGCCGAATGCCTGCCGAAACCATATGACGCAGGTCATCTCAACCGATGAGGCACCTCATGCACTTCCGACAAATTGTCAGCGAATTTCGGACCAAGCAGACAAAATGGATGTCCGGCCGACCAAAAAGGCTTTTGGCAGTTTATTTGAGCTTTACGGGCTGTTCCGGTTAAAAAAGAACCACCATGAACTTCGACAAATTCACCATCAAATCGCAGGAAGCCGTCCAGCAGGCACAGCAATTGGCAGGAGCTGCCGGACAGCAAGCCATTGAACCGGCTCACCTCCTGAAAGGCATTCTTACTACGGACGAGAACGTGCTGCCGTATATCTTCAAGAAAGCAGGCCTATCGCCCGACAGCATCGACTCGGGACTTGAGGACATCCTCCTCTCCTATCCGAAATCGGCCGGAGGCAAACAATATCTTTCGGACGACGGAAACAAGGCACTGCAAAAAGCGGTCTCGGTGGCCCAGTCGCTGTCCGACGAGTTCGTATCCATCGAACACCTGCTGCTTGGCATCCTGGAAGGAAACGACAAAACCGCCCGCTTCCTGCGCGAAAAGGGACTGAAAGAGAAGGAAGTCAAAGCGGCCATTCGTGAATTGCGTAAAGGCGGACGAGTAACCTCGGCATCGGCCGAAGACACCTATAATTCGCTCAACAAATACGCGAAGAACCTCAACGAACTCGCCCGCCAAGGCAAGCTCGACCCGGTGATCGGCCGTGACGAAGAGATCCGGCGCGTCCTTCAGATCCTTTCCCGGAGGACCAAGAACAATCCGATCCTCATCGGAGAACCCGGCGTCGGAAAGACGGCCATCGCAGAAGGTCTCTCGCACCGCATCATCAACGGTGACGTTCCGGAAAACCTCAAGAGCAAGCAGATCTTTTCCCTCGACATGGGTGCCTTGGTGGCAGGTGCGAAGTACAAAGGAGAATTCGAGGAGCGCCTCAAATCCGTCGTCAAGGAAGTCATCGCCGCCGAAGGGGATATCGTCCTGTTCATCGACGAGATCCACACGCTGGTGGGAGCCGGTGGCGGAGAAGGCGCCATGGATGCCGCGAACATCCTGAAACCGGCCCTTGCGCGCGGCGAACTCCGGGCGATCGGAGCTACGACACTCGGTGAATACCAGAAGTATATCGAAAAAGACAAAGCCCTGGAGCGCCGCTTCCAGAAGGTGCTCGTCGAAGAACCTTCCTCCGAAGACGCCGTCTCCATCCTTCGCGGACTGAAAGAGCGCTATGAAACGCATCACAAGGTGCGCATCAAGGACGAGGCCATCATCGCCGCCGTGGAGCTGAGCGAACGCTACATCAACGACCGTTTCCTTCCGGACAAGGCGATCGACCTCGTCGATGAAGCGGCTTCCAAACTCCGGCTTGAAATCGACTCCGTGCCGGAAGAGCTCGACGAACTCAACCGAAAAATCATGCAGTTGGAAATCGAGCGGGAAGCCATCAAACGCGAAAAGGACGAACGGAAGCTGTCGGAGCTCAACGAAGAGATCGGCAACCTGCACGAGGAACGGCAACAGCTTCGCGCCAAGTGGGAAGCCGAGCGCCAGATCGTGCAAGGCATCCAGAACATGAAGGAAGCGATCGAGAATTTCAAACTCGAAGCAGATCAGGCCGAGCGCTCCGGCGACTATGGAAAGGTTGCAGAAATCCGCTATGGTCGCATCCGGGAAGCGGAACAGCAGCTTTCCGGGCTGGAGAAGCAGCTTGCGTCCTCTCAGCACGAAAAAGCGCTGATCAAGGAGGAGGTTGATTCTGAAGACATCGCCGAAGTGGTCGCCCGCTGGACCGGCATCCCGGTAAAACGGATGCTGCAGAGCGAACGGGAGAAACTGCTGCACCTGGAAGACGAACTCCATAAGCGCGTCGTCGGACAGGAAGAAGCGATAGCCGCACTCAGCGACGCGGTGCGCCGCAGCCGTGCCGGTCTGCAGGATGTGCGCCGTCCTGTCGGTTCGTTCATCTTCCTGGGAACCACCGGCGTAGGAAAAACGGAGCTGGCCAAAGCGCTGGCGGAGTTCCTGTTCAACGACGAGAACGCCATGACGCGTATCGACATGTCTGAATACCAGGAGCGCCATACGGTGTCACGACTTATCGGAGCTCCTCCGGGATATGTCGGTTATGAAGAAGGAGGACAACTCACCGAAGCGGTTCGTCGCCGCCCCTACTCTGTCGTTCTTTTGGACGAGATCGAGAAGGCACATCCGGATGTTTTCAATATCCTGTTACAGGTGCTGGACGACGGCCGACTCACAGATAACAAGGGACGTACGGCTAATTTCAAGAATACGATCATCATCATGACGTCTAATATCGGCTCGCACCTCATCCAGGATAATTTCGCGGGAATGGACGAGTTCAACAGGGACGAGATCATCGCGCGTACGCGCAATCAGGTTTACGAGGCGCTGAAGAAGACCATCCGCCCTGAATTCCTGAACCGTATCGACGAAGTGATCATGTTCCAGCCGTTGGACCGCGAACAGATACGCACGATCGTCAGCCTGCAATTCGGTCAGCTGCAGAAGATGCTGCAGGCGAACGACATCACACTTACGGTGACGGAGAAGGCCATCGACTGGCTGGCGCAGCTGGGATTCGATCCGCAGTTCGGTGCCCGCCCGTTGAAGCGGGTCATCCAGAAAAAAGTGATGAACGAACTGTCCAAACAGATCCTGGCCGGTGCGGTGAACAAGGAAGACCGCATCGAACTGGACCTTGACGACCGTAATTCCTTTGTCTTCAGGAACCTTTCGGTCGGCGTAGCCGAACCGGTGAAACAGTAAGACGTCTGATCAGCGAAGGGAAGCCCGCTGATTCGAGTCCCCTTTGCGCGGGCGGTCCTTGTCCCAGTCTACCGAAGTCCCGAAGGAAAAGTACACCAGCGGACTGGGCGAGAAATCATAGTTAAGGGTGGAAGTCGCACCGGATAACGATACACCTTTGGGATTCTCCTTTAGGAAATCGTTCGGATAATAACGCATCCGTATATACGACCCCTTGGGAAAATTGATTTCAGCGAAGAAGGACGGATTAAGGAGATCCGAGTTGGAGGAAAACCATTCGGAGTACTTGTCCTTGCGGTTGTTGTAGAAGACCTTCTGCTTGTAATTGAAGAAGAGCTCCAACTCGGCACCGACTACAAAAAAGAAGTTCTTTTTCAAATTGCCGAGCTTCAGCGCCAGCGGCACACCCAGTGTATACTGACGTTGCTTGACCTTTACTTTCAGTGAATCGTTGAACACGTGGATGAAACCGATGTTTCGGATGCCGAGACCGGTATAGATACCGACGTTCTTCGTGAAGTCGAAATGGAATTGCTCCTGAAGATTGAAGAAACCGGAGAAACGCGCAGGATTACTGGCACTTACCGGTCTTCCGTCGACACTGCTGGAGTCTTCATTCACGCTTCCGAAGGAAAAAATGAATTCACTCGCTTCCTTGGCATATCGGGAAGGTGCGGCAGGATTGTCCTGGGCAAGGCCGTGAAAGGGGGCTACCATCAGGGAAAGCGCCGCCAATTGAAAGAAGATTCTTCTCATACTCTTGGTTTTGAATGGTAAATCTAACAATACCGGCGAAAACTTCTGACAAGAAATATGCATTGCTTGAACATTACGTTGTTCATCCCCTCCTCGGCCTCTCTTTTACGTAACTTCGTGTGAAGCCTTGCTGACGTGAGTAAATCCGACATCCGTTCACTGCTGACCCGTTATTGGGGTCATGCCGACTTCCGTCCCCTGCAGGAAGAGGTCATCCTCTCCGTCCTCGACGGTCGGGATACGCTGGCCTTGTTGCCGACCGGCGGGGGAAAATCGGTCTGTTTTCAGGTACCCGGCTTGGCGATGGAAGGCTTGACCCTGGTGGTATCCCCGCTGATCGCGTTGATGAAGGACCAGGTGGAAAGGTTGCGTTCCAAAGGCATACCGGCCTATGCGATCGTATCCGGCATGAGCCGACGTGAAATAGATACGGCCTTGGATAATTGCATCTTCGGGAAAGTGAAGTTCCTGTATGTTTCGCCGGAAAGGCTTTCCTCGGAGACCTTCCTGGCGCGTTTCAGGCAGATGAAGATTTCACTCATCGCCGTGGACGAGGCGCACTGCATCTCACAATGGGGATACGATTTCCGGCCTTCGTATCTCCAGGTCTCCGCTGTACGAAAGGAGTTGCCCGGCGTACCTGTCCTCGCCCTCACTGCCACGGCCACTCCGGAAGTGCGGGAGGATATCATGCGCAGCCTTGAATTCCGGACGCCGAACATCCTCAAGAAAAGTTTCGAGAGGAAGAATCTCGCGTATGTCGTACTGCACACCGAAGACAAGAAAAACCGACTACTCAAGGTCATCCGGGGCGTCGGCGGAAGCGGTATCGTTTATGTAAGAAGCCGCGGCAAGACCCGGGAGTTGGCGGAATTCCTGGAAGCGAACCGTATACGTGCATCCTTCTATCACGCCGGACTGACCATGGAAGAACGAGAACGCGTGCAACAGGAATGGATGACCGGAAAGCAGCAGGTAATGGTCGCGACCAACGCCTTCGGAATGGGTATCGACAAGCCGGACGTGCGGTTCGTTGTACACCTGGACCTTCCGGACTCGCCGGAAGCTTATTTCCAGGAGGCCGGTCGGGCAGGCCGCGACGAGAAGAAGGCGTATGCCGTCCTGATGTTCGCTCCCGGCGACCGCATCGAGCTGGAGCGACGAACCGAAGTCGAGTTCCCTTCACAGTCAGAAATAAGACAGTCCTTCACAGCTGTCTGCAATTACCTTCAGATACCGGTAGGATCCGGAAAGGGAGCCTCCTACGATTTCGACGCCGCAGCCGTGGCCGGGCAATACAATCTGAATCCCGGCATCGTCTCGAGCAGCATCCGCATCCTGCAATTGCAGGGGCTGCTCGCGTATTCGGACGCTCCGGGATTCCATTCACGTATACGCTTCACCACTGATCCGGAGAGGTTGTATGAGCTGCAGGTCCGCAACCCCGACCTGGACCGTGTCATCGGTGTGCTTTTGCGTAGTTACGAGGGCTTGTTCAACGATTATGTCATGGTCCGTGAGCGGGAAATCGCCAAACGTTGCGGTTTGCCGTTATCTGAAACCGTTGCATTGCTGCAACGTCTCCACCGGCTGCAAGTCCTGGATTAC
>JBJOMN010000015.1:0-4100 GCA_046052345.1 Bacteroidota bacterium | reverse complement strand
TTTGATCACAAGGCGATGCCGTCTCGTGATATTATGCGGTATTAATCTTCCTTTCGGAAGGCTATTCCCCAGTCAGAGGTAGATTGCATACGTGTTACGCACCCGTGCGCCGGTCGCCAGCGATGTATTGCTACACCCTGCTGCCCCACGACTTGCATGTATTAGGCCTGCCGCTAGCGTTAATCCTGAGCCAGGATCAAACTCTCCATAGTAAAGTTGATTGTACTCTTTGGATTCACCTTCTAAAGTAGTTCCCAAAGGATTGGGAAAAATTTAGGCCTGTTATTTCCTATACATTACTTCAAAGAACGTCACGCTTATGACTAGAAGACCTGCCGTTGCAGATCTGAGCGTTTCTCAATCGGGGTTGCAAAAGTACTACTGTCTTTGCAATTTCCAATGAAAGAATTGACTTTTTTTTTGAAATCCTCTCAAACTACTGATAATGAGGATGAAAAAGTGTGTTTTTGAAGGATTTTACTTCAAAAATCCAATTTTTCATCAATTTTGGCCCTTTTTCCGAGCCCCAGGATTTCAACAAAGAACGATTCCCAAACGGGACGACAAAAGTACACCAAGGATTCGGATTTACAAACGGATGTTGAAATATTTTTTCACCCGTTCTCTGCCCTCCCGGCCAAACGCCCGTCACGGCGTACTCGAAGAAACCTGTATCACCTTCCCGTTGAACAAATCGTCTCCGGAAAGCGCGAAATCCGCCATGAAAACAGCCATACGCCCCGGCGTTGTCGCCGCCTCCGCTCCGGGAAAAGCCTCCCCGAACATCTCCGTACTCACCGAACCTATCGCCAACGCATTCACCCGGATCCCCGAACCTCTGAACTCCTCCGCCAGACACTCCGTCAATCCGCACAACGCCGCCTTGCTGGAACTGTACGCCGATAACCCCGCAAACTTCACACTGCCCTGCACTCCTCCCATGCTCGATATGTTGACCACATGAGCATGGCCGCTTTCCCGTCGCATCAACGGCTCCAGCAGACGTATCAGCATCGCCGGACCGAAGACATTCGTCCGGTACACCTCCTCCCAATCGCTCCAATTCACATCCGCAAAGGGCTTCCGGACCAGCTTCCCTGCACAATTCACAAGGACGTCCAGCCGTGAAGACCGTACACGCACCGCCGCTTCCACCGCCGCAACCCCTTCCTCCGTAGAAAGGTCTGCAGGCACGGCATGAACCATTCCCGCACTGCACTCCCTGACCAGCGATTCAAGCCGTTCCTTGTTGCGGGAGACCGCGTAAACGATATTTCCACGTCCGGCCATTTCCTTGCACAAAGCTCTTCCAATGCCGCTGCCTGCGCCGGTTACCAATGTTGTCTTCTGCATGTCGATGTGAGGATGAAAGGGAAACATCAGATCCCTATGCCGACTCCCATCCTGAAGACAGGGTTGTCGTAGGGAGAATAACTCGATTCATTAAGATTGAATAACACCATCAGGTAGATCGATGACCTTCCTCCCAGCCGCTGGGAATAGCCGCCGCCGACGAACATACTGCCTATATCGATACGCCGCTCGTACGGATCGAAAACAGCGAGATTGATCAGCTCGTATTCGGAATACGCGAAAATACTCTGGGTGACCTCGTAACGGCCGAAGACGCTGCCGCCGTAGATGTCAGTCTCGTACATCTGATAACGGTCCTTGTACCGGTAATACAGGTACTTCACCCCGATACCCGCTGAGAATTTCGGCGTCAGCCTGTAACCGCAGATCGGGTTGATGTCTATCACCGTCTGCGTTCCGAACTGCAAACCGAAATTACCGCCGAAATATATCCTGTCCTTCAGGGAAGTCTTCTGCCCATCCCCGCCGAATTGCTGTGCTGACAGGGACCGGAATGAAAAAAGAGCAACAACGAGGATGACGACAGACCTGGAACTCATAGTTCTTGCAAATGTAAGCATTCGGATAAAGCCGACCCGGGCGGCATCAACGGTCGAACAAGGCCGCACCATAGTGAGACGGATCCGCACCCTTCACCTCCCGGTTCAAACGATCCTGCCGGTAGAGATAGTACAGATACCTTCCGTTCGAATAATAGGAAAGTATCTGCTCTTCGCCGATATGCGGCGCCAACGCGGTATGTCCCCTGAATTCGGAACGGTTCATCGCCACGAGCTGGTTATACCATTGACCGCAGATGACGACCGCCGGATGATCCAGTGAATCCATCCTCGCCAGTATCGCCTCGCCATAGCGCATCGCATTCTCCCTCCTGGATTCGAAAGCAGTGACCGGGCCTTTCAGCGCATCCACCACCAGGTCCTCGCCGGCAATATGGATCTTGCTGCTCAGCGGGGACGGGGTCTCCGCATCGCGGCGGTCGGCAGGAGAAACGGAAAAAAAGAAAGGAGATGCCACCAGCAGCACGCACACCGTCATATAAGCAGGTCGGATGAGATATTTGCCGAACAGCATGAGCACGAAGGGCAATACAGGCAGCAGATATCCTGCTTCCATCGGCAGCTTGAGGAAAGCGATGATGTAAAGGTCAATCGCAATGATCCATGCCGTCACATGCAGCACACCTATGGAACGCGGGAACAAGTAATCCGTCCGTGTCATCCTTTCCGGAAGGAACATCAAGGCCGTCCCCAAAAAAATCGCTGCCACACCCAGCAGACCCCATACTTCTACGAAGAATTTGTAGAGGATGCGCGGGACTGCAGGATAAGGGACATCGTAGTACGTGAGGAACTCCCACCCGTAGTGCCGGTAGACCGGATAGTAGCACGACACACCGGTCAGGAAAGCGGGGAACAGAAAACGGAAAATACGTCTGAGGTTCGACTGCAAACCATCCCGGCTCAGCAACATCATCGCCAGCGGCAGCAGCAAGGCCACCGACGTGATACGCGTGCCGATCGCAAACCCCATCACTATTCCGGCCGCTATCGGACGCTGCCTTACGACCAGATAAAGCGCCCACAACTGCAAAGCCAGGGAATAGGTATAATCGATCGGCAGCGTGCTGTTGATGTACAGGACCGGCACTGAAGCCAAGGCCGCACCCGCCAGGTACGGGGCTCTGAATCGAAGCTCCTTCAAGGCTAGTACGAAAGCGAGCACCCCTGAAGTGGAAACCACCGCAGTCAAAAAGTTGAGGGAAAAATAGTTTTCACTCACCGCAAGCGAGGAAAGGAACTCCTGAACAGGGTATCCGGGAAACCGTGAGACCTCGTATGTACCGGTCGTCTTCAGCTTCAATGCAGTGAGCGCGACACCCCATGCATCACCGTCAAGCCCGTATCCCTCCGTCAGGAACGGCAATCGTGACAACAAGACCGCAATGAAAAATATCGCGTTCTTCATCAGGTCGCTTCGAGCACTCATTGACCGGGACGTAAACAACGGAAAAAAATAAATTCAGTTACCCCTCAAATGTATCAATAACGTCATCGATTTTTCCCGCAGGTTTCTGCATTGGCCAACGGATTATTCGCTTTGGCCAAATTCAATGCCGGCCATGTAACGCTGTATCCGGGATGCTTTTCTGGAAATGTATGCGGACGGGCGGTCCGGTCTCCAACGTCTCGGATTGGGAAGGACCGCGGCTAGCAATGCCGCCTCACGAGCACTCAGGCGAACAGAAGACTTGTGGAAATAGGTCTTCGAGGCCTCCTCCATCCCGTAGATACCGTCCCCGGTCTCGATGACGTTAAGGTATACTTCCATGATCCGCTCTTTGCTCCATAATAGCTCGACAAGGAATGTGAAGTAGACTTCAAACCCCTTTCTTACCCAGGAACGGGAAGGCCACAGAAAAACATTCTTTGCCGTCTGCTGACTGATCGTGCTGGCCCCTTTCACCTTGCCCCCCTTGTGACGTTGATTGTACTGCTGCGCCTTGCGGATCGCCTCGAAATCAAAACCGGAGTGCTCTTCGAATTTCTGGTCCTCGGCAGCAATGACCGCGGCAGGAAGACGCTTGCCCATTTCTTCCAACGACGTCCAATCCTTCATCAGCTTGAGCTCATGGCCGCTGAAGGTCTGCTCCGCCAACCGTATCAACATCAACGGAGTGACGGGAACGGGCACGAAACGGAACAGCAGGACGCTGCCGATGCTCA
>JBJOMN010000014.1:0-5302 GCA_046052345.1 Bacteroidota bacterium | reverse complement strand
ATTAGCTGAATAATCAAATGAGATTACGCCGTTGCAGGTTAAGTAACCCCACACGAAGCACTGTTACCATGCATCTTGTCATACCGGACCCCATTACGGCAATTCAATCGTTGGTGGAGCTGTATTCATGCTCCTCCCTCTGCTATTCTCGTGCGATCGTGCAGGGCATTAAAGGGTGCGACGTAAAGAAAACGCTGCTATACGTGAGAGCCATTGATATACTTAAAACCAAAAAAGATGCGGCACTCGAGCCTTTAACTATCATTGCGGGGTCGGTTTCCTGAGTTGCGAATTCGCATATTCCCTGTTCGTATAGGCGGATTTGTTCGAGGGATCCAACTCCAATGTCTTGGTGAAATCCTCTACGGCCTTGGCCCACTGCCCCAGATTACCATAGGCGACCGCCCGGCTGTTGTACAGTACCGCCTTATCCGGTGTCATGGAAATCGCCTGCGTATAATCGTTGATCGCTTCCGCATACATCTTCTTATTCGCATACAAGAGCCCGCGATTGAAATAGACATCAGGCCGCGGTGTTATGGAGAGCGCTTTTGTGTAATCGTATAACGCGCCAGCAGAATCGCCCAGGTAATAATGACAAACGCCCCTGCCGTAATATGCATCAGCATAGTTGGAATCAATACTGATGGCATGCGAATAGCTGTCAAATGATCGCTCTTTTTGCCCCAGTGCCCAATAGGCAATACCCAGGTTGTAATAGGCCTGCGGATGCTGCTCCGGATTCAGCTCATTTACCTTGTCAAAATCAGCAATGGAATTGTTCCATTGCTGCAGTCGTCCGTATGCGTAGCCACGGTTCATATAGGGCCTGGGCTTGTCGGGAGACTTCTTAATGGCGTCAGACCATAAGGTCAATTCGTCTTTCCACACCTTGTTGCGCTGATATGCCAGGACGGAATTCGATCCGATCATCAACGCCAGCAACAACATCGCCGCATTCTTGTTCCTGTCCTGCAAATAGGGGTAAAGCGCACCGGCGATGATGAGATAAAATCCGAAGGAGGGCAGATAGGTCCGGTGCTCGAACATCAGGTCGGATATGGGAATGATGCCGGATTCGACGGACAGTGCCAGGAAAAACCAGAGGATGCCGAAAGAAACGATGCGGTTCCTGTTGAATACATAAATCGCCACTGCCAGTAACGATAACAGGAACAATCCGCTCAACAAGGTGGTTGTTTCGAGCAGACTGTGGGATACCGGGATATCATAGTCGATATTCTGATTATACGGCAGAATGAGCAACCGGATGTACCGCACGATCACCCCCAGCTGCGTAAGGAAATAATTCCCGGAAGTGATCGTCTCCGCATTGAATTTAGAAGGCGGCAAGGGGTTGAAAACATCGAACGAGAAGGTAGTAAGCGCTATGGTCAAAAATACAGCCACTCCGAGTAGTCCAAGGAGAATCCGTGGCGATTTAAGGTTCAACGCTATTTTTTTCGTTTGGAGAAAACACAATTCTATCAGCACGATGGCGAGCGGCAGCGTGTAGGCGTTTTCCTTCGTATGGATCGCCAATAGGGCGGAAAGAGCAGCCGCTGCATAGTAACCGTAGGAACGTCCGGATGCCGACAGCCGGGCGGTGAGATACAAGCCGACGGAAAGCAGATAAAAAAGGGTCAGGAGAGAAGCGAGGCGCTGAACAATATACGTCACCGCCCCGGTGGCCAACGGATGAGACACGAACAACAGGGCGGTGAGCCAAGCGATGGTGTTCTGACGGCGGGCCACCGTTGAACCTTTCAGCACCGGAGAACGGAACAAGAGCCGTGTAACCCAATAGATCAGACAGGCGTTGATCAAATGAATCAGTAGATTCACGATATGATATCCCCTGACGTTTAATTGTCCAAAATGGTAATTAAGGGCAAATGAATAGTACCCTACGAAGCGGGAAGGTCCCAAATCCCAGATGGTCCGGACACCGGCAAGATCACGGATGGCGGCATTATCCGTGATATTGTGTTTATCATCGAACTGGAATGAACAGTCAAACGAATTGGAGTAGATGAACACTCCCAGTAACAATATGGAGATTATTCCCGCCCACCGGAGGAAGCCGTTTTGATCTTGCTGACGATTGCCTTTGTGCGAAGCGTCTGTCTGTTTTTTCTGATGTTTGGATTTATTCATGTTAGCCATTACGCGACGGAAGGATTTAACTTCAAAGGGCCTGTACCTGATCCGGCAGGAAGATGCCACACCTGGTATTATTGTTTTTTGGGGTAATTATTCACGTCATACGCCAATCCTGAAAGCAGTAACTGGAACCCGAGTATGATGAGTAGTGTCGGCAGGATGACCGTTCCGGTGGGCGCACCGACACCCATGGCGCTGTATTTTTCATAATTAAGCAAACCGAAAACGAATCCATAAAGGAACAACGGGAAGCCCGACAGGATATACAGTGATCCGATATTGAAATCGAACAGGAAATACTTCAGAAGGATGCGTCGGAGGAATGTGACCAGCAACTTCGGCGGGAACTCGAAGACGGTTCGCGTGAGGGAAAGTCCGGAAACCTCATCTCCGTAACGGGCCTTCATGGGCACATCTACGATCACTGCATTGCAGAAGTACAACTCAGAAATCATGGAAGTTTCGAAATAGTACCGATTATGAAGATGTGTGAAGTTGATTTCTTCCAGCGTTTCTTTTCTAACAGCGGTGAACCCGTTCGTGGGGTCGAAGACATTCCAGTATCCGGAAGCGGCTTTGATAAGGAAGCTCAAGCCCAGATTGCCGATCCTGCGAAAGACCGGCATGGACTTTAATGCATGAAGATCACGGAAACGGTTTCCTTTGGAGAAATCGGCACCACCGTCCAGTAACGGCTGAATCAGTCGCAAGATGTTTTCCGGATTCATCTGTCCGTCCCCGTCCATCTTGATAGTGATTCGGGCATCCAACTCCAGCGATTTCTTATAGCCTGTGATCATGGCACCGCCTACACCCTGATTGACGGTATGGTGAAGCACGTGAATCTTATCATTCTCCCCGGCTAACCGCTCCAGTATCTTCATGGTCTCATCGGTGGAGCAGTCGTTAACAGCTATGATATGGGTGATCCATGAAGGAAGCGTGCCAATTACCTTTTCAATATGCTTCGAAACATTATAGCAGGGTATAACTACACTAATCGTGGTGTCAGTCGCGAGCGTCATTACCGGTGATCGGGTTGAAATGGGGAGTAGCAGTATCGGATGCCTAATACATGTTGCTTTTCAAATTGCGGGCATGTCCGGAGCCATGGAGCTCCGGCAGAAAAAACAACAGGTTAAGCTTTATCAATATACCTAAATTTCCGTGAGCCGTTCATACGGAATTGATTAATTTTTCGACCACCATGGACTGACATACTCGAAGAACGATGAACTGCTGAAATACGAAGTGATCACACCAGCCAAATTGTCAGGGCAGTCCTGAATTGATTCGGGCACGTTCCGGAAAACGGGACAAACCTTATCGCGAAAGGTGAACGCCGCACGTCATTCGACACGATTAATCGCATGAATTGGACAATCCAATGAGACACTAGGAAACGGTTTCTTTGAAGCAGTCCGTATTAAGTAACACCGGTGTACATCGCCGGCTATTTTGAAGGCCACACTGCGTGAGACTTCCAACCGGGACGATACTACCGGAATTTCTGCAACTACGTTTGCACCAAGTACAGGGCAGTCATCCACCATCGGCCGGAAGTCCGCAGCTTGCTTCCGTTTACCAAGCACGAAGACGCCTTCACGGAATAAGCGCCTGAATAATTCGACCTTAGGTGGGAAAATCCTAGCTTATACCATTAAACTTTTGAGGCTAACCGGATGTTAAATGCGACCAATGCTTCTTACATCCTGAACAAGATCACATACGACTCCATCAGCACCTTCCGACCTACTATGAAAAATCTAAGCCATTTCTTTCCATTCCCGAAGTGCAGTCCGCTAGCCTTCCTGTGTATCTCACTCCTCTCCTTTGGAGCCTCCGGCAGCAACAACCTGTTGGATCCCGCCACGCAACCAAGGTTCGTCAACCGGCTCACTGTTCCTCAAATTTTGGACGCACGGTCCGGCGGGACATTTACCGTTCCGGTGACCCAGTTCCAACAGAATCTGGGGTTGAAAAATCCATCTACACAAGATTCGATGCTTACCACCGTTTGGGGGTATGGCGGTATGTCTCCAGGGCCGACCATCATCACACGGCAAGGCACTCCCTCGGATTTCTATTTCCACAATGAACTTCGGAACGGTACTACCCCGCTGCCGCATCTGTTGGAAATCGATACGACCATTCACTGGGCTTTCAGCGGAGATACAACTTTGATCCGTCAATACGGTGTTCCGATCTCCACCCACCTCCACGGCGGAAAAACCGAATCGGCATCGGACGGACTGCCTGACAGTTGGTATACACCGGGGTACGGACTTATCGGTATGGACTGCGAACTCTCCAATACAGTACCATATCATTACACCAATGATCAGGAGGCTGCCACCAACTGGTACCACGACCATACTCTGGGCATCACCCGCCTGAATGTCTACACCGGACTGTACGGCGCCTATCTGCTTCGCGACAACACGGAAGAGAATCTGATCGCCACCAACCAACTTCCCTCCGACAGTTTCCAAATTCCCCTGATCCTCCAGGACCGCATGTTCACGGACGATGGACAGTTGTACTACCCTTCGGAGAATGATATCGTGCCCGGTATCCCCTCCGTTCTTCCGGAATTCTATGGAAACATCATGATGGTCAACGACAAGGCCTGGCCCTATCTCGAGGTCGAGCCGCGTCCCTACCGTTTCCGCCTGATCAACGCTTCAGACTCCCGTTTCTAGCATTTGTATTTCCATCAATCCGTCATGTTCAAGCAGATCGGTGCGGACATGGGACTATTGCCTGCCGTAAATACTACCCGCGACCTTTTGATAGCTCCCGGCGAGCGCATCGACGTCGTCATCGACTTCAGTTCACCTGCCCTGGCAGGAAAGACACTGGTCCTTCGCAACGACGCACGTTACCCGTATCCCTTCGGCGACCGGGTCGACGCGAATACCGACGGCATGATCATGGCCTTCAAGGTCACCTTGCCGTTGAACACACGTATTCCTAAAGCCGTACTTCCCACCACCCTTCGCGCACCGATTACGCAGTATGTTCAAAACGGCCCCACCCGGAAGCTGCTGCTCTTCGAAGGCGAGGACGACTATGGACGACTCATGCCGATGCTCGGTACTGCCGACGACGGCAAGATGATGTGGATGGATCCCGTCAC
>JBJOMN010000013.1:0-17585 GCA_046052345.1 Bacteroidota bacterium | reverse complement strand
CCGACTTTTGCTACTTTCGCATCTATGACCGGACCCTCAAAGACGCTGCATAATCCCTTCAATGCCCTTGTCGTAGTCGCCGCATTGGGCTATTTCGTCGACATCTACGACCTCATCCTTTTTAACGTCGTCAAGAAGGAAAGCCTCGAAGCGCTCGGGCTCGGAGGCGCCTTGCTCAAAGAAAATTCCATTTTCCTTTTCAATTGCCAGATGGGAGGGATGCTGGTCGGCGGACTGTTGTGGGGTATCCTGGGTGATAAGAAAGGCCGATTGTCCGTACTCTTCGGTTCCATTCTGCTCTATTCCGCTGCCAATATCGCCAACGCCTTCACCACCACGCTTCCCTCGTATGCTATGGTTCGTGTCCTGGCCGGGCTCGGCCTGGCCGGCGAACTGGGTGCCGGTATCACCCTGGTCGTGGAGTCGATGTCGAAGGAGAACCGCGGCTACGGGACCATGCTCATCGTCACGTTCGGAGCACTGGGTGCCGTTTTCGCTTCTTTGGTAGGAAAGGAGGGCGCCTACTTTGCAAGTGCGGTCAACGGCTGGTTCGGCACTTCCCTGGTAGGTTGGCAGATGGCGTATATCGTCGGCGGAGTCCTGGGATTGTTTCTATTGGCTCTTCGTATCGGCACCTTCGAATCGAAGATGTTCCACGCGGTCAGGTCGTCCGGCGTAAAACGCGGCGATTTCTTCCTGCTGTTCCGTAATCGTGGCTTATTGCGTAAGTATGTCTTCATCATCCTCGTCGGCCTCCCCGTCTGGTACATCGTCAGCATTCCGATTGCGCTCTGTGAACCCATCTGCAAGGAGCTGGGCATCGAAGGTGTGGTGATCGGAACGGCCATCATGTACGCGTACATCGGTTTGTCCGTGGGCGATTTCGTCAGCGGAATCCTGAGTCAGCTGATGCAAAGCCGCAGGCGTGTGGTGATCTGGTTCGTGACGCTTTCGCTCGTACTCAGCGGTGTGCTGCTGTATCCGGTATCCACCGGTCTGGACTGGTTCTACTTCATGTGCTTCCTGCTGGGTGCCGGTACGGGATATTGGGCGTTATTCGTTACGATGGCGGCTGAATTGTTCGGTACGAATATCCGTTCCACGGTCACCACCACGGTGCCGAATTTCGTCCGGGGTGCAGTCATTCCGCTGACGATGCTTTTTCAGTATCTCTCGGTCGCCCTTGCCGATGCGACTTCTCACCCGAACGTCGCGGCGGCTGCAATGGTAGGTTTGCTCTCCTTCGGATTGGCACTCTGGGCGATCATCAGTCTTCCTGATCCCTTCCACAGGGACCTGGAATATGTCGAGATCAGTTGATGTCCCCGTCGAACTAAATGTGGAAATAGCGCAACGTGATGAGTTTTTCGTCATCTGCCACAAATCCTCCAATTTCCATTCTTCATCCTTAATTCTACATTCTTAATTGCCTACCATGCTCACCCTCGTCCTCGGTGCTTCTGAAAAGTCCGACCGTTATTCCAACATGGCGATACGCTCCCTGAAATCCCACGGTCATGACGTCCTCGCGGTGGGTCTCCGTTCCGGGAGTGTAGATGGTGTGCAGATTCAAACAGGGACGCCTTCGTTCACTGCGGTGGATACGTTGACGCTTTACCTTTCACCGGCCAACCAACGACCGTTGTACGAATACATGCTGGCTCTTTCGCCGCGCAGGGTCATCTTCAATCCGGGTACGGAAAACCCTGAACTGGAGGAAATGCTTACTCGAAAGGGAATACTACCGGTCGAGGCCTGTACGCTCGTGCTGCTGAGCACCGGTCAGTATTGAATAGAAACAAAAAAGGCTGCCCGACGGACAGCCTTTCAACGGATCTTTTTCGGATCAGGACTTCTTTTCCTCGATACGTGCCTTCTTGCCGGAGATGCCGCGCAGGTAGAAGATACGGGAACGGCGGACGATACCGCGCTTGTCCACGACGATCTTTTCGATTTTCGGGGAATACAACGGGAAGATACGCTCGACGCCTACGCCGTTGGAGATCTTACGGACGGTGAAGGTCTGCGTCAGCCCTGAACCTTTGCGCTGAAGAACAACGCCCTGGTACTGCTGGATACGCTCCTTGTTACCCTCGATGATCTTATAGTGAACCGTTACAGTATCACCGGCTTTGAAGACGGGAACTTCACGCTTTTCAATCGTGCTTTCGGATGCGATTTTAACTAAGTCCATGATAATCAATTATTTACGATACGGATGGGCCCGAAATCGGACTGCAAATATAGGAAATTTCTGTAAAAAACAACAGAAGGGAGAAAATTAGTTGTCGGTTCCCGGTTTGCAGTTTGCGCTTTTAGAAACTGGGAACTGCAAACTGTGAACTATTCAAAGCTCCGGCCTTCGTTCTTTTGTCCGTTTTACCGCCTGTTCGTGCCTCCATTTGTCGATTTCAGGGGTATTGCCGGAAAGCAGGATGTCGGGGACTTTATTGCCCCGGAAATCAGCCGGACGGGTATAGACGGGTGGCGCAATGAGGTCGTCCTGGAAGGAATCTGAAAGGGCAGAGGTCTCGTCCCCGATCGCTCCGGGCAACAAGCGCACCACCGCATCGCACACTACGGCGGCTGCGAGCTCCCCGCCGGAAAGGACATAATTACCGATCGAAATCTCCCGGTCGATGAACAGCTCCCGGATGCGTTCGTCCACCCCTTTGTAATGACCGCAGAGAATGATGATGTTTTTCAGCAATGAAAGGCGGTTCGCGACTTTCTGGTCCAGTAATTCCCCGTCCGGACTCATATACAGGACGCTGTCATAGCTCCTTTCACTCTTCAGCTGCTCGATGCATTTGGCGACCGGTTCCACCATCATCACCATGCCGGCGCCGCCGCCATACGGGTAATCGTCCACCGTGCGGTGCCGGTCCGTGGTATAGTCCCGCAGGTTGTGCACGTGTATCTCCACGAGCCCTTTTCGGATGGCTCGCTGTACGATGGAGTGGGCGAAGGGGCTTTCCAGCAGCCCGGGAACGACGGTCAGGATATCGATACGCATGATTCGGCGCTCAAAGGTACTCTCCGGACGGCAAACAGTGAAACCTTCTTCCCCATTAAGAGTAAGGGAGGGTTTAAAACAGTCCGTCTATGTCCTCCATGAAGATAGGAGTCATCCGCGAAGGTAAGATGCCCCACGACCGGCGCGTGCCGTTTACGCCTGAGCAATGTCGTCAGATCGAATCCCTCTTTCCGAACGTCTCTGTCTGCGTGCAACCAAGTCCTTGGAGGGCTTTTACCGACCTTGAATATGCAGAGGCAGGCGTCACCGTTCAGGAGGACCTTTCCGGTTGCGATGTGCTGATGGGCGTCAAGGAGGTACCCAAACAGGATCTGCTGCCGGGCAAGACCTATTTCTTCTTCTCGCACACCATCAAGAAGCAGCCGCACAACAGGGAACTGCTGCAGCAGATCGCCGGGAAGGGCATACGGCTGGTGGATTACGAATGCCTGATCGATCCGCAGGGCAACCGGGTGATCGGATTCGGCCGGTATGCGGGAATTGTAGGTGCCTATAACGCCATCATGGGCTACGGACTGAAATACAGTCTGTTCCGGCTGAAGCCCGCCCATGAGTGTCATGACAAGAAGGAGATGTTCGCAGAGTTGCAGAAGGCTAACCTTCCTAACATCAAGATCGTGGTCACCGGCAGCGGTCGTGTAGCTAACGGGGCTTGCGAGACCATGGGAGCCATGAACCTGCGCAAAGTGACACCTTATGAATATCTCAATTATACATTCCGTGAACCCGTCTACGTGCAGTTGCACTCTTCCGATTACTATGTCGCGAGAGACGGATCACCCTATTCGAACCAGCACTTCCACCAATCGCCGGCGGATTTCCACTGCACCTTTTCGGACGATAATTCCTTCGCTTCGTGTACCGACCTGCTGATTCACTGTACTTTCTGGGATCCACGGGCGGAGGTGCTTTTCTCCCTGGACCGCATGAAGGATCCGGACTTCCGGGTGAGTGTGATCGCCGACGTCACGTGTGATATGAACGGAAGTGTTCCGTCCACACAGCGTCCTACTACGATCGATGATAAATTCATGGGCTACGATCCCGTTTCCGGCACAGAGATTCCACCCTTCGAGAAGCAGGCCATCACGGTCATGGCGATTGACAACCTTCCCTGCGAGCTTCCGCGCGATGCATCCGACGGTTTCGGAAAACATCTGATCGAACGCGTATTGCCATCGCTCTGTTCGGACGACGCAGACGGACTGATTGAACGAGGCACTATCGTTAAAGACGGAAAGCTGATGCCGAGGTTTGCATACCTGGCAGATTACCTGGATGGTAAGTGACAGGAAACTAACATCCCTTCAGCTGCCGGATCATCCCGACAGGGTCTGCGGCAGAGAAAACCGTATTGCCTGCCACCAGGGCATCCGCACCGGCTTTCACCAAGGTCCCGGCGTTTTGAAGGTCAACGCCGCCGTCGATTTCGATTTTTGCGGAAGAGCTCCGGCGCGCGATCATGTTGTTGAGCTCCTCGACTTTCCGGTAGGTTCCTTCAATGAATTTCTGTCCGCCGAAACCGGGATTTACACTCATCACACACACCAGATCGATGTCGGCAATGATATCATCCAGCAGCTGCACGCTCGTATGTGGATTGATCGCTACTCCTGGCTGCATCCCGGAAGCACGGATCTCCTGGACGGTGCGGTGGAGGTGAGTACAGGCTTCCAGGTGGACCGTCAGCACCGCTGCACCTGCGTCCTTGAATGCCGTGATATAGCGTTCCGGCTGAACGATCATCAGGTGAACGTCCAGTGGTTTTTTGGCGTGTTTGGCAATGGCCTTGAGGACCGGGAAGCCGAATGAGATGTTCGGCACGAAAACACCGTCCATGATGTCGATGTGGAACCAGTCCGCTTCGCTGCCGTTGACCATTTCAATGTCCCGTTGCAGGTTCGCGAAATCGGCGGATAGGATGGAAGGAGCGATGATCGGCATGGCGATGCGGAGAAGGGTAGGGCAAAGGTATTAATTTGACGGATAGTTGATGGGTCCTAAGTTCCCGGTTCCTTGTTCACACCTCGCAACTCACAGCCCTTCAATCGAAAAAAAAAGAGGAAACATCGCTGCTTCCTCTTCGCTTCCCAAAGACGGCTTTTCAGCCGAGATAGGTTTTCAGGATCTTCGATCGTGATGTATGCTTGAGCCGGCGTATGGCTTTCTCTTTGATCTGACGTACCCGCTCACGAGTGAGATCGAAGCGCTCCCCGATTTCTTCGAGGGTCATCGGCTGTTCGCCCGCGAGACCGAAGTAGAGGCGGATGACGTCTGCCTCCCGCGTGGTGAGTGTGAACAGTGCGCGCTCCACTTCGCGGCGCAAGGACTCAGTGATGAGGGTATGGTCCGGATTCGGCTGGTCGTCGTCGCCAAGGACATCAATCAGCGTGCTGTCTTCGCCCTGGGAGAGGGGAGCATCCATGGAAATATGTCGTCCGGAGGCGCGCAGCGCTTCTTTGATATCGTCCAGGTTGAGGGACATGGCTTCGGCGATCTCCTCGGGCGAGGGTTCACGTTCGTATTCCTGTTCAAGCTTGGAGAAGGTCTTGTTGATCTTGTTGATCGACCCGATCTTGTTAAGCGGCAGACGGACGATTCGCGACTGCTCCGCAAGTGCCTGCAGGATGGACTGACGGATCCACCATACGGCATAGGAGATGAATTTGAAACCGCGGGTCTCGTCGAAACGCTGAGCCGCTTTGATAAGTCCCAAGTTGCCCTCGTTGATAAGGTCACCCAGTGTGAGTCCTTGGTTCTGGTATTGCTTTGCGACGGATACGACGAAGCGGAGGTTCGCTTTTGTCAGGCGTTCCAGCGCACGCGGATCCCCTTTCTTGATCAACTGCGCGAGTTTGACTTCCTCTTCCGCCGTTATCAGTTCCACCCGGCCGATCTCCTGCAGGTATTTGTCCAAAGAAGCGGTTTCCCGATTGGTTACCTGCTTGGTGATTTTCAACTGTCTCATGCTGCTCGAATTTTCGTTCGTGAATTGATTTCGAAGTTGTGAAACGGGTACATATCCCTTTTGTTACAGATTTCAACTTTTTAAGCTGATGGTCATTACATGTGTAGGTCGGCTGCAGATTTTTGACGTAAGCCGGACCTTAAATCTTCGTTTTCGGGTAAAAAAAAGGAAAGTCTGTTTTCACCGTCCGTAAGATGGACGTCTAAAAAGAAACGCTTCCCGTTTGGGGAAGCGTTTCGATGCGGGCTTGATCAGTTTTCCGCGTTTTCGCTGTGTGGAGCCTGACGCCTTGGCGGACCTTTCGGGCCGCGAGGGCCACGGTCGGGCCGATCGCTGCGCTCACTGCGCTCGACGTAGCCTTCCGGTTTCTCCATCAGGACCTTGCGGGACAGGCGGTATTTTCCGGTCTTCTTGTCGATGTCGATCAGTTTCACCTTCACCATCTCTCCCTCTTTGAATACGCCTTGCATGGTGTCGAGGCGTTCCCAGGTGATTTCAGAGATGTGTAACAGTCCGTCCTTGCCGGGCAGGAACTCGATGAATGCGCCGAAGTCCATGATGTTCTTCACCTTGCCTTCGTATACTTCTCCGATTTCCGGAACCTGGACGATGCCTTTGATCCGTGTCAGCGCGGCGTCGATGCCGGCCTTGTCGCTGGAGGAGATCTCCACGATACCTTCGTTGTTGACCTCGTCGATGGAGATCTGGGTATTGGTTTCGCGCTGGATCTCCTGGATGACCTTGCCGCCGGGTCCGATGACCGCACCGATGAACTCACGGGCGATGATCAGCTTCACGATACGAGGTGCATGGGGCTTGTAGTCCTCACGTGCTGCAGGAATCGATTTGACGAGCTCGTTCAGGATGTGCAGTCGGCCTTCGCGTGCCTGGTTCAACGCCTCGAGCATGATCTCCGAGGAAAGCCCCTGGACTTTCAGGTCCATCTGGCAGGCGGTGATACCCTTCGCCGTGCCCGTGACTTTGAAATCCATATCGCCGAGGTGGTCTTCGTCGCCGAGGATGTCGCTGAGGATGGCGTATTTGCCGTCATTGCGCATGATAAGTCCCATGGCGATGCCGGACACGTGTCCGCGGATCTTCACACCCGCATCGAGCAGCGCAAGGGTGCCTGCGCAGACGGTGGCCATGGAGGAGGAACCGTTCGACTCGAGGATGTCGGAGACGATACGGATGGTGTATGGACACTCGGCGGAATCCGGAATCACTTTCTTGAGGGCGCGCATGGCCAGGTTGCCGTGACCGATCTCGCGGCGGGCCGGAGCGCGGTTGGGCTTCACCTCACCGGTAGAGAATCCCGGGAAGTTATAGTGGAGCATGAACTTGGAGGAACCTTCGTACATCGGCACGTCGATCATCTGTTCGTCGAGCTTGCTGCCCAAGGTGACGGTAGCCAAAGCCTGCGTCTCGCCGCGGGTGAAGATGGAAGAACCGTGCGGAGAAGGCAGGTAGTCGGTCTCGCACCAGATGGGTCGGATGCTCGTGGTATTTCGGCCGTCGAGGCGGATGCCTTCGTTCAGGATGCAGTTGCGCATAGCATCGCTCTCGACATCGAAGAAGTAGCGGTCGACGAGCGGTGCCTTGGCATCGCGCTCTTCTTCCGGCAGGGAGTTCATGAATTCCTCCTTGATGGCATGGAAAGCCTCCATGCGCTGGTGTTTGTTCGGGTTCGCGGAACGGGCTACGGCGTAAGCCTTGTCGTACGTCGCGGCACGAAGCTGCTCACGCAGGGCTTCGTCGTTCGTCTCGTGGCTGTACTCGCGCTTGGGCTTGTTGCCGCAGAGTTCGCGGAGTTCGAGCTGGGCCTGGCACTGGAGTTTGATGGCGTTGTGGGCGTGGTTCAGGGCGTCCAGCATTTCCTTCTCGCTGACCTCGTTCATTTCGCCTTCTACCATCAGGATGCTGGTCATCGTGCCGGCGACGATCAGATCGATGTCGCTGCGCTCGATATCGGCGGTAAGCGGGTTGATGACAAGCTGTCCGTCTATACGGGCCACGCGCACTTCGGAGATGGGGCCGTTGAAAGGGATGTCGGAGACGGTAAGGGCTGCGGAAGCGGCAAGACCGGCTAATGCGTCCGGCTGGATGGTCTTATCGCCCGAAATGAGCTGCACCATCACCTGGGTGTCGGCATGATAATCGTCCGGGAACATCGGCCGCAGGGCACGGTCGACGAGACGGCTGATGAGTATCTCATATTCGGACATGCGGCTTTCGCGCTTGAGAAAGCCGCCCGGGAAAGTCCCTAATGCAGAGAATCTCTCTTGGTAATCCACGGTCAGCGGCAGGAAGTCTACGCCTTCCTTCGCTTTCTTGCTGGAGACCACTGTTGCCATGAGCATGGCGTTGCCCATGCGTACTACTACTGCGCCGTCGGCCTGCTTGGCCAGACGACCTGTTTCAATCGACACCTTACGGCCGTCGCCGAGGTCGAATTCCTTGATAATCGCTTTGTTTGACATGATAGATTGGACCGCTTAAAAAACAAAAAAGGCTAACCTGTCGGCTGCCTTTAATGTCTTGTTTGTATTCACTGTTATTTTCTGATGTTCAGGCTATTGATGATCTTCCGGTAGCGCTCGATATCCTTCTTCTGAAGGTAGTCGAGCAGGCTGCGGCGCTTACCGACCAGCGAAATCAGGGCGCGCTCGGTGGAAAAATCCTTCTTGCGTTCGCGCAGGTGGTCGGTCATGAAATCTATACGCTTGGTGAAAAGCGCGATCTGGGCCTCTGCGGAACCGGTATTTTTTTCAGAACCTCCGTAGGTCTTGAAGATCTCCTTCTTGTCGGCGCTGGTGACTTTCATTGATATAATACTTATAAGGTCGTTAAAATGAGGTGCAAAGATACCTCTTTTTCTCAAAATCCCAAAAAATCGCCTAATTCTTAAAAAGACGCAATAATTGATGGATTTTGGGCTTCAATTCGCGTCGGTCCACGATAAAGTCTAAAAAACCGTGTTCCAGGACGAATTCTGCCGTTTGGAAGCCTTTGGGCAGGTCTTTTCCAATGGTTTCCTTCACGACCCGCGGACCCGCGAAGCCGATCAGGGCCTTGGGCTCGGCGATATTCAGGTCCCCCAGCATCGCGTAGGAGGCGGTAACGCCGCCCGTGGTGGGGTCCGTCAGCAGGGATATATAAGGTATGCCAGCGTCGGCCAGTAGCGTCAGCTTGGCCGAGGTCTTGGCCATTTGCATCAGGGAGAAGGCAGCCTCCATCATCCGGGCTCCTCCCGACTTGGAAATGATAAGCAGCGGTGTGCGTGTCTTCAGCGAATGGTCGATCGCCCGCGCGATCTTTTCACCGACCACCGAGCCCATCGAACCGCCGATGAATCCGAAGTCCATACAAGCCACCGTCAGCGGTTCACCATCCACCGTTCCGTAGGCGGTACGGATGGCATCTTTAAGGCCGGTCTTCCTTACGGTATCCTGGAGTCGTGAAGTGTATTTCTTGGTGTCGGCGAATTCCAGCGGATCCATGGAGATCATGTCCGCATCCAGTTCGGTGAATGCGCCTTCGTCGAACAGGATATCGAAATACTGTCCGGCACTGATGCGGTCGTGGTAGCCGCAGGAATCACAGACGTTGTTCCTGGCGATGTGGTCCTTGGTAGGGACGATCTGCTTACACGAGGGACATTTGTACCACAGGCCTTCCGGCGTTTCCTTTTTTTCCGTCGTGGAGGTGGTGATACCTTCTTTTATCCGTTTGAACCAGGACATGGTATATTCTGTTTTAAGTGAGAGGAATCAGGCGATCGAAATCTCCTTGGAGAGATAGACATCCTGGATGCGGTTGAGCAGCTCGATTCCGTCTTTCATCGGTTTCTGGAACGCTTTGCGTCCGGAGATGAGCCCCTGGCCGCCCGCGCGCTTGTTGATGACCGCCGTGGTTACGGCTTCGGTCATGTCGCTGGCGCCTTTGGATTCCCCGCCGGAATTGATGAGACCGGCGCGTCCCATGTAGCAGTTGGCCACCTGGTAGCGGCAGAGGTCGATCGGATGGTCGGTGGTGAGTTCCGAATAGACTTTCGGATGCGTCTTGCCGAAGTTGACAGCGGTGTAGCCGCCGTTATTGGTCGGTAGCTTCTGTTTGATGATGTCGGACTGTATGGTCACGCCCAGATGATTCGCCTGCCCGGTAAGGTCCGCGGAAGTATGGTAATCCTTTCCGTCCTTTTTGAAGCCGGGATTGCGCAGATAGCACCACAGCACGGTGGCCATGCCGAGTTCATGGGCATATTCGAACGCCTCGCTGACTTCTTGGATCTGACGGGAAGACTCCTCGGAGCCGAAGTAGATGGTGGCGCCTACGGCGACGGCTCCCATGTTCCAGGCATCCTTGATATCGCCGAACATGATCTGGTCGAATTTGTTCGGATACGTGAGGAATTCGTTGTGATTGATTTTAACGATGAATGGTATGCGGTGCGCATACCTGCGCGCCACCATTCCCAATACGCCGAAGGTGGAAGCGACGGCATTACAACCTCCGTCGATCGCCAGCTTCACGATGTTCTCGGGATCGAAGTAAATCGGATTCGGAGCGAAAGAGGCCCCGGCGGAATGCTCGATGCCCTGGTCGACCGGCAAGATGGAGAGATACCCCGTGTCGGCCAGACGTCCGTGACCATACATGGTCTGTAGGCTGCGAAGGACCTGGTTGGAGCGGTTGCTGGGACCGAATACACGTTCCGTGAAATCCGCACCGGGATGGTGGATGGTTTCCTTACGGATGCCCTTGCATTCGTGGTTCAACAGGCTCTCGGCCGATGGGCCCAGTAATTCGACGATGGAGGAGTAGGACATGGATCGGTTTCAGTTAATCAAAAGGAACACAAAACTAATACAGAATTCTTGATATGGAAAGCGCAGGGAATCAGGCAGTTCTCAGTTTGAAGTTTCCGGTTTTCAGCTCCTGGTTCCATCGCGTACACACTTTGTTTGATTGCAGCATTCCAAAACTACCCCCTTTTGCATTCTGCACTCTGCACTCTGCATTCAGAAAGGATATCCTATCGCCAGGTTCGGCGTCACATCGCCGATGACGAACTTGTGATTCGGGTATACCCAACGTTGTTCGGCAGGCAACCCGGGGTCGCGCATCTTCACGGCCAGGTCCAGACGCAGGATGAAGAACGTGAAGTTGAAACGGAGTCCGAGACCGCTTCCTACCGCGATGTCGTTCAGCAGCAGGTCCTTGTCGAAACGTGCGCCCGGACGGTTTGCATCCTCGTTCAGCGTCCAGATGTTTCCGATATCCGTGAATACGGCCGACTCGATGGAACCGGTTCCCATGAACCGCAGCAGGAAGGAACGGTACTCGATGTTGCCCTCCAACTTGATGTCGCCGCTTTGTTCGATCCCCTGATTGTTTACATAGGAACCCGGTCCCAGCGTATAGGCGATCCATGCCCGCATGCTGTTGGCACCGCCTACGAAATAGCTCTTCTCGAATGGAAGCGCTTGGGCGTTTCCGTAGGGTATTCCAACTCCTGCATTGATGCGGTAGATCAAAGAGCTGTTTTTGTTGAGTGAATGGTGGAAGCTGGCATCGATCTCCGGCTTCACATATTGAGAAAAAGGGATTCCCACGAATTCGTAGACTCCCTCGTCATTCCGGTTCAGTTGCAGCGGGTTCGCGAGTCTCCGCAACAGAAGTCCCGCCGATTCGAAACTCGCACGCAGGTAGAAGAAGCGCTGCGGATTTTTGGCCTGGCCCCCATAGACATAACTGAAGCGCATCGCGCTGATCAGGTGTGTGTCGTAGCTGTATTGCAGCTGGGGGTCGCGCAGACTGTCCAGTTGCGCCTGGAAGGCGGCGGATTTCTTCACATAGACCGAGTTGATTTCCATCGGACTGAAGGCGAAACTCTTGGTCGGAGTCGTCCGCCAGGTGTACATCATGCCCAGCTTCAGGATGGACCGCCGATAGTCGGGGCGGTCCTGCAAATTGTAACCGGCAGTCAGCATGGTCCGCGGAATCATCCTACGGGACCGCTCGCTGCTGTAAATGAATTCGGGCAACAGGAAGTTCTTGAACTGTAAAGAAAGCTCCGGTCCCAGTTCATACGTGTTGAAGAAGAAGACTTTCTTTTCGATCGTAGAGTCCGAGAAGTTCGGCAAGGATTGTACTCCGCCCTTGATCTTGAATTCGAGGACTTCCGCTCCGCGGAAAAGGTTCTTGTTACGGTAGCCGAAGGATCCTGCCAGACCCAAGTTGCCGCCGGTGTTGGTGGCATCGGCCTCAATGGTGAAGTCCTGACGCGCCATGGCGGAGAGCTGCAGATACCCGTCCAGCAGATGTTCCCGCTGCAGCGAGTCCCTTGGCACTTCCTTGAATCCGATGTTGATGTACTTGAAGACGTTGAGGTTCTGGATCCGCTGGTAGGAATAATTGACCGCTTGCTGGTTGTAGAGGTCTCCCTTTCGGAAGAAGATGCAATTGGACATCACCTGTGACCGGAGCGTCTGGATACCGGTCTTGGATACGAAGCGGAGGTCCTTGAAGAGCAATGTGTCGCGTATCAGTTCCGATGAAGGGTTTTTAGGGTCGAAGTCGGACTGGATGTAGATGTCACGGAAGGTATAGGGTAGGTGGTACTCGGGAAGGTCGCCGCGTGTCTTGACAGCGTTTTCGTTCAGCCGGTTCAGATAGACATACAAATCCGATTGGTGTCCGCCAACGGTCGTGTCGATATTGTAGGTGATGAAATTCTTGTTGAACGAATAGAATCCCCGGTTCTTCAGCAAGTTGGTGATACGGTCGCGTTCCTTTTCGAATACGTCTTCATCGTAACTGTTTCCTCGCAACAGCAATGTGCCGGCGGTTATTTCCGGCAGCAAGTGAAGAAGGACGGTGTCTTTGGTGCTGAATTCGATTTTACGGAGGAGATAAGTTTCTCCGGCGACGATCCTGTAGGTGACATCCGCCCTCTTCCGACGGATCCTCACCGTGTCACTCACTGCTGCATGGAAGTGTCCGTGTTTCTTCATGTAGAGGTCCAGCTGATTTCTCGACCTCCGTATCAGTGAAGTGTCCAGCACCGAAGGTTCTTCACCTATTTCCTTCAGCCAATTCTTGAATCCTGTGGGTTTGCCCTTTGATCCCGCATGGTAGAAGAAAGCGTACGGGTAGAAAAGTCCGAGTACCCGGCGGTTGGGTTTCTGCTTGATGAGCGACTCCAGTTCCTCTTTTTCGAACCGAAGCGTATCGATCCTCACGGTATTACGGTGCAGCAATACCTGGTCGGATCCGATATAGCGTGCAGGATTGCAACTGTACAGTAAAAGTAGCAGTGAGGAAAGAAGCGTTACGAGCGCTCTCCCTGCAATCCTTGATGTGACCATACCGTGCTTCACTGCCGCTAATTTAACCACATTCGGTCAGGGCGGTACGCCGAATCGCCGATCGATATCAACCGCTGATCAGAGGGTTTCCAGAAGCAGGTCCGCGGCCTTTTCTCCTACCACGCTTCCGATGGCCACCCCCATACCTCCCATACGGACCGCGCAGACGGTCCGGTCGTCGATCCGCCGGATGATGGGTGATTTGACCGGGCCCATACCCATGATTCCGCTCCACCTCATGTCGATGTCTGCATCCGTATACGGACAGATTATCTTGGATAACATTTCCTGCAGACGCTCTTGGATCATGGCGGTCAACTCCATCTGCGTAGTGGTTTCTCCGCTGAAATCCAGATTGCGACCTCCTCCGAGCAGGATACGGTCGCCGATGTTCCGGAAGTAATAGTAACCTTCTTCATAGTGGAAGCTTCCTTTCAGTCTCAGTCCCTTGACGGGCTTGGTGACCAGTACCTGGGCCCGGGCAGGATCGACCTGCAATTCAGGAAAAAGTCGAGCAGCAAAACCGTTCGTGGCGACGAGCAATCTCCGAGCCGGCAATTGAAAACCGTTTTTAGTAATAAGAAGGATGCCTTGTGAGCTTTGTTCGATGCGTTCCACCTCGACACCTGTGAACAGGCCGATTCCAAGCTGCTTTGCCTTTTCCATCAGGGCTTGCATCATCGCACCGGTATCGATCTGGCCTTCCAGTCTGTTATGTATCATGTGGCGCACACCTTCAAATCCGAACCCGCCTATCCGGTCGTCGCGTATTTCATACGTGCCGTCTTCTCTTGTGATGTCCTTCATCCTGCGGTTCAGTTCTTCCATCTCGTCCCTGCATCGTTCGAAAAGATTCCGTTCGACATCGGTGAAGATCTCGTAACCTCCGAGAGGCTCGTAGCCGATGGAAGCATCGCCCAGTAATTCACGAAGACGTCTGAGTCCTTGCCATCGCATCGCCACTCTTTCGTAAACCTCCTCAGGATTTTCTTTGTCAAGATCGTCCAGCAATTCGGAGATGCTGCCGAAACACGCGAATCCCGCATTCCTTGAACTCGCACCCCAAGGCAGGAAGCCTCGCTCGACCACTTTAATATCCAGCGAGGGTGAAGCCAGCCGCAACCGGATAGCTGCGTTCAGCCCGACAATGCCGCTTCCGATGATGACGACATCCGGATTTTTCCAGAAAGATTCACGCTCCCAGAAGGAAAGCATCTCCGACTTACCGCTTCAGGAAGCGGAACGACCTGTCTGAGTTTCCGTCCGTGAGGTAGAGCAGGTAGGTGCCCGGACTGAGTTCGTTCACATCGACCGGGTCGCCGGTCCACAGGCCCTCGCGCAGCAGTCTTCCCGTCAGGTCGAACAGCTTATAGTCAAACGATGGGTCTTCAAGGAGCGAAGTGCAGGTGATTTCGAGTTTTTCGGCCGCCGGATTCGGGAACAGCACGCAATCGGATAGTTCATCCACCGATGAACCGTTGCCGGCTAAACGGACGGCTGCCGAAGTTGTTCTGAAGGTCACCGCCGTACTGTATGCGCTGTTGCCTCCTGAACACACCGCCTGAATGCTCACTTCATAGCTCGTGTTTTTCCGCAGTCCGGTGAGGGTATAGTAGTAGACCCCGTTTGTCCACGTGAAAAGGACAGTGGAATAAGTAGTAGAGCCGGATCTTCTGTAGCGTATCCTGAATTGCGGGGCGGTGGAGCCTGTCCAGTTCACCCGCGCCGTGGTACCGGTGACGTTCGTCACAGTGACGCCGGTCGGAGTCGCGCAGTTATAGGTGGTCACTGCGGTGACCGAAGTGTTTTGTGTCTGTGTGCCCGTACAATTGTTCAGGTCCGTATACGTATATGTTATGGAATAGGGGCCGCCTACGCCGGCTACGGACGGTGTGAAGGTGTTTCCGGCGATTCCCGGACCGGTGAAAACACCTCCCGAAGGGGAGCCTGTCAGTGTGACCGAGGATGCATTCTCCGGATAACTGGCTGCTAATCCTGAGAATGATACGGAAGGTCCGGGTGTGACAGTAGCGGTAGCAGACGTGCGAGCACTTGTCTGCAGGATATCAGGCGCCTTCACTTTCCAGTCATAGAAGTAATAGTATTGGCTGTGACCGCCTGAGGAATTGTGAATCTGCAGTATGCCGGGAACGGTGTAAGGATAAGTAACTCCCGACGTGTTGTAATATAGATTGGCAGCTCCTGAGACCTGTAGCCGATAGAAGTCTCCCGGAGGCACATTCCAGTTCAGATTCACTGTCTGGGTTCCCGCTGCCACGGATACCGTCGTTGTGCGTACGGTGGAAAGGTTCTTGTCGAGCAGTGTGAAGGTGCGTGAAGCGGTCGTTGCCGCATAGACTTTCACGGATTGAAGTATGAAAGGAGAGTAGGCGTCAAACACCATATACTGGCTGGTGGTTCCGGTGTAATTAGCGCCGGTTCCGATCGTATTGACGGCGGCTCCCGTGCTGTTCACAGGTTGAATGACACCTGAAGCGCACTCTGCGTAATAGGTCGTCGTGGAGCTGATCGAAGGCGTGACGAAAGTGGAGCCGGTCGACAGAAGCGTGCCACCGGTCTGGGCGTTGAACCATCGGATGGTTCCGGTGCCGCTGGCAGTCAGTGTGACTGAGCCTGTTCCGCAACGTGTGGCCGAAGTGGTAACAGGAGCGGTAACGGAGCTCGATGTAACTGTATTCAGTACGAACGGAAGCGATGTAGCGGTTCCGCAAGGACCTGTGACAGTTACGGTGTAGGTGCCTGCTGAGCCGACACGAACGGATTGTGTGGTGGCACCGTTGGACCACAGATAGCTGTAACCTGCGTTGGCGGTCAGTGTCGCTGTGTCGCCGGAAAGGATGGTGGGAGGACGGTTAGAGATGATTTCGGCATACCCCGCTCCGGAAGTGTTCTGGCGCGTCAGCGTGACAGGTACGGCCAGCACGTTGTTGTCTTCACGCTGTTCACGGAAGTTGTTATTCGGATCGGCCTGTACTACGATGTAATAGTTCCCGTTGCACGTGCCCAACGGAATATTGATCCACATGCCGTCGAGGGATTTTGAATAGGTGTCGACATAGCCTGCAGATATTCCCTGCAGCGCATTCGAACAGGAGTAGGTGCCTCCGCCGAGCCCGTAGTTGGGAAGGTTGGTGGAGTTCAATACGGTGTTGTTGTCGTCGCGACACCACCCGGTGCTGGTGTTGCAGCTACTGAGGTCCATGAGGCAGTAGGCCAGTTTCGATCCTTTTCCGACAATCGGCCATTTGGTCGGATCGGGTTCGTTCGGATTCTGTAAACGGAGCGTGTAAATACCCCAGTTATTGATATGCTGATGTCCGTGTGTGGGATGGTAGGTCATGGTTCCGACCTCGCGGTCAGAGTACTGCATCAGCGTACCGTTCTTGTGATAAATTCGTTGGACGACGACCTGCATCGGGTCGGAGCCGTCAGGACATCCGGCAGCTCCCGGGTAGGAGGTGAAGGTGTCGCTGCCGCAGACCCACTTTGAAATGCCGCGAACTTCGATGGGGCCGTAGCCCAGGTTGGGGGTGGAGCCTGTAATACGCAGGCGACCGTCATCGGATCCTTGTCCGGATTGACTGGTACCGGCATTATATTGAGGATACTCCGAGTATCCGCCGCTTCCGGTAAGAGCGTCGCGGGATATGACGATGTCCGGTAACAAGTCACAGTCTGTACCACCGTTCGGCGGACAAGTGCAACTGGTTGCATTCGTCGTAGTGCATTGTGCGGAGGCGCCAATTCCTGAAAAACAGGCCCAAATAGCAATAATGAGTTTTTTCATCCTATTCCACTATTTCCTTGACAAAATAGTGCCTTTCAAGCAGTATATCAAAGATTTTTTGGTGAATGACGACCCCATGGAATGGGGAAAGGTTCTCTACGCGCCTCTGTATGAAATTGTAATTCGGAATTCAGAATGCAGACATGCCATGCAAACGTCCCGATAGGCATCGGGACCGGCTGAGCTAATCCTTGGTGGAGTTAATAATCCACTCGATGTACTTTCTGCTCTTCTTTCTTTTGATATCCAGCTCCCTTCTCAGGGCTGCACTCCTGTCGGGGAATTCTTCAAGATGGACAATGATCCAATCTCCGGCTTGGGAAGTGTATCCCGAGATACCGGCGTTATGGTCCGACAGTCTTTTCTCCGGGTTGTCGGTTTGCCCGACATAGTACCTGTCTG
>JBJOMN010000012.1:0-10768 GCA_046052345.1 Bacteroidota bacterium | reverse complement strand
TCGTGGTCTGGGAGAAACCGGTCCTTACCGGCGTAGACACCTTTAATATCCTGAAGGACGGTTCCGGCAGCGGTAGTTTTACACTGATCGGCAGCGTTAGTGCCAATGCTTTCAGCACCTTCACGGATGTGAACTCCTCCCAGTCCGCACAGCCGTGCAGGTATGCGTTGTCGTTGCAGGACAGCTGCGGGGCTGGTTATCCCAAGGGAAGCGCCCACACGACCATGTACCTTGAGGTCTATTCGGGAGCTGCCGGTGATTCACTGATCTGGAACGCATACGAAGGGGTCGCTTATACGAATTTCCATATCCTTTCAGGCACCGGTCCTTCGAACCTGACCGAGATCGACAGTGTTACCTACGTCCCCGGTATAGGTACCTATACGTATGTAACGCCGTTACCGACGTCGGCTGCTTATTATGCGGTAGAAATCCGCACTGCGAACGCATGTTCTCCGACGGCGCGCATGAGTTCGGTCCCTTACGGCTTTTCCCGTTCCAATACCTTCATGTATAACAACACCTCCGGAATAGGCACCCCCGAAGAGAAGTCAGGCATTTCTCTTTATCCGAATCCGGCTGCTTCATCGTTCATCGTCAGCTTTGTTGCCGATGGTCGTGAGAGGGCTGTTATCGAACTGCTGGATCCCGAAGGAAGGGTCGTGAAGCAGTCCGAGGTTGCTGTTTCCGGCAACGGTTTGCAGCGCCATGAATTCGATCTTGATGATAAAGGCGAAAAGGTGGCAACAGGCACTTACTTCGTCCGTGTCCGTTGCGGAGAGCGTTGTGAAATGAGAAGGCTGGTTGTCCTTTGAAGAATGGGCATTTGAACATGTAACAAACCAGTCCTCATTACAGGGCCGGTTGTTGACGGTCTCACGAAATGAAAAGTCCCATGAACTCACGTTAGAGTTCATGGGACTTTTTATCAGGAGAGAAAGATGAATGATTTCTCGAAATTGCCGATAACGGAAATCAGTAGTTAATCAGATATGTCCAAGCGTTGGACATTGACGTCGTGACGGCACCTGTCGAGGTCTTGGGCACATACGCATCCAGACATGTCAGGTTGTGGTTGGGAACAAGGACGGTGATTGCAGCGTTGGCAGAGGTCGTCAGCTTGTGAGTACCTCCGTACGGCGAAGCCGTATTGTCGATACTCACGGCATTTCCGGCCAGTCCCATGTCGGCCAACTGAGTCTGAACGTTGGTATAGGCGAAGACTTCGTCGCGAGTGCTGTTGATGGAATAGAACTGGGAAACAGGTGTCACACCGGCAGCGCTCACCCAGTCGGCGCTACGGTTGAGGGCGGTGTTCCAGTCGATGGAGGCGAAGGCTACGGACTTGTCGACACCGACCCGCTTCGCGATGTAAAAGGCATGTCCGCCGCCTTGCGAATGTCCGGCGAGGCGACACTTGTTCCAGTATACGTCGCTGCCGTTGATGAACTGCTGGAAGTTCAGGCCCGGATAGCGCACGGACAGATATTGCAGCAGTTTGTAGAGCCGGCCTTTGATGCAGTTGTTCGCGTCGACCGTGACGCCCAAGGTCTGGTTAGTGCCGTCGAAGATCTCCTGCCGGCATTTGCCGAACTGGGTGTTGTCCGGATTTGCTGCCGACCATGAATAGATCTCGCTGCCGTTGGGATACATGAGGCCGATGGCATGGTAGCCCAGGGAAGCCGCTTTCTTAACGATGAGTTTGTAGAATTCCGGTGAACCTGATGTTCCCGGGAAGAAGATGAACAGCTTGTTCTTGAGTGTCGTGCGTGTGTCCACGCACACGTAGTGGTTGTTGTTGTAGAGGAGGATGGAAGGGTTGGTGGCGGAAGGCGGTATCAGATATTCGTACAGTGCGCCGCGCCTGACCGGAGTCGGTGGGGCAGGGGAAGCTTCCTCATTTCGCTCGCAGGCGTTCAGTGCGAAAATAAACGGTAAAAGGAAAAACAGTTTTTTCATCGGGCTGACAGCTTTAGCCTCTAAATATAAGTATCGGCGGAGTCATTGCCAAAACGTCCGTAGGTATGAATCCGCGAGGGCTCTTCCGGCGATTTCCGCTACCGGACACTTCGCCTATTCGGCTTCTGCGAAATGCGGTCTGCCAACTAAACCGTCAGGCTTTTCGAACGAAAAAACGGGGTGGAGAAGTTGACGGACGGAGCTTGGAATAACGTTTACCAATCAAATACAGACGTTCGTCAAATTGGCCGCGGAACCCGCCTATAAAGGTAGGTTTCCCCTTATATAGAGGTTATATTAGGCAGATTAAAGGGGAAGAATAGACCATTGTTCGCCGCTCGGGACAGCGTGAACGGATGGTAGATCGGCCTAACAAACCATGCTGAAACCAAGGCAACAACCATGCCTGACGGATGTTTTATATCCGTTCCTCAGGCCCTTGCAGGACTTTTCATCGAAAGTCACTGCAGTTCTGCTACTGATTTCCTTTTTGACTTTGAGCCGGACTACCGCTCAACAGTCGGGATCGGTCTGCGACACAACGGCGTTACCTGCCTTCTTTGAAATCGATGCCAACCTCCGTTCCGGAACGGTCAATACTGCATCGGACGACTGGTTCACCGGCTCCTCCGGCACCGGCATCGGCGTGATAGGCACCACTTCCGCCACGGCTTATCCTGCTCTTCCGCTCAGTGTAACTGACTTCAGGAACCTGCTGCAAACTGCAGCTACTCCGGTTCAGCGAAATGTCACCTATGCGCAGCGCATGGTCGGATCCCTTGCCGCCGTACGTACCACCGCACTTGGAAGCGTCATGTTGCTGGAGGCGGTCGCCGGCCGCGACCATTTCTCTTCCGTCTCCACGGTCGACAGTTCATCATTCACCGTCGGACGCAATGCCGATAATCCCTTACACAACTGGGCCGTCGGTTCCGCAGTACATACCACCGATGCCGAAATCATCGACGCGGGTGTCCACTACCGGAGGATAAAAACCGGTGCAACTACTTTCGGAGATTGTTGGGGATTCGGGTTCGTCACAAATGCCAATGGTGCCGGTGACGGATTCTACGATTTCGAATTCTTCCAGACGGGTCCGGTCTTCAATACCTCCTCCGGAGCCGTTACCATGACGGGTCCTGATTCGACGGGCGGACACACTCCTTTCTATTTCACGGCAGACTCCGGCAAGATTGTCCAGACGGGGGATGTGGTCCTGTCTCTTGACCAGGAGAACGGCGGACTTTCCCAGCAGATCTCGGTCCGCATCTGGGTGAATCCTTCCCTCTTAGGTCCCGGCATCACCACTTTCTCGCAATTCAATGCAAAGGCCGGTCGCCAGTTCGAATTCACAGGTCTGTTCGACACCGGTCTCAACGGTAACGGATACGGGTATGCGGAGATTCGTCCGCGCGGTACGCCTACCAATTGCGTTTTCTATGCATCCCTCAACCGTTCGGGCAGTTGCAGGATTCCTGCGGGTCCGTGGGGAACCATCGAAGCAGGCACCGGCAACTACAAGGACAGCCTGGAGTGCTACCAGTACACGGAGTGCGGCATCAATTTCTCCAGGTTCGGTCTCGAGAATGTACTCTTGCGGTTGAATTGCAATTATCCATCCGTTTCGGTAGTCGTGAAATCAAGGGCTTCGGCACAGTTCACGGCCAACATCAAGGATTACGCGGGCCCCTACCTGATGCGGAATATCGTCGAGTCCAATGCGGGGCCGGACAAGCAGCTGGTCTGCGTTTCATCTCCTGTTACACTCAACGGCAGCACGGCTACCCCGACCCCTACCATCACCTGGAGCGTGGTACCCGGTTCAGGCGGCAACATCGTTTCTGGCGCCAACACACTCAGCCCTGTGGTGAATGCCACCGGCAAGTACGTACTGTCGGTAGGTAACATCCTGATTGCGCCTTGTACCGCTACTGACACCGTCGAAGTCATATCGGCGCCGGTCGTTGTCACCGGTTTTTCCCCTGCTGCGGGCGGTCCCGGAACTAGTGTTACTGTTTCGGGTTCCGGCTTCACCGGAGCTACCGGAGTTCAGTTCAACGGCGTCTCTGCGACTACCTTTTCGGTTCTTAGCGATACACAACTGACGGCTTCGGTTCCCGCCGCTGCCACCACCGGAGTCATTACGGTCCAGAAAGGACTTTGCTCCGCCGTTTCTTCCGCGTCTTTTGTCGTCAGCGTATCGCTTGACCTGAAGTTCTTTCTGCAGGGTTACTATCTGGGTGGCGGACAGATGAGCCGTCCAATGTATACCTTGGGTCTCACAGGGGATTCCACTGTTTCGGACAGCGCAACAGTACAATTGTTTGCTTCATCCAATCTCGTTACTCCCGCTTTTGTATATAAAGGTGTTTTCAGGACCGACGGTTCCATGTCCTGCACCTTCAGCGGATCTTCCTCCGGTAACAGCTATTATGTCGTCATCATAAGTAAGAGCCATCTTCAGACCTGGAGCAAGAATCCGGTGCTTTTCAGTAATACGACAAGTTACGATTTCACGACAGCGGCTTCTCAAGGATATGCTGACCAGATGGCCGGCCTTGGCGGTGGTGTTTTCGGGTTTTATGCCGGAGATATCACTAACGGAACAACCGCCGGAGTACAGGACGGCTATATCGACGGTGCTGATTTCAGTTTGATGGAGAACCTGATTCCTCTTGGACTTTCGGGCACCTATGAATCCGGCGACCTTGACGGCGACGGATATGTGAACGGCTTCGACTATTCCTTGCTACAGAATAACATTCCACTCGGGTTAACGATTGCCCGTCCTTTCTGAAAGTACCCTCTCTCCCTGACATACAACCATTAGACGCCACACAAACCATGAAAACCAACCGGACCACCAGATATAGCGTGATGCTGCTGGCTTCGCTGATACTGATCCTCTTCAGAGGGAAAGCTCATGCGCAGACCGCCGAGTTGTATATCGATAATGACATACAGACATCGCCTACGACGTATGAGTTCGATATTAAAGCGAAGTCAACTTCCGGTTCCATCAACCTGCGCACCCTTGAATTCGGACTTATAGTGAATTCGGTATGGTTGAACGGGGGAACGCCCGTACTGTCCATTGTGAGTTCCGACATTTCCGGAACTCCCGGTGTGATCAGCTGGGAGGCCGCTCCTAAGAGCGATATACGCATTACGGCCAATACGAGTGTTAACTGTGCGGCTCCGACAGTGATCACTACCTCGCCCAGAACCATTTACAGGGTGAGTGTCACCAATTCTTCCGGTTTCGGTTGTTCGCCACCGGAGATCTGTTTCAATTTCGGCGACGGCGGAGTTTTCCGCGCAAAGACGATTCTGACCGAATGGGGTTCCACGTGTCTGAGCAACATCGTTACTCCTGCCGCCACCTTCAACGGCGGGCCCTATGTGAGCGGAAGCAGCGGAGTTTCCGGGGTGAGCGCTTTGGCCGGCAATAACAAGCCCTTGATCACTACACAGCCGTCCAACCTTTCTCTTTGTACAGGTCAGTCCGCGGTATTCTCGGTTAGCGCCTCTGCCGGCTCATACCCTTCGGGTAATACCATCAGTTACCAGTGGAACCTGAATGGCGTTCCCGTCAGCGGCGCGACAGCATCTTCGTATACCGTATCATCCGTATCTGCTGCGAACAGCGGCGAAATTTATACGGTCTCTCTTACTGCGGCTTGTGCGGGGACGTATGGCGTTACTTCCTCCGGTGCCACATTGACGGTCAATACTCCGGCCTCGGCGGTCATAAGCGGTGCACTTTCGTATTGTGCCGGAAGTTCGACGGCTCTTTCTTCCAACAGCGCCTCTGCATATCTGTGGTCACCCGGCGGATCTACCGCTCCGTCAATCTCAGTAAACTCTCCCGGTACCTATACGCTTACCACCACCGATGTCAACGGATGCACCTCCACCGCTACGGCCACAGTGGTTGAAAACGAAAACCCCTCGGTGACCGCATCTTCCTCCAATGTCATCAACTGTACCCAGCCGAATACCACTATCAGCGCCATTGCGACCGCTTCTTCATCGAATACGATTACGGGTTACGCTTGGAGCACAGGCCAGACAACTGCCGATTTCGTTTCCTCCGTCGCCGGCACCTATACTGTGACCGTTACCCAGTCGAACGGTTGCACGGCATCTTCTTCCGTGACTTCAACCGCAGATCTTGGCGTTCCCTCGGTATCCGCATCTGCTTCCAATTCGATTTCCTTCTCATTGCCTACTGCCACTATCAGCGCCAGTGCGACGGCTTCGCCCTCCAACACCATCACCTCTTACAGCTGGAACAGCGGTCAGACGACATCCAGTTTTACTACTTCCATTGACGGATCTTATACCGTCACGGTGACACAATCCAACGGTTGCACCGCATCGGCCAGCACATTTGTCATGTATGTCACTTCGGGTTCCGTCTGTGACACTCTTGCCCTGCCGGCTAATTTCGAGATCGATGCAAATCTCCGTTCGGGAAACCTTCATCCTGCGGCGGATGACTGGTTTACGGGTGCCTCCGGCACCGGTATCGGAGTCATCGGTACTACTGCCGCAACAGCATATGCCGGACTTCCTTTAAGCATTGCCGATTTCAAGACCTATTTGCAGACCGCTGCGACACCCTTGCAGCGCAACGTCACCTATGCACAGCGCATGACCGGCAATCTCGCTGCCATACGTACAACGGCTCTCGGAAGTGTGATGATGCTCGAGGCGGTTGCGGGTCGCGACCATTTCTCTTCCACCTCCACGGTTGACAGCACCTCTTTCACAGCAGGACGCAATGCCGACAATCCGCTCCACAACTGGGGCGTAGGATCCGCAGTACATTCCAACGATGCCGAAATCATCGACGCGGGTGTGCACTATCGGCGTATTGTAACCGGACCTACGACTTTCGGCGATTGCTGGGGTTACGGTTTTGTCACCAATCCGTACGGGAACGGTGATGCATTCTACGACTTCGAGTTCTTCCAGACTGTTCCGGTGCTGGATAAGTCGTCCGGTGCGGTCTCACTCACGGGACCGGATTCTACCGGCGGACATACGGCTTTCTATACCGATACGGCCGGTAAATTAGTCCGGACGGGAGATGTGATTTTCTCGCTGGACCATGTGAACATGGGTCTTTCCCAGGCCATCAGTGTCCGCATCTGGGTAGATCCGACAAACCTTGGTCCCGGCATCACCAGTTTCGCGCAGTTCAATGCGAAGGCCGGTCGACAGTTCGAATTCACAGGACAGTTCGACTCAGGACTTAACGGTAACGGCTATGGATACGCGGAAATCCGTCCCCGCGGCACACCGACCAACTGTGTTTTCTACGCAAGTGTAAATCGTATACCTACGTGCAAGATACCGGCCGGTGGCTGGGGTACCATCGAAGGCGGTAGCGGTAATTACAAGGACAGTGTCGGATGCTATCAGTTCACCGAATGTGCCATCAACTTCTCCAAATTCGGGTTGGAAAATGTCCTGCTGAGATTGAACTGCAATACCCCTACGGTTTCCGTTCTCGTCAAATCGCGCTCTTCTGCACATTTCAGCTCGGATCTTCGCGACTTCGCAGGTCCTTACCCGATGCGGAATATCGTCGAGTCCAATGCCGGATCTGACAAGCAGATCACTTGTGCCTCCTCGACGGTGGCGCTGAGCGGCAGTTCTGCTACTCCTAATCCGACCATCGTATGGACCGTGGTTCCGGGTTCCGGCGGAAATATCGTTTCCGGAGGAAACACTTTCACTCCTACGGTCAATGCTTCAGGTAAGTATGTCATGGCAGTCAGCAACATCCTGATTGCACCTTGTACTGCAACGGATACGATGGAGGTGACCCTGAATCAGACCACACCGTCTGTCAGCACATCGTCCTCCGATGTGATCACCTGCAGCCAGCTGACGACGACCGTCAGCTCATCTGCGACTCCTTCGGGTTCGAATTCGATTACCGGATATTCCTGGAGCAGCGGTCAGACAACCCAGAGTTTTACAGCCTCTTCATCGGGTACATATACGGTAACGGTCACCCAGTCCAATTCTTGCACAGCCACGTCTTCTGTGACGGTGGTATCTGATTTGGGTGTTCCGTCGGTCAGCGCCTCTTCTTCTAATGTCCTCAACTGCAACCAACCTTCTGCTGTTGTTTCGGCCACGGCAACTCCCTCCGGTTCCAACTCAATCACCGGTTATTCCTGGAGTTCCGGGCAGACAAGCTCCAGTTTCAGTACGTCGGGTACAGGTTCATATACGGTTACGGTGACGCAATCAAATGGCTGTACGGCTTCCGCAAGCACTATGGTGTCGCAAACCGTTTCCCTCAGCGCTTCCTCCTCCTCCGGCTCGATTTCCTGTTACGGTGGAACAACCACGGTCACGGTATCCGCCACCGGCGGTACGACACCTTATTCAGGCACAGGCAGCTTCACGGTGTCGGCCGGTTCTTACAGCTACACAGTCACGGATGCTGACGGTTGCACATCGGTCACTTCCGGCAACGTGACGGAGCCCACGGCCTTATCTGCTTCCTCGTCTGCGGGTTCGATCTCCTGTTACGGGGGAACGACGACGGTCACGGTATCCGCCAGCGGCGGCACGACACCTTATTCAGGCACAGGCAGCTTCACGCGTACAGCAGGAACGTATGCCTTCACGGTGACGGATGGTAATGGATGTACGGATATAACATCAGTTTCAATCAATCAACCCTCCCAACTCATCCCTTCAGCCTCGACTTCTTCAGATTCCATTTCCTGTTATGGAGGATCGCGGGAAATTACTATCAACGCATCGGGAGGCACGCCCCCCTACACGGGAACAGGATTATTCGTAAGAAATGCCGGAACATATGCCTTTACCGTAAACGATTCTTCCGGCTGCTCCGTCACTGTTTCCAGAACCCTGCTGGAGCCTTCACTTCCTCTTTCCTCTGCAATTTATAATCCAACAAAAGTTACCGGATGCTACAACAGTACAACCGGCGCAGCAGGAGTAACAGCTACAGGAGGTTGGAATCAACCAAATTATAGTTATCAATGGTTTCCCGGAGGTCAGACAACTCAAATCGCCACAAACCTTTCTATAGGAACCTATACTGTCACGATTACTGATATAAAAGGATGTTCTACTTCAAGCTCAGTAATAATAACAGGTCCTGATCCTGTAAATGTGACAGCTAACTCAAACCCAATTGCATGTTTCGGCGGCTCGACGACAGTTACGGTGAGCGCAACAGGTGGCACGTCTCCGTACACAGGCACGGGCAGCTTCACGCGCACGGCCGGCACGTACACCTTCACGGTGACGGACGCCAACGGCTGCACGGCTACGGCTTCGGTTACGGTCACCCAGCCCAACCAGCTGACCGCTTCTTCCTCCGCCGGCTCGATCGCCTGCTTCGGCGGTTCCACGACAGTAACGGTGAGCGCTACCGGCGGCACGTCTCCGTACACAGGCACGGGCAGCTTCACGCGCACGGCCGGCACGTACACTTTTACGGTGACGGATGCTAACGGATGTACGGCCACGACTTCGGTGACGGTCACGCAGCCCAACCAGCTGACTGCTTCTTCCTCTGCCGGCTCGATCGCCTGCTTCGGCAGTTCTACGACGGTAACGGTTAGCGCTACCGGCGGCACGTCTCCGTACACGGGCACGGGCAGCTTCACGCGCACGGCCGGTACGTACACCTTCACGGTGACGGACGCCAACGGTTGCACGGCTACGACCTCGGTGACGGTCACCCAGCCCAACCAGCTTATCGCTTCTTCCTCTGCCGGATCGATCGCCTGCTTCGGCGGTTCTACGACGGTGACAGTGAGCGCCACCGGCGGTACGTCTCCGTACACAGGCACGGGCAGCTTCACGCGCACGGCCGGCACGTACACCTTCACGGTGACGGACGCCAACGGCTGCACAGCCACGACTTCGGTGACGGTCACGCAACCCAACCAGCTAACCGCTTCTTCCTTCGCCGGCTCGATCGCCTGCTTCGGCGGTTCTACGACGGTGACAGTGAGCGCCACCGGCGGCACGTCTCCGTACACAGGCACGGGCAGTTTCACGCGTACGGCCGGTACGTACACCTTCACGGTGACGGACGCCAACGGTTGCACGGCTACGACCTCGGTGACGGTCACCCAGCCCAACCAGCTTATCGCTTCTTCCTCCGCCGGCTCGATTGCCTGCTTCGGCGGTTCTACGACAGTAACGGTAAGCGCTACCGGCGGCACATCTCCGTACACGGGCACAGACAGTTTCACGCGCACGGCCGGCACGTACAGCTTCACAGTGGTTGACTCCAACGGATGTACGGCCACCACCTCGGTGACGGTCACGCAACCCAACCAGCTGACCGCTTCTTCCTCCGCCGGCTCGATCGCCTGCTTCGGCGGTTCTACGACAGTAACGGTGAGCGCTACCGGCGGCACGTCTCCGTACACGGGCACGGGTAGCTTCACGCGTACGGCCGGCACGTACACCTTCACGGTGACGGACGCCAACGGTTGCACGGCCACGACCAGTGTAACGGTCAGCGAACCTGCTCAATTGACAGCTTCTTCCTCTGCCGGAACGATCGCCTGCTTCGGCGGTTCTACGACAGTAACGGTGAGCGCTACCGGCGGCACTTCTCCGTACACGGGCACAGTCAGTTTCACGCGCACGGCCGGCACGTACAGCTTCACAGTGGTTGACTCCAACGGATGTACGGCCACGACTTCGGTGACGGTCACGCAGCCCAACCAGCTGACTGCTTCTTCCTCTGCCGGAACGATCGCCTGCTTCGGCGGTTCTACGACAGTAACGGTGA
>JBJOMN010000011.1:0-57431 GCA_046052345.1 Bacteroidota bacterium | reverse complement strand
TGACGCCATAGGCTGCACTGCGTCCATGAATACGACCATAACTCAACCTGATCAATTGATAACTTCCGTATCATACGGAACGATTTCCTGCAATGGCGGCTCCACGACGGTCACAGTATCCGCCAGCGGTGGCACGACACCTTACTCAGGCACAGGCAGCTTCACGGTATCGGCAGGTTCTTACAGCTACACGGTCACGGACGCTAACGGTTGCACATCGGTGACCTCCGGCAACGTGACAGAGCCCACGGCCTTATCCGCTTCCTCGTCTGCGGGTTCGATCTCCTGTTACGGGGGAACGACAACGGTCACGGTATCCGCCAGCGGTGGCACGACACCTTACTCAGGCACAGGCAGCTTCACGGTATCGGCAGGTTCTTACAGCTACACGGTCACGGATGCTAACGGTTGTACGGCAGTCACTAGTATAACATTGACACAACCCGATCAGATCGTAGTCACTTCTTTCACACCTGCAAGCGGCGGTGCAGGCACTGTTGTAACCCTCAGCGGATCAGGTTTCACGGGTGCTACCGCCGTTTTGTTCAATGGTGTAGCCGCTTCCTCCCTCACAGTGGTCAGTGATATCCAGATCACGGCAGTTGTTCCTTCCGGCTCGACTACCGGAGTCATCACCGTTCAGAACGGCGTTTGTTCCGGAAGTTCAACGGCTTCTTTTGTTCCCAGCATTGTGTTGAACACCAAATTCTTCCTTCAAGGCTACTACCATGGAGGAGGGCGTATGAGTCGTCCGCTTTACACGCTGGGAATAACTACCGATTCCACGATTTCTGACAGTGCTACGGTAAGGTTGTACGATCCCGCGTCACTTGCGACTCCCGCCTATTCCTTCCGAGGAATATTCCGCACCGACGGTACCATGGCTTGCACTTTTGACGGTGCCGCGTACAGCGATACTTTATACGTCGTGGTCGTAACGAAGAATCATCTTGAATCCTGGAGCAAAACTCCGGTCGTGATGGGGGATGTTTCAAGTTATGATTTCACGACCGCTGCTTCCAAGGGATATGCCGACCAGTTATTTGACCAGGGTGACGGAACCTTCGGATTCTATGCAGGCGATTTCACCAACGGCCTGGTAGACGGAATCCAAGACGGATATATCAACGGTGCTGACTACAATTCAATGGAAAATCTCATACCTCTGGGATTAGCCGGAACCTATGAGGTAGGTGATCTTGACGGGGACGGATACGTGAACGGAGTCGATTATTCCATCATCCAGAACAATATCCCTTTGGGCATCACACTGGCCCGCCCATTCTGACAAATGACGATAAGCAAGCAACATAAGGATATGAAGACGCCCCGCAGAATACTGTTCGGAGCTCTGATGCTGATGGTACTGGCATTATGCCACGATCCGGTTCAGGCGCAGACGGCAGAAGTGTACATTGACAACGACCTTCAAACTTCCGCTTCGGTATATGAATTCGACATCAAGGCCAAGGCCAGTGTCGATAGCATTACGATGCGTACGCTGGAATTCGGTTTACTCGTGAATTCCACATGGCTGAATGGCGGCACTCCCGTCATTTCGATTGTCAGTTCCGACTTGTCCGGAACCCAGGGTGTAGCCAGTTGGGAAGCAGCTCCCAAGAACGACATCAAGATCACCGCGAACACGGGAGTCAGTTGTGCATCACCTACAATGTTGCGCACGACCCCTCGTACTATCTATCGCATACGTATCACAAATTCAGCCGGGTTCTCCTGTGCGCCTCCGAACATCAGGTTCAATTTCGGCGACGGAGGAGTTTTTCTTGCAAAAACCATCCTGACACAATGGAATTCCACCTGCTTCAGTACGATAGTAACTCCATCATCCGTTTTCAACGGCGGGCCCTTCATCTCCGGAAGCTTTGCCGCCTCGGGTATCAGCCAGCTTGCCAACAACAATAAGCCGGTTATCACTTCACAGCCCTCCAACGTCACGGTTTGTGCGGGGCAGAATGCCGTTTTTTCGGTATCAGCTTCTACCGCAACATTTCCCTCCGGGAACGTGATCGGCTATCAGTGGAACCTTAACGGAATACCTGTCAGTGGTGCCCAGGCCTCCAGCTACACTGTCGTATCGCCTTCATCCACCCAAAGCGGAGATGTCTATACAGTCACACTTTCATCCTCATGCGCAGGGACATCTACAGTTACCTCTTCCGGCGCAACCTTGACGGTAAATTCACCGCTGGTATCGGCGGGTATTACCGGCTCACTGTCATACTGTGCAGGCGGTTCTACGGTTTTGACTGCCAACGCCGCTACATCTTATTCATGGTCACCCGGCGGTGAAACCACCCAGTCACTGACTGTTATCGCCCCCGGAAGCTATACGCTGACCGTATCAGACGCTAATGGTTGTACGTCAAGCAATACGGTCTCTGTATCCGAAAACACGAATCCCACGGTTACGGCAACTCCGGGAAGCATACTCTGCAACGGAGGTTCCACCACTGTATCCGTAAGTGCGTCCAATGGTGCCGCACCCTACACCGGAACCGGAAGTTTCACGGTTTCTGCAGGAACCTATTCCTACACAGTGACCGATGCCAATGGCTGCTCGGGAACGGCTTCCATTACGATAACAGAACCGTCTCCGCTCTCTGCCAACTCCTCTGCGGGAACTATACTTTGCCACGGTGATTCCACCACCGTGACTGTCAGTGCGATTGGTGGAACGGGCCCCTACACCGGTACCGGTACATTTATCCAATACGCGGGCACCTTCTCATACACCGTTACTGATGCCGGCGGATGTACAGCCACCACGTCTATAACCCTGACGCAGCCCGCCAAATACACTGCCTCCGCCTCCGCAGGAACCATTCTTTGTTACGGAGGCTCTACTACAGTTACCGTCTCCGGAAGCGGGGGTACAACTCCTTATTCCGGTACCGGAACTTTTACAGTATCTGCCGGCACCTATGATTATACGGTCTCTGATGCCCTTGGTTGTACGACTACCGTTTCAGTTACGGTCTCCGAGCCTTCCCAGTTGACGGCCACGGCTTCTTCCGGTACGATACTTTGTTTTGGCGATTCCACCTCTGTATCGGTCCTTGCCGGCGGTGGCACCTCCCCTTACACTGGGACTGGAAGCTTCACCCGTGCCGCGGGCACGTACACCTTCACGGTAACGGATGCCAACGGCTGCACAGCCACTACTTCGGTGACCATTTCCTCGCCGGCGCTATTGACTTTGTCAGCATCCGGCACCAATCCTACGACAGTCGGGGGAAGCAACGGTTCTGCAACAGCAGTTCCCGGAGGAGGAACCGCTCCTTATGGTTATGTATGGTCTACCGGGGCCACTACTGCTACTGCTACCGGTCTTGGTGCAGGAACTTACACGGTCACGGTGACGGATGCCAACGGCTGTACGGCCACTGCCTCCGTAACACTTAACGACCCCAATTGCACATTGAGTGCTTCGGTAGGTTCAGTCACACAGGTGGCATGTTTCGGTGGTAGTACCGGAAGTGCAACAGCCTCTCCTTCCGGAGCAAACGGATCGGTCAGTTATCTCTGGTCCAACGGTTCTACGACGGCTACAGCCACCGGACTCTCGGCGGGCTCTTATAGTGTGGTCGTCACCGATGCATCAGGATGTACTTCCTCTGCCAGCGTAACCATCACGCAACCTAACCAGCTGACCGCTTCTTCCTCCGCCGGCTCTATCGCCTGCTTCGCCGGCTCTACGACAGTGACGGTGAGCGCTACCGGCGGCACGTCTCCGTACACAGGCACGGGCAGCTTCACTCGCACGGCGGGCACGTACACCTTCACGGTGACGGATGCTAACAGCTGCACGGCTACGACCAGTGTAACGGTCAGCGAACCTGCTCAATTGACAGCTTCATCCTCTGCCGGATCGATCGCCTGCTTCGGCGGCTCTACGACAGTGACGGTGAGCGCTACCGGCGGTACGTCTCCGTACACAGGCACGGGCAGCTTCACGCGCACGGCCGGCACGTACACCTTCACGGTGACGGACGCCAACGGTTGCACGGCCACGACCTCGGTGACGGTCACGCAACCTAACCAGCTTATCGCTTCTTCCTCCGCCGGATCGATCGCCTGCTTCGGCGGTTCTACGACGGTAACGGTGAGCGCCACCGGCGGTACGTCTCCGTACACGGGCACGGGCAGCTTCACGCGCACTGCCGGCACGTACACCTTCACGGTGACGGACGCCAACGGCTGCACAGCCACGACCTCGGTTACGGTCACGCAACCCAACCAGCTGACCGCTTCTTCCTCCGCCGGCTCGATTGCCTGCTTCGGCGGTTCTACGACAGTAACGGTTAGCGCCACCGGCGGCACGTCTCCGTACACGGGCACGGGCAGCTTCACGCGCACGGCCGGCACGTACACCTTCACGGTGACGGATGCCAACGGTTGCACAGCCACGACCTCGGTGACTATCACTCAGCCAACTGCAATAACCCTGACAGTCACATCGACGGATGTAACTACTTACGGCGGCAATAACGGTTCGGCTACGGTGACGGCTACCGGCGGTACGCCGGGCTATACTTACTTGTGGTCCAACGGCGCTACAACTTCTACAGCCGGAAGCCTCATTGCAGGCACCTACACTGTAACAGTCACCGATGCAAACGGTTGTACCAAAACAGCTTCAGTCACTATCAATCAGCCTTCACCGGGTACCTGCGGCCCCTTCAGGACCTATGGGCCGGGCGGTTGGGGTTCTCCTTCCACATCTGTTCCCGGAGCATATCTGAACAGCAATTTCCCCATCGTATTCCCTGCAGGCCTTGTAATCGGTGACTGTGGAAGGTTCCTCAAGCTCACTTCAGCAACTGCAGTATATAATTTCCTGCCTACCTCCGGTACTCCCAAACAATTACCTGTGGGAATACTGATCAATCCTACTTCGGTTTCTTACAAAAACACAATGGCCGGTCAACTGGTGGCACTTAGACTTAACATCGCTTTCGACAGCGCCAATGCCGCATTTGCCCCATCTGTTACCTTGTTCAGGAACCAGGTCATCTCCACAGGTCCGTTTGCAGGCCTGACGGTTCAGCAACTCTTCAATTTGGCCAATACGGCAATAGGCTGCGGAGGATCTAAGACATACATATCCGATCTCACCACAGCGATGGATCTTATCAACGACAGTTGGAGAGATGGTATCCAGCGGAACACCTATCTTGTATGTCCTTCAGGACCTTCTGCAAGGACGCTTGCTCCCGAAGCCCATCAGCCTGTAGTTTATCCGAATCCTACGTCTGATGTCCTACGACTGGAATTGAATCTGAATACATCAACAGCAGTCAGCGTTTCACTCTTCGGGTTGGCAGGCCAACTCCTTTACCGTAACGATTTCGGATTCGATACGACGGGACTTCAGCAGGTCGAATTGCATTTGAAGCAGCTGGGACTTCCTCCCGGAATATACCTGATGAAGGCGGAATTCGATCAGCAGGTCCATGGATTCAGGATCGTACTGACGGACTGAAAACGATTTTTTTGAGGTGATAGGCGGTCATGCAGAAATGCATGGCCGCTTTTTTTGGCACTGCATACAAATGACAAAGCCGGCGCCCGGTTGCCGGGGCCGACCTTGTCTCCTTCACAAACCTATGATCGGTTTCCTTTCAGTCTAAACGAGCGCCGGTCTCCTTGAATTCTGAACGGGCGGGCGTGAAATCCAGTGCATCATGGATGTGGGTTTTCTCCGTGATCCCGGAACGGTCGAATGCTCTGTCATAGCCAAGAAGCTCTTTTCTGTCAATCAATTCGGCCTTGGGTTCGATGTAGAGGTCCAGTCCTTTAGAGTAGTGGACACTGATCTCCTTTTCGCGAACCGTATTTTGTATGGCTCTTTCCTGACGCGCACCGTCGTCTTCAAAAGCCAGCTGCCTTTGTCCGTTATTCAAGTAAATACGGTCTTTCAAATCATCGCGTACAGGTTCCTTCATCTTGCCGGCGTTAATGTCAAGGGCCGGTTCGCTTCCGATCATCCTGGACTCACGGTCGTTGTCCGAGGTTTTTTCAGTGACAGACAAGCTTCCTTGTTCCATGGGAAGAACCGCTTCTTCCTTTGAGCAGCTCATCAGCGTGATGGCGATGAAGGCGGCAAGCGTTGCTGCGTTACCGAGGCGGAGGTTGTTTGAGGTTTTCATGGCTTTGGTTTTTATGATTTGTTCGTATCAGTCATATCGTTCTGATACAATGATACAGTCACGGCCTGCCCGTGAGCCATGGTCACTGATCCGAAGGATCGTTTCAGAGGATAAGTGGCATGAATTGCTTACCGGCGGTAGGCCGAAACGCTACGGAAATAAAAAAGCAGTAAAAACCGAAAAAGCCGAAAAATCAGTTTTTTTCCAACTGTTCCACTACCGCGGATTTCTCTATAAAGCCGGAATGGGTCCAGACTTTTTTACCGTCCCGGTAGATTTCCAGCAAAGGAGGCGCTTCAACGCCGAGCTCCTTGCACAACTGACGGTTGGTATCAACGTCTATGCGATGGACGCTTACACGTCCGGCCATTTCTTTTGAAATCTCCTCCAGATACGGTTTCATTTTCATACAGGGAGAACACCATTCTGCATAATAATCGAACAGGACTGTTCCGCTGCCGGCTATCAGCCGGTCAAAATCCGAACGGCTCATTCCCTTCGGCACTTCGACCGCTCCCGCCTCAGGCAATCCGGCGGCACGCCATTGCATGATGCCGCCCTTGAGATTGACCACTTCATTGAACCCCATTCCCCTCATCATCTCTGCAGCAGCAGCACTTCTTTTTCCGCTCATGCAATAGATCAAGAGGACACTGTTTCGGTCGAAGCGGCTCACTTTTTCGCCAAAGGCGGAGTCGTACCAGTCGAAATTTATCGCTCCGGGAATATGCCCCTTTGAGAACTCTTCAGCAGTTCGGACGTCCAGTACCACAGGAGCAGGGTCTTTGCCCATAAGAGCTTGGAAATCGGCAGCAGACACTTCCCGTTGGATACCATCCTGCGCGGATACGCATTGAAAAAGGAAGGGAAGCAGGATATACGGAATGTAGCAGAGGACTTTTTTCATCTTTCAAATATACTCGTTTCATTGGATCCCGTCCCCGTATATTTGCTGTCCATGAAAGCGATGATCCGACATGTCGTCCTGCTGGTCCGCGACCAGGAAGAAGCGTTACGTTTTTATAGGGATAAACTCGGGTTCTTTCTTTCGGAGGACACCATGGTGACGCCTTCAAAAAGATGGATCACCCTCCTTCCGACTGAAGGAGCGGTCACAGGCATCGTTCTTGCCCAGGCAAAGGGGGAGGAGCAGGATAACCGGGCCGGGAATCAGACCGGCGGAAAAGTCCTGATGGTCTTGCATACGCAAAGCTTTGAAGAGGATGTGGAAATGTTACGCTCGAAGGGTATTCGGATCGTCCGCGGCCCTTCTCACGAGCCATGGGGGAAAGTCGTAGTATTCAGCGACCTCTACGGCAACCTTTTCGACCTCGTACAACCTTCTGCCGGGGATTCATGATCGGGATACGAGGAATAGTTCCATCTTCCCTTTCCTTTTCAGTTCTACGCTTCCAAGACTGCTGCTCCTGAACCGCTTATCCAATAATTTTAGTGTCGCTTCGGTGACGGTGAGTTCCATCTCCTTTCCGGCAGCTTCGACACGGGAGGCGATATTCACATCATCACCGAGAATGTCATACAGGTAGCGTGTCTTCCCGATGATGGCGGCGATGACATTGCCCGAATGTATACCTGCCCTGCATTTCCATTGGTGCTTTGCCGAAGCATTTCGTTCTTTCAGGTAATCTATGAATTCAAGTGCGGTCTCCGCTAAACGGTTGGCGTGGTCAGGGTCGTCGTGATCCAGCCCGGTCGCTGCCATATAGGCATCGCCGATCGTTTTGATTCGCGTGGATCCATGCTTTTCCGTGATACTGTCGAATGCGCTGAAGATCTCAGAAAGCTCTTCAATCAGCGCTTGGGGTGGAAGCGAAGCGGCCACATCGGTAAACCCGACAAAATCCGTGAACAATATGCTTACGCCCGAATGAACCTCCGGTCGGTACTGTCCTTTGAGCATCAGTTGGCGTACGACGTTTTCGGGCAACACGTTCCTCAGCAGGGATTCCGATTTACGACGTTCGGCCTGAAGCTCCAGATGAGTATTTATCCGTGCAAGCACTACTTCTCCATGAAAAGGCTTTGTGATGAAGTCGGCGCCCCCCTTCCGAAGACCGGTAGTCTCGTCGGAGGCTTCATTCAATGCGGTGAGGAAAATCACGGGAATGTTAGCCGTTATAGGGTCGCTTTTAAGCCTGTCGCAAACTTCAAATCCGTTCATTCCCGGCATGATCACATCCAAGAGTATGAGGTCGGGCACAGGTGCGGATTTTGCCAGCTCGATCGCCTTTTCTCCGCTCTTGACCGCTTTGATACGATATCGGTCCTTCAGCAATGATGAAAGGACCTGTAGGTTTTCGGCCGAATCATCCACAATCAGCAATAATGGCGTGGTCGATGAGCTGTTCATCTGTTGTAGGCAATATGCTTTCAAAGGTACAGTAATAGCCTTATTTATCAATGTGACCCGATTCCGAGTATCTTCGCTTCATGACATTCGGCTACGTCATCCTCTTGTTCCTTTTCTTTTCGGTCGCCTTTTTGTACTCATCGGTTGGTCATGGAGGCGCAAGCGGATACATCGCTTTGATGGTATTGCTGGGCTTTTCCGCAACCGTCATTCGTCCTGCTGCTTTGTGGATGAATATCGCCGTGTCCCTGGTCGGAACTCTTCAGTTTTACCGGGCCGGGCATTTCAAAAAGGAGCTGCTCACGCCGTTTTTACTCTTGTCGGTGCCTATGGCGTTTATCGGAGCCAAGGTCCAGCTGCCCGTCACAGTATTCAACGTCCTGATAGGCGGTTGCCTGCTGATCGCAACCGCCCGCTTGCTGTTCATCAGGGATGACTATTCTTTCACCACACGTCCTTTGTCTCTCCCCTTTGCCTTGTTTGCAGGCGCATTCATCGGTTTGATTTCAGGAATGATCGGTATCGGCGGCGGTGTCCTTCTATCACCGCTCTTGGTGATAGGTCGCTGGGCGACCATGCGACAGTCTGCCGCAGTTGCGGCTCCTTTTATCCTGGTGAATTCAGTCGTTGCTGTCATTTCCGGCGGATGGTCCGTTGAGGGAGTATCCCGCCTTGAACTGTCCGGATGGATTATCTCGGTCCTGGCAGGAGGGCTGTCCGGATCGTATGTAGGAAGTTTCAGGTTCTCTCCCAAACCTATGAAATATGTGCTCGCAGCCGTACTTATAATTGCTGCAGCGAAGCTTTTCACCGTGTGACCATGATCGACGTTTCTTCCGCCAAACAACGACTTAACAAGTCATTGCCCCGACCTGTACCGGTTAGAGTTCCGCTCAAAGACGCATTTGACCATGTCTTATCCAAAGATATCCGTTCCGGTAATTTCGCTCCGCTCTTCGACCAGTCTGCGGTGGACGGCTATGTCCTTGTAAACGGTCCCTTCAAGGGAGACATCTCCTGTGAGGTCGTCGGTGAAATAAAGGCAGGGGATGCGCCTCCTGCACGCGTCAGGAAACCATCAGTCTACCGGATATATACCGGAGCACCTGTTCCGAAAGAGGCATGGAGTGTGGTGATGCAGGAGAAAGTGACGGCATCATCCGGCATGATCCATATTCCCGCTTCGAATTTGCAGGAAGGCAGCAACATCCGGAGGAAAGGGAACCACTTCGGCAAAGGGGAATTGCTACTCAAAAAGGGGACTCGACTTTCTGCCGCTTCCATCGGTCTGCTGGCTGCCACGGGAATTTCAGAGGTTGATGTCTACCGAAAACCGTCTATCGGTATCATCGTCACCGGCAGTGAGCTTGTTTCGCCCGGCGAAAAACTGTTGCCGGGCAAGATCTACGAATCCAACTCTTTCGCCTTACGGGCGGCACTCCTGGAAGCCGGCTTCGAGGTTTCGTTTGTCGGCCGTGCTGTCGACAGGCGCAGTGCTTTGGACCGTTCGTTGGCCAGGGCGATGAAGTCCTCCGATGTCATACTTCTGACCGGCGGAATCTCCGTCGGAAAATACGATCTGGTCCATGACGCGCTCAAGGACGCCGGTGTCAGGGAGATATTTTATAAAGTCGCACAAAAGCCCGGAAAACCCTTGTTCGCAGGAAAGAAAGAAGGTCAGCTGTTTTTCGGGCTTCCCGGCAATCCTGCAGCCGTTCTGGTCTGTTTTCATCAGTATGTGCTCCCCTCACTGCGGTCTGTTTCCGGCCGCTCTGAAAAGGCGGTCGGCGGCCTCCGGCTTCCCATCTCTGACGATTATGAAGTCCGCGGTGACCGGGACCTTTTCCTTCGGGCGAAAATCAATGACGGCGCAGTCGAAATTCTTTCCGGACAGGATTCCGATAACCTGCTATCCTTTGCACATGCGGATGCTTTGGTGTATCTTTCAAAGGAAAGAAGGTCCTACCGCCGGGGTGATCCTGTGGATGTCGTCCGATTGGGAGGCTCCGATAATTACATTAGCTGATATGGAATTCAATATTCGTGCTTTCGGTCGGCTTGCCGAAGAGGCGGGCCGGGAGTTCAGGATTTCGACGCCGCCGGACGTTTCAGCCCTGCGTGAATCCCTGAAAGAGCACCATGCTGTTTTCCGGGAGATACCTTTCAGGATTTCCGTCAATCACCGCTTGGTCGATGGCGAGCTTCCGCTGAAGGCTACCGACGATATCGCCGTATTGCCCCCTTTTTCCGGAGGCTGATTCATGGATCCCCTGCAACTCAAACGATATTCACGACAGACAGCACTGCCCGGCTTCGGTGCAGAGGGTCAGCGACGTCTTTTCGAAGCATCGGTACTTGTGGTGGGAGCCGGCGGTCTTGGCTGTCCTGCATTGCAATACCTGGCAGGTGCCGGCATAGGATGTATCGGGATCGTCGACGGTGACAAGGTTTCATCGGATAATCTGCACCGCCAGACGCTGTATTCTGAAAGCGATATCGGCAGGCCAAAGGCGGTTTCTGCAGCGGAAAAACTGGCACGGCTGAACAGCGGTGTGCGTACCGAAACGTATCCGCTCCGACTTGATGCAGGGAATGCAACTGAAATCATAAGTCGCTACGATGTGATACTTGACTGCACCGACGATATCCCTTCCCGCTATATGATGGACGAGGTCTGCCGGACACTCCGCCGACCGTTGGTTTACGGTGCCGTTCACAGGTACGAGGGACAGGTTTCGGTCTTCCATGGTACGGAAGCAACATCCTACTGCGACCTTTTTCCCTCGCAACCATCGGATGCGGCACAGCGCAATTGCAGCACCGACGGCGTACTCGGCATGTTGACCGGCATCATTGGAATGGTTCAGGCCTCTGAGGCCTTATCCCTTGCCATCCACCGCAAATCCGCGCTGGAAGGTAAGCTATGGACATTTGACCTCCGCACCATGACGTCCGAGACCTTTTCCATTACGCCGGCCACGGACACATACCGGGCGGTATCCCCTTCAAAAAATTCCTTCACAATCCCTTCCCTGTCTTTCAGCAGCATGCCGCAGGATACGTTGCTGCTCGATGTGCGTGAGGAGTACGAGTACGGAACCGACGACGCGTGGACGGAAGGGAAAGAGGTGATGAGGATTCCGCTTTCCGACCTCTCGGAGAGCATGCATCGTCTTCCCCGAAAACGTACCATCGCCGTCTTTTGTACTTCCGGTTACCGCAGCCGAATCGCCGCTCGGCTGATTTCGGCCGTTTCCGGGTATGACAGCATTTCTACTCTTGAACCGCCCACCCCTCATGAAGAACGTTGAAGCTTCCCCAGCCGAAAGGCAGAAAAAGACCAAGTCGCCGTTCGTGGAAGGTGCTGTCTCGCCGGCATTCATCGCAGATTCGATTGCGAAGCATTCCGGCAACCATGCCATCGGGGCGCATCAGATCTTCCTTGGGCAGATCCGTGCCGATGCGTCGGAAGGCAGAAAGGTCACAGCGATAGAATTCACGGCCTACCGCGAACTGGCTGACGGATTGTACTCGGAATTCCGCGAGACACTTTTTTCAAAATACGCATTGACCTGCATGCACGTCCATCACAGCCTGGGAACGGTGCGGACAGGGGAAATAAACCTGTTCGTCTTCGTCTCTTCCGTGCATCGTAAAGACGCTATAGCCGCCTGTGCGGAGCTGGTGGAATGGATCAAGTGTGAGCTTCCGGTCTGGGGTAAAGAACAGTTCAACGACAGCAGCGAGCAGTGGAAAATAAACACCTGACACCATGATCGACATCACGCATAAATCGAATACGCTGCGGTACGCGCGCGCACAAGCTGTCGTCCGCTTCGGAAGTCCGCTCACTGCCGCTGCGGTCCGTGAACGCAGGGTGCCCAAAGGGGACGTCCTGGAATCCGCGAGGGCTGCCGCCTTGTTTGCCGTCAAACGGACCAGCGACATGATTCCCGACTGTCATCCGTTGCCGATAGAGTCCGCTGCCGTCCGTTACGAGTTGTTCGACGATTCTTTGCGCATTGAACTGGAAGTGAAGACGGTCTATAAGACCGGTGTGGAAGTGGAGGCGATGCACGGTGTTTCCGTGGCAGCGCTGACCGTATACGACATGCTGAAGCCCATCGACAGCAACCTGGAGATAGCCGCTGTCCGTCTGCTCGAAAAGAAAGGGGGCAAGTCCAACTTTCCTGCGGAGTTCCTCGAGCGCATCAACGCTTCTGTGATCGTCTGTTCCGATTCGATCTCTTCGGGAAAGAAGGAAGACCGTGCCGGCAAGGCCATCATCGAACGGTTGGAACGTATGCATGTGAAAGTGGCCGAATACACGATCATTCCGGACGAGAAAGAGATGATACAGTCAAAGTTGCGGTCGCTCGTTGCTGCCGGACATCAGCTGGTCATCTTCACGGGCGGCACCGGGCTGTCCCGGCGGGATGTCACGCCGGAAGCCATCCGTCCGTTGCTGGAGCGTGAGATTCCAGGCATCGAAGAGACTATCCGCCGTTACGGTCAGGACCGTATGCCGTATTCCATGTTATCCAGAAGTGTCGCCGGCATGATCGGGGAGACCCTGGTGCTCGGATTGCCGGGTTCCACCCGCGGAGCGGGCGAAAGCATGGATGCCGTCTTTCCGCATGTTCTCCATCTTTTCAGGGTATTGGAGGCTTTGCGTCATGAGGAAGACGGAATGTGATACCTTTGAAAAGGCCTTTACACATGCTGACTGACCGCTTCGGACGCATTCACGATTACCTGCGCATCTCCCTGACGGATGTATGTAACCTCCGCTGTTCGTATTGCATGCCGGAGCATCCCGTTTTCGCTCCCAGAGAACAGCATATGCGTGCCGACGAAGCGGTATCCCTGGCGGCCCTATTCGTCAGGTTGGGAGTACGGAAGATCCGGCTTACAGGCGGCGAACCGCTTGTGCGTCCCGACTCCGCCCGTATTTTGTCAGGTATCGGAGAACTCCGTAAACAGGGACTTGATGAGTTGACCCTGACCACCAACGGACTACTCGTTCATGAGCATTTCGACGTGCTCGTGCAGTCGGGTGTCCGTTCGATCAATGTCAGCCTGGACACCCTGATGCCGGAACGCTTCAAGGCGATTACCAAGCGGGACCGGTTTCACCGTGTCGTTTCAAACATCCACCTTTTATTGGAACACGGCATTCATGTGAAAGTCAACATGGTCGTGATGAAGGGTGTGAATGATGACGAGGTGACCGAATTCGTCGCGTGGACCAGGGATTACCCGCTGCACGTACGCTTCATCGAATTCATGCCCTTCGAGGGAAACCGTTGGCAGAACCATCGGCTGATCAGCTCGTCGCAGCTGCTTGAGCGGTTGGCAGCGCATTACGATTTTTCACCTTTGCAAAGGAAGCAACACGATACCTCACGGGCCTATCGGGTGACCGGGTTTTCGGGAACTTTCGCTTTCATCAGTACGATGACAGAGCCGTTTTGCGGCGACTGTAACCGGTTGCGGCTGACAGCCGACGGCAAAATCAAAAACTGTCTTTTTTCACAGGGTGAGTTGGACCTGCTGCATCCGCTTCGCCGGGGTGAACCGGTTGAGGAGATCATCCGAGCGGCACTCGCGGCCAAGGAGGAAAAATGGGGAGGCCAGCAACTCTTTGCTCCGACGGTCAACCGCTCCATGGTATCCATCGGCGGTTGAAAGGGCCCGCAGCACGCACAAATCGGTCATTCACCCCCGAAAATGGCAGTTGGCCAAACCCGGGTAACTTTTTAGCCAAAGTCGTGTATCTTTAGGGTAGCAGATTGCGCACATGAAAAGGCTCATCTTCACCCTCCCGATCCTGCTGTTCGGTGTACTTCATGTACAGGCTCAGCGGCGTGCCGAAATCGCCGTTTCCGGCGGCGTGACCAACTACGTGGGCGATCTGGCCAACGAGGCACTTTTTCCGTACAGTTCCGCCCGCACGGGTGCTGCCATCACGTTCCGCAATTTCGCCGGTAATCCGCGTATACGTTACAAGACAGTTGATCCGTATGTCCGCCTTAGCTGGCATCGCCTGCAGTACGATGAGTCATCACCCTTGGGTGGTAAACAGGGCATTGACCTTAGGAACTATCGTCGCGGTCTGGGTTTCAGGAACGACTTGCTGGGAGGTGAGGTCGGAATCACCTACAACATTTTTCTCAACCGCAACCAGCCTTTGTGGAAGCCGTCGTTCTCCTTCTTTTTCTCTGCCGGTTTAGGTGTTTTCAACGGCAGGCCGAAAGCCGACCTCTTCCGTGGAAATATCGCTCTCGACAGCCGTTATTATTTCTGGCAGGACGGCACTTTGAGGGATCGTCCGGAAAATCTGCAGGGCACCGGGACGATAGTCGAAAAGGACGGTGTGTACGAAACCGACCTGCAGCAATGGCGGACAGAGGGTCAGGGTTATTCCAAGGAGATAAAGTCCGCAACGCCTTACTCATTGTGGAACATCGGGATCCCGCTGGGCGGAGGTGTGCGGTATGTGCTTAACAAGCAATGGACGCTTTCCGCGGAATTCGATTACTATTACTTTTTCACCGACTATCTCGATGATGTCAGCGACGGTTATGCTACGTATGAAGAGCTTCGTGCTGCATTCCCTGACGACGGCCGGTTCGAGATCGCCAAGTACATCTCCGATCCTACCGGATGGGGGACGAACGGATATGTCGGGCCTTATACCAGTATCCGCGGCAATCCCGGTCTCAAAGACGCATTCACCTACGTTTCTTTCGAGGTCGCCTACAAGTTCGTTTGGAAGAAAGCGGGCATTTACGGACAGATGTCGTCCCGTTGACAATAAGGCGGATTATGCGGCGTTTGCGATCTTCTTCATGATCGTTCGTTTGGCCAACGGAAGAAAAGTCTCCTGAAACGGTAATATGAACTCGGATTCGATCGCATATGCGGCCGGATTCGGAAGTCTTTTGTTGTACCGCAGCAAGTCCGATTTTATGGATTCGTAGGACACGGAAATCGATTTACGATAGGAGGTCACATATTCCACACGCAACCCCCGATGACGTTCGAGCGGGTGCTCGATGAAGGTGACCTGATATTCGAAAACGACCGTCTCGGGATCGTTTCCGTTGCTTAACAAGAGGTAGCCGGCATCGTTGTTCAGCGGCGTCAACCCTACGGCGAACACATGGGTATGCTCCTCGATGAAATCGTAGATCTTCTTTCCTTCCCTAAGGCTGTTCTCCATCTGAGGTATGGAGAATTCAACGATGCTCTCGATTTCCTTCATCAGTGAATCGTCTTCAGCGATCTTCTGATAGACGAGTCGGAAGTGGTCCATGTCGGCACTCTGCAACCGCTCCGGAAAGCTGTCGAAGAGCTGCTGTTTGCTTTCTTTCAGGAATTTCAGGTTCCTGTAATGATCGACGAGGTCGGACAAGTACGGATAGAGCCGGTTTCCTGTGAAATTCTCACTCACATGCTGCAAATAGGCCAGCAGCACGTATTTCTTGTATTCGAAATCGATATGATTCTCGGTGATCCAGTTGCGATTGAGGGACTCCATGGTCAGCAGGGCTCCGGACTAGGAAAATGATTGTTAGCAACTATCGAAACCGGTCGGGGAAGGCGCTCCGGACTCGGCACTATCTTTAGAGACTCTCTTAAATATACATCAAAATGACCCTAAAATCAATCAAAAACGCCGTCTTTATTTCACTTTTAGGTGTTTTTATGTTTTTGGAAGCCTGCGTACCTGCCAGGCAGCTCGAGGAGTCCAAAGCGCGGGAGAAGAAGTGTACGGAGGAAAATACCCGGCTCAAGGATGCGAACCGATTGACCGGTGATTCATTGAAGGAGTTCAAATCCAGGGCCGATGAGCTTTCCCAAAGCGTCGCGGAACTGTTGCACGATACCACCACCCAGGGTATATCCTACCGAAGACTGAATGAACTGTATCAGGAGCTGACGGATTCCTACGAGATGCTGTTGCGGAACAACGAGCGATTGCAACAGGGTAATTCCGAGGAAGCGCGTCGGCTGATCGCTCAGCTGAACAGGGCGCAAGAGGACCTTCAGCGGAAAGAGGACGAAATGAGAAAGGATTCGATGATCCTGGCCGACAGGCAACTGAGACTGGACTCCCTGAAGGCGAGTCTCAAGGAGCGTGACGACCGGGTCCGCCAGCTCGAAAGTGTCCTCGGGCGCTCCGATTCCACGGTCAACGCGCTCAAGAATGCCGTTACGAATGCCTTGCTGGGATTCACCGAAAACGGACTTACCGTCGAGCAGCGGGGCAGCCGTGTGTATGTTTCTCTCTCGGAAAAACTGCTTTTCTCCTCCGGCTCCACTGTCGTACAGAAAAAAGGCGAGGAAGCCTTGCAGGAGCTGGGCAGGGTTTTGGAGAAGAACGCGGATATCAACATCATGGTCGAAGGACACACGGACAATGTGCCTATTTCCGGCACACTTCCCAGCGGTGCAAAGGACAACTGGGAGCTGAGCGTGTTGCGTGCCACCTCCGTCGCCAAGATCATCCTGAAAGGCTCGAAAATCGAGCCCGCCCGACTGACTGCAAGCGGGAAAGGCCCTTATCAGCCGCTTGATCCGGCCAATACGAAGGAGGCCCGTGAAAAGAACCGCCGCACGGAAATCATCCTCACGCCGAAACTTGACGACCTTTTCAGGATGCTGGACCAGATCAATGCAGGAGCGCGGTGAAAACCGTCCTCAGCCTCTTGTCCCTGACTTCGCCAACAGCCATGAAAGTCCGAATAACGTCTTTGTAATACGGTAGGAGAACCAGCACCGAAGGCGGTTCCACCGGGAATCGTTGCGTTTCCAGGTTTCCGTATCGACCTCCCTGCAGTGTGACCGGATTACGGAATCTAGTTCCGTGGCCACTTGCCCGGCGAAACGCCCGTCTTTTACTTCGAGGTTGAGTTCGATATTGCTATAGGTGCTCAGGTTGTTCAAGTCGTACGAGCCGATACTCACGAAGTAATTGTCCGCCACCAATACTTTGCCATGTACATTTGAGGGAAGGTATTCGAATACCCGGATACCGTTTCTCAACATCCAGCTGTAAAGGTATTGGCGCGCATAAACTGAAATCATGACGTCCGATTTCGCAGCCAGCAGGAGACGTACTTCCACACCTCTACGCCGGGCAGCACGCAACAACCTGCGCACTTTTCCACCCGGCAGGAAGTAGCCGCCCACAATGACCAGAGACTGCCTGCTTTCCCGGATCGCCTGACGGTAACTCACTGCAATCTCGTTCCTTTTTCGAAGGAAGTCATTACGGGTCACGCGAACGTCATACGGAACCTCTTCCTCCTGCGTATGTACGGTTGCCTCCTGTCGGATTCGCAGCGTCTTTCGACGGGTACGGATGTTCATCCATCGTTTACGGCAGACAAGTTGAAGTCGACCCGCTATAGGACCTTCAGCCAGCACCGCATAGTCCAGCCAGGGCGATCGGTCGTCGAGCCGGTCATATTTGTCGCTGATATTGATGCCGCCGACAATTGCTGTTTTTCCGTCCACTACCACTACTTTCCGGTGCAAGCGTCTTCCAAGGTGGAACCATCCGGCGTGGAAAAGTCTTCCGTAGAACTGTATCTCGACACCTGCTTTCACCATTTCATTGATTTGCTTACCCCTGAAACGGGAGGAGCCATAAGCATCCAGCATCAGGTAGACCTTTACACCTCTGTGTGCGGCTGCCTTGAGGGATTCCAGGACTTGCTGTCCGGTCCTGTCCGGATCAAAGATGTAAGTTTGGAAATGGATCTCTTTCGTCGCCGAATCAATGGTGTCCCGGAGTGTTCTGAAAAAACCGTTTCCGCTCCGTAAAAGCTCCAAACGATATGCTTTCGAGGATCGACGTGAGGAGAGGGTTGACCGGCGCATACCGTTTCAAAGTTGGGAAATAACCTATTACAGCGTGCTGATTCCGGTCATGAAACGGTTAAAAAACCACGGATCAGGTGTCTTGAAAGGTCTCTTTATTTGCTTATTTTTGATAAGATCACACTGATGAACATCGAATCCCTTTTCACGCAACTGGTAGCCGTCTTTCATTCTTCCGCGTTGGTTTCCATGGGTAAATTGAAGAATCCGGCAACCGACCGCATCGAGCGGAATCTTGAACAAGCCAAGAACGCCATCGATACTTTGGAGATGTTACGGAGTAAGACCCATGGCAATCTCAATGATTCCGAAAAGCGGCTGCTGGATCATTCCCTTACGGAGCTGCGGCTGAATTATGTGGATGAGATGAAAAAGGAATCGGCCGGAACGAATTGAAAGCATCAAAGACCATCATGGAACAGCAGGAATACAATAAATCGGATTACCAGGAGCAGGGTCCTAGGAAGGGCATCGTGATCATTGTCATCACGATATTGCTGGGGACGAACGGATTGTTGCTTTGGCAGTTCTTCGAGAAGAAAAACAGTCTTGATGATGCCAACAAGGCGATTTATTCCACTGCAGCCGAGCGGGATGCCCTGCAGGAGCAGTTGAAGAAGGTAAAAGCCGATTTCGACCGTCTGATCACGGAGAACAGCGGACTGAAGGAGCAACTTGCACAAAGCGAGGAGATGATACGGCAGAAGGCGGCGAAAATCCAGGAGTTGATAAATCTGGGCGGCCCTGCCCAGATCCAGGAAGCTAAACGGAAACTCGCTGAATTGAAAGGCATGAATTCCAGGTACGAAGCGCAGCTTGATTCGCTGGGGAAAGTCGCGGCGATGCTTCAGGCCGAGAACCAGAATCTGAATTCCGACCTTACGCAGGCGCGCAGCATGAATAACCGGCTGTCCGACCAGAATACGCTGCTCAGTTCCAAGGTCGCAGTAGGATCGATACTGAAAGCATTGAATCTCGCTACGGAAGGCATACGTTACAAACCGAACGGCGATGCCGTTGCGACCACCCGCGCAAAATCCGTCCAGAAGATCCGCACGAAATTCACGCTGGCCGAGAACCGTGTGATCGACAAAGGCCCCATCGACCTCTATGTGCGCGTCATCGGACCCGACGGGGGAGTGATGACTTCCATGCAGGATGTCTTCAAGTCGGGCGGTCAATCGCTCACCTATACCTTGAAAGAGACGGTGAACTACGACAATTCGGATACGCCGGTCGAAATCAGCTGGGCACGAGGTACGCAGTTCGCCTCCGGAACCTACACGGTCGAAATCTATCAGTCGGGTGCGCAGATCGGTCGATCCGCCGTCACCTTGAAGTGATGCGGATGTCAGAGCTTTTCTCAGAAGAACGCCCTGAACTGAACGCTTCCCGTATGCACGGTTTTTGATTTTTCTCCCTTCCTGCCATCATAATTGAGGTTCAGCTGGACGACCTTATTGATGTTCCTGAGCAGTGAGAGATTCCACGTGAGGTTCTTTCCGGGAGTCAGCCCCCCCAGCATCTCGTAGGCGATGAAACTGTTGACGTTTCCTGTGTAATCGAACTGTATGTAATTGAACCGTGCCGAGAGCATTCCCGCATCGGCGGTATTCATTCTCGCTTCGAGAGTAAGTTTCCTCTCCTCGACCTTTTCGGTTCCGCTTTCAATATTCTCTTTCGTGCCGATGCGCAAGGCGGCTAAAGCCCTGAAACGCTGTCCGGGCTGGTAGGTGATCTTCGGCTCTGCCGACGAACCGATCAGTTCATAATCCCTGTCGTCGAAAAACTCTGAGGAACTCAACTGCCTTTGCGTCTCAAGGACTAGCCCCCACTGCCATTCTCGTGAAGTATTCCAACGGATGTTCAGTGCATGGCCGTCCAGTGACCGGTAGTCGAAGCCGCTGACGAGCAGGGATTTGTTCCGGCTCTGCTGCCAGGTATAATCAGCTCCGAATACCGGATCGGTACGATTGAAGAATACCGTATTGCGGAGGTTGGAGCCGGTCGAAACAAGCTGACTGTCTGCCAGCCGGTTGCTGAAAGGGTTCAGCGAGGAGAGTATCGTCTCATCCTTCGTTTTCTTTTCCATCCGCACCAGCAACTGGTCCGAAAAGCGGTCGATGAGTCGCGCTTTTCCGGGGGTTTTCCGGCCGGCTGCGGGATTCAGGTTAATTACTTCGCTGAAGCTGTTAGACCTTGTGGCGATGTATTCGTCGGAATTGAAGAAGACGCGGATGTAACGTGCCTGGTCTTGGAAGACCGCTGCCGCGAATTCATTCAGGTCCTTTACACCGTTCGAATTCAGATCGCCTATATAGGCATAGGTCCCTTGGCCGGCGGGGACCTCGAGGTAATAGAATTCCTGTCTGCGGTCGCGCCCCGAACCTGCCTCATAGAAAGTGGTGGCGGTCAGCATTCCCTTACGAATGTTGGCCTGATGTTCGATGCGGTTCACCAGTGTCTGCGTGGGAGCGACCGTGATGATGCTTGCATCCAGTATACTGAGGTCACGGTAGGTGCTGGTTATTCGCAACGTATTCCTTGTATCGCTTGCCAACTCCACACTGCCGGAGATTTCCCTGGCGTTGGCCGCTTTCACCAGTCTGTTCTCCCGGACGCCACGGTCTTCCCGGTTCTTGGCAGACAACGTGATCCTGTTGTTGAGAGAATCCCGGTATCCGATATACCCGGACCAATCCCGCCATATATAACTAGTCGCCAGCAACGAATCGGTGTCCGGCACCTTGAAAAGGTTCTCTTCCGTGTTATCCCGTATGCCGGCCGTCCATCTGCCGAACGATTTGGAGAAGTCGAACTGGTGGCGCAAGAAGTCCGTCTGTTGCGAGGAAGCCTGCGAAAGCAGCTTGTTGGCGGTTCCTTTGAGTGAGAAGCCTTTGTGGGACAGGTCGCTGAACAGTCCGTGGTTCCAGCCCGTGTATGCATTTCCACGCAGATACGACTTGAGTCTGTATCCTGCAGTTCCTGTTCCTTTTCTTGAAAACGCCGCATCGGCCGAAATGAGTTGTTGGTCGCTTGTATCCGTAAGACCGCTTACGTTCCAGTCGCGGTTGAACTCCGCTGGCCGGAAAGGTTCGAGCGGATTGAAATATTTCGATGTGAATTCGTATCCTGCTTGCGCATCTAATTTCCAGCCGTTGGCCGAGTCGGCAGATAGCGGTGTCCCCAGCCGGTAACCGATGCGTGCGGCGGTCCCGTTGTCATTGCTTTTTCCCTCTGCCGAGAAGAGGTTAATGTCATTCTCGCTCCAAGCCGTTTCCACCGAAAGCAGACTTTTCCCGGTGACCTTGATGTCGCTTCCCAGGGTCACCATGCGTCTGCGTTTGGGGGTGATGAGCAATTGGACAGGACGATAATTTCCCTGTGATACACCGCCCACCGGTTCCACCCAGCGGAAGACACGTCCGTTGGCAGAGCGGATGTCCTGTACATAGTCGCCCGCTCCGGCTCCGACTTCCGTGAATGTGACCTGCCACCGCGCGGCCGAAGAATCGGTCGAATAGACAAAAACACCCGGATAGGTTGCGGAAGCGGTCGTTGAGTCGATGCGCAGATAAAGGACGCGTGTGTCGTCGAAAGCAGTAAGGGAATCCGCGGTCGGAAAATACGCCTGACCGATGTTGTCGCCGGCAGCGGCCATCACTGCCTTACGGGAACTGTCCAGATCCTGCAGCAGCGGCTGGTTGCGGCTGTCCTGCTCGGAGTAGGCATTGAATCTGATCTTTACCGCTTCGGTCTCGAATTCGTTGTTCAGGAAGAACATCGATCGCACATAGTTTCGGTCCGAGTATTCGAACTCTACGATGATACGGGAATCCTTGGTGATCAGTCGCTTCGGCATGAAGGTGACCTCGGCGGTATTGTAATCGATTACGTAATCGTTCTGCATGCCGCGTATCATCAGTTGTCCGTCAAGGAATACTTTCTCCGTGCCTGACAGTACGATGATGAAGACTTCACCTGCGCCGCCGGATAACCGGTACGGCCCCTGATTGCCCTCCGTACCCTGGAAAACCATGCGGGAAAAACGTCCTTTGGCGACGGCAACGGAGGCAGTGGCGTTCACACGTCGTGTCCGGGAGGGCTGCAGCGTGTCACCGACAGGAACGGACGTGGAGAATAGTGCGCCTTGTCCCCGTTTGAAGAAGTTCATGAAATAGCTGTCGGGACGACGCAGCTCAAAGTCGCCTGCTATGAGCTGCGTCCGGTCCTTGGCCAGCCGGATGAATACACGGTCGAATTCCTGCAACTGCTGTGTATTCCCCTCCGGTTGTACCGGAATATTCTCATCGGAGATCGATGCGGTGAGGTCAATGTCCTCGTTGAGTTTACCGGCCAGCTGCAGGTTCATGCTGGAGTTCACGAACACATCCTGATTATTGCCAAAAGAGACTCCGCGTGCGATACTACCGTTAGCCTGTACTCCTTTATCCGGAAACAGGGAAAAGGGGCCGGCATCGGCCGGACGATACAGGAAAGGATTGGGCGGAGGTTCTCCCTTGAGCGTCCATTTCAGCGGGTCCTTATGTCGAACCGTTTCACCGAGGCGAACGGAAAGCACACGGTACCGGATGGTAACCGTGTCACGAAGTCGCTGGTCTCCCGGGCGCACAATGATGCAGCCATTGGCCCAGTCTTCCCGGAAAGCCGTACTGTCTATTTGATTTCCGTTTCGGTCCAGCAGGATCACCGACCCGGGCACCAAGCTCAGCGAATCCAACCGCAGCGTGTCCGAGTGAAGTACAGTACGGATGCGGCGCTGGTTGGAGAGCGGTTGGCCGTCCGCTGCCTGCCGGAACAGCAAGAGCAACAGCAGGCAAATCAGCGGCAACGTGAATCTAGGCATCCGGTTGCGGCTTTTGCCGCAAGGGTAAAAATACGGGATTGGGAGGGGTGCTGTACCTGATTCCCGATATCAAGATAAAACGAAAAACGCAGTTTAAAATTGAAAAAAAAGCCCCGCATCGGCGGGGCTTTCATATTCTATTTCGATACGGGTCACTTGACGCCGAGTTTGGCTTTGACCAACGCCATGATGTCATCGCTCTCCTGTGCGTAGAGGAATGACCCCGAACTAGTGTCGAAAACATAGGCGTAGGATTTCTCCTTGGCGACGTCTTTGATGGCGTCTTCTGCGCGTTTCAGGATAGGACCGTACAGCTCCTCTTTCTTGGTTTGAATAGATTCCTGCGCGTTCTGGCGGAAGTCATCGATCCGGTTACCAAGGTCCTGCAGTTCCTGCTGCTTCACTGCTTTGATGGCGTCCGGCATGGAATCCATTTTCGCCTGGTAGGCCTGCACCTTGTTCTGATATTCGGCAGTCATCATCTTCAATTGTCCGTCGAGCGATTCGCCGAACTTCTTCAGCGTACTGTCGGCTTGTTTGGTCTGCGGCATGGACTGGATGAGGTCTGCGGAGTTGATATGCCCGAACTTGGCTCCCTGTGCAAAGGTGGTTGAAGTGCCGGCGACAAGTGCTACGGCTGCAAGGATGAGAAGTCTCTTCATGTTGTGTTGGGTGGAGAAAGGATGTTATTTTTTTATCTGGACTTTGTCATTTCCCTCGGAGGAGCGGTCCATGGTCGGACGGTCTGAGCCGCCGCCGGCCGGATTTCCGGTACGGGAGCCGCCGGAGGATCCGTCTTTAGCGGCAGGCTTATAGCCCAAGGCTTTGAGGATTTCGTCGCTCTTGTCGTATTTAGGATTGGTATACAGCATGACGAGTTCCCCCGATTTGTCGAAGATCACCGCATAGCTTTGCTCGGTTGCCATCTTCTTGACGGCGTTGAATATCCGGTCCTGAATGGGTTTTACGAGCTCCTGTTTTTTCTTGAAGAGGTCGCCTTCGTAGCCGAAACGCTGCTTCTGGAGGTCTTTCACGTCCTTTTCCTTGAGTGCGATCTCGTCCTGCCGGCGCTTTTTCATCTCTTCGGTCAACAGCACCTGTTCAGCCTGGTAGGCCTTGTACAGTTTGTCGATGATGGCATAACGGTCCTCGATCTCCTTCTGCCACTGGATGGACAGGTTGTCGAGTTGCTGCTGCGCGGTTTTGTAGTCAGGGATGTTTTCCAGGATGTATTCCGTATTGACGTAGGCGTACTTCTGTGCGTGAGCTGAGGCCACGGTGAACAGGAGCGCGATTGCGGTCAGGAGGCTCCTTAGAGAGGGCCGGTTGGACGTTTTCATGCGCTTTTTCCTTTCTTTTTACGGGGTTGCAAATGTATGAATTAGAACTGTTGTCCGAGCATGAAGTGGAAGTGCGGGCCTTCTGCTCCGGGATAGTCAGGAATGGGGTCGAACCCGTAGCCCCAGTCAAGGCCTAAAAGGCCGAAAACCGGCAGGAAAATGCGTATTCCAGCACCTGCGGCCCGTCTTATTTCAAACGGATTGAAACTTTTCAGCGAGGACCAGCTGTTTCCGCCTTCAAGGAAGGAGACGGCGAATATGGTTGCGGAAGGGTTCAAGGTGAGCGGATACCTGAGTTCGAAGGTCACTTTATCATATACCGTGCCACCGACCATCCGTCCCTGGTTGTCGCGCGGCGTCAGCGAGTTGTTGTCGTATCCCCTGAGGGCGATCAGCTCCCTTCCGTCCAGCGAGAATCCGGAGAGACCGTCACCTCCGAGATAGAAACGTTCAAACGGAGACGCACCTATGTCAGAATTGAAATATCCCAGATAACCGAACATGATGCGGGAGTGGAACACAAGATTGCCGGCCAGCTTGGAATACCAGTCGGAGTTGAATTTGATCTTGTAGTACTCGATCCACTTGTACTTTTCCGAAGTCGATGCCGTCTTGTAATCGATATTATCGAAATTGAACAGCGACCAGGGGACCGTGGTCTCCAGCGACAGCGTATTGTTGGATCCCGTACGCGGATAGATCGGAGCGTCTACCGAATTGCGGGAAATCGTTTCAGAAAAACTCAGGTTTCTCGATGTGCCGTTGCTGTATACGAACGTACCGGTGTAATTATTAAGCGCATAGTGCTGAAGCCCCACTTCGTGAAAGACCGAGAAGTAATCATCCGGAAACTTCAGCCGCTTGCCCAAGCCTACGGAAACGCCGGTGATCTTGATTTCCGAACGGAGGATGTCCCCCTTCGGACGGCCGTTCGACTGGATGGACTGGTAAGCGGAAACGGAGAGTGAGTTGGGTTTCTTTCCTCCGAGCCAGGGCTCCCGGAAGGAGGCCGTGTACGACTGGAAATATTTGCCGTTGGACTGAGCGCGCACACTGAGTGATTGGCCGTCTCCGGAAGGAAGGGGAGACCATGCACTGCCCTTGAAGAAATTCCTGGCGGAGAAATTGTTGAATGACAGACCCAATGTGCCGACGAGCTGGTTGGCTCCGTAACCGCCGGAAAGTTCAAGTTGGTCGGACGCTTTTTCCTCGACGGTGTATTCGATGTCGACGGTTCCGTCGGCGGGATTCGGTTTCGGGTTGACGCCCAGCTTCTCCTGGTCGAAATATCCGAGCTGGGCCAGTTCCCGCTGTGTGCGGATGATATCCGCACGCGAGAATAGCTGTCCGGGCTTGGTTCGTATTTCCCGCATGATGACACGGTCGTTCGTCTTGGAGTTTCCGACTACGGTCACCTTGTTGATGCGGGCCTGTTTGCCCTCGTATAAGCGCATCTCCATGTCGATGCTGTCACCCTCAACGGCCGTCTCCACCGGGGTGACGGAGAAAAACAGGTAGCCGTCGTCCATGTACAGGGAACTGATGTCCCGTCCGTTCTGGTTCATGTAGAGCCGCTGGTCCAGGTTCTCCTGGTTGTACACATCGCCTTTTCGGATGCCGAGTATGGAGGAGAGTTCCTGAGAGCTGTGCTTGGTATTACCGATCCAAGCGATATTCCGGAAGAAATATTTTCGGCCCTCGCTGATCGTAATATCGATGGCAAGCGAGCCGTCCGCCATACGGTAGACGGAGTCATGGCTCACGGCCGCGTCGCGGTATCCCATCGCATTGTATTTGGCCACCAGCTTGTTCTTATCGTCGGTGAACTTGTCCTCCAGGTATTTTCCGGAAGTGAATATCTTGTACCGGGTCTTCTCTTTGGTATCCTTCATGGTATGCTTCAGCTTGCTGTCGCTGATTGCAGCGTTACCTTCTATGGTGATACGACGAATGACCACCCTCTTCTTCTTGTCCACCACGATCTCGAGGATCTCCCTGTTCAGGAAAGCGGTATCCTTTGTCTCCCGGATCCGCACTTCGACATCGAGATATCCCTTGTCCACATAGTAGTCCTTCACCTTGTTCGACGTGGTGGAGAGCACGTTTTCGGTGATGACACGGTCACGTTCCAGATTGATCTGCTCACGGATCTTGTCGGCTTCCGATTTGGTGACACCTTTGAAGCTGAATTTTGAGAGACGGGGACGCTCTTGCAGTCGGAGCTCCAGGAAGATCAGCGGGCCCTGTATCCGGGTTACGTAGATGCGTATGTCCGAGAAAAGCCCCTGCTTCCAGAGGTTCTGAATCGCCTGGGCGATGCGTTCCCCGGGCACTTGGATCGAATCTCCGACGGGAAGGTTGGAGATGCTGATAAGGACGCTTTCATCTAGGTATTTGGTACCCGTGACCATCACGCCGCCTATCACATATTCCTTCGGGCTGGCATAATCCGCTATGGTGGAATCAACACCCAGCTGCACTTGTGCAGAGGAGCAGATGGCCAATAAGGAAAGAAGGAAAGTGACGGGAAGTAAACGATGCATACGCTTATTTTAACTGTTCGCTCACGAGTCCGAAACGGCGTTCCCGTTGCTGGTAATCGACCAGGGCTTCATAAAAATCCTCTTTGCCGAATTCCGGCCAGAGCTTGTCGGTGAAATAAAGTTCGGAGTAAGCGATCTGCCAGAGCAGGAAGTTGCTGATGCGGTGCTCGCCCGAGGTGCGGATCAGCAATTCGGGATCGGGGATTTCCGAGGTGGTAAGTCGTGAAGCGATGAGTTCTTCGTTCACGGAACCGGGATCCAGATTTCCGTTCGCCGCCTCCGTTGCGATCTGACGCACTGCCCGCGTGATCTCCCATTTAGAGCTGTAACTGAGTGCCAGCACCAAGGACATGCGATCATTGGCTGCGGTGTCGGCGATGGCTTCATCGAGCTGTGTACGGCAGTTGGGAGGCAACGAATCAAGGTCCCCTATGGCCAGCAGCCGGATGTTGTTCTTGTTGAGCGTCGGAGTCTCCGCATGGATGGTGTGCACCAGAAGTTCCATCAGCGCATCCACCTCCGCCTTGGGGCGGTTCCAGTTCTCCGTAGAGAAGGCATATAGCGTCAGGTATCCGATGCCCAGTTCGGCGGCGGCTTCCGTCGTTTCACGCACGGCACGCACGCCATGCTGATGGCCGAAGACACGCTCCTCACCCTGTTGCCGGGCCCAGCGTCCGTTGCCGTCCATGATGACGGCCACGTGCTTTGGCAGGCGGTCGGAAACAATCTTGTCTTTAAAGCTCATCGGTTTACGCGAAAGGAGCGGCAAGTTACTAATTCAAAGGCGATTGAGTTGTGAAGGAAAGCTTAATATAAGCTCGAAAAAAGCCCAAAAACGAAGCTTTTGAATCCTCCCTCCGCCTCAGGTGTACCTTCTGTTCTTGAACGGTTTGCAGATGTCTTTCAACAGGCTGGACAAACGGTAATAGACGGTGATTCCTCCGAACAGGTACCAGTCCTTGTCCTCCGAATTTCCGCGTAATTTGAGATAGGAGGACGTGATGTCGTTGCTGGTATCCCTCGAAGAAAAGGACCGGTCGGAAAGAGCAACGGCGACGGCTCCCTTGTCGGCAAGAAGACCTGCGGCATCCGGATAGACACTGCTGACGTCGTCCAGATAGTCGGTATAAGTCCTCCGCACTCCCATTTCGATACCTAAACCGATTCTTCCTACGGTGAATTTCAGGCCGCCACCGATCGGAACCGCGAACTGCCATCTCTTGTACGGTTTCTGTCCCTCTGTAGTCAGCGGTTGAAGCTCATACAGATCGTCTCCGAGTTCTGCTTTAGGGTTGAAGTGGAAGACGGTGATTCCGGTGAACAGATAGGGGGTGAAAGGGTAATAGCGATTGCCGGTTTCATACGGGAGAAAATTGAATTCAATGAGTGGTGTGATGTCAAAGACATTGGAACGGAAAGACAGGTTGCGGTCCACGTTGAACGGGATGTCCGAATCCGCGTCATCGGCGGATACACGGCCGTAATTCAGCGCGACCTTCCAGCTCCAGTGCCTGTTCCAGTTGTGCCGGAAGAAAATCCCTGCCGCGGGATGATTGGAATACGTTTTGAAAAGCTGCGGGGACAGGTCCCCTTTATAAGTGCTTCCGCCCAACAACAGTCCCAATTCGTTGTATTGTGCGGAGGCATCAACGCCGGTTAGCAGGCACACTGCAACCAGAAACCGGTAGGCGTATCGGATTCCTTTTGAAGACATCAGCACACGGTAAAGAGCACGAACGGAAAACCGGACCGGGAAATTGTGCACTCAGAAACGGGCTCTGCGGCCGGTGCCGGTGATTATCTTGTAATTGATACTGAAGATGCCGAACATGTAGGAATCGTTGTCGCGCGGGTCGCCGCGCTGCTGTCCGGGCTGGGTGGAGGGAATGACGTACTCTTCTCCGGAAGGTACGGTTAAAGGATTGGAACGGTTGCCCAATTGCGCGGAAAGCGAATTCGGATCGGCGAAGTCGTAATAGGTGGTGCTGACATCGTCGATGTAATCGGTGAAGGTCTTACGCAGCCCGATCTCGATGCCCACGCCCCAGTAACGGTCGATCGTGTACTTGAAACCGATACCGGCCGGAATGCATACGCCGAACGTGGAGTAGGTCTTGCGGGTCTCGATCTGGCCTTGTCCCTCGGTGCCGAGGGGACGGAGCTGGATGACTTGTCCCTGGTATTCCGTCATCGGGTCGTAATGGAAAACGCCGATACCCACGAATCCGTAGGTGTAGAGTTCATATCCGCTGAGTCCGCGAACATTCCTCAGTCTGTACCGGTGACCGACCTGCTCTTTCTGCACCGCTCCTTCGAAATTGACATTCACTTCATAGATGTCGGAGAAGAAGTTCAGGTTGCGGTAACTGCGGAAAGGCTCCTTGGTGAGTTTGTCGTCGCCGGAAACCCGTCCGTAGGTAAGGTGGGTGTTCAGGGCGAAATAGTCCGTGAGTTTGTAACGAAGACCGATGGCAAGGGCCATACGGGTCTGCGACCATTCCAGGTCTTTGAAATAGTTGGTACCGATCTGGTTGGCACCTCCCAGTTCGCCCAGGAAGTTGCTCACACCACCGCCGATGCTGAATTCATAGCGTTGACGCCTCCAGCGCTGTGCATCAGCGGACAGGGAGGTAATCAAAAGGAAGCCGAGAAGGGGGAGAAGGTACTTCTTCATGGGATACGGCGGATGGCAAATATAAGAAAAAATGGACACCTCCAACCTTGAAATTAAGCCGATTTGGGCCTTTTCAGGTTTTCCGGTCAGTTCCTTGTGTCAAGACCCCAGTTGAGTTTCTTGCGTAGGGTGTTGAGGAAGTTGTCGCTGCTCAGCCGTACCAGCCGGATCTTGTAATTCTCCTTGCGGATGGCCAATTGGTAGGTGGAGTCGATGGTCACGGACCTGGAATCCATGGTCGCCATGAAATGCTGTCCTCTGCCCTCCACCTCCAGGGAGATGACGTTCTTGTCGGATACCACGATGGGTCGCACGTTGAGGTTGTGGGGAGCGATGGGTGTGATGACCAGGCTTTCGGACTGAGGAACGATGATGGGCCCTCCGCAGCTCAAGGAGTAGCCGGTGGAACCGGTCGGAGTGGAGATCATGAGACCGTCCGCCCAGTAGGAATTCAGGTACTCCCCGTTCAGGTACGTATGGATGGTGATCATCGAACTCGTCTCCTTCTTGTGAAGGGTGAAGTCGTTCAATGCGATGTTCTCACCCTCGAAGAGCGGTTTATTGGAGTCGACGCGGATCAGAGTCCGTTCATCCAGGGAATAGTGTCCCTGGAAAAGGCTGTCCATGGCGAACTCCAGATTGTCCTTGGAGACGCTGGAGAGGAATCCCAACCGTCCCGCATTGATGCCTACAACGGGGATCCTGGCGTCACGGATCATGCTGACAGTGTCGAGCAGCGTGCCGTCGCCTCCTACGCTGAAAAGGAAATCGACCCCTTCGCGGATCTCTTCATGGGTGGAGAAGACCGGCAGGTCCGTATATCCCGGCAGGTGACTGCGCAGGAAATGCTGGTAGTCGGAATGGACGAGCAGGCTTACTCCGTTTTCCTGAAGCAGGCGCAGGAGCGATTCCGCGAGTTGGACCTGGTTGAGGTTGACAGGACGTCCGTAAAGTGCTATTCTCATTTGGGAAAGCGGGAAGGTCCGCTCAGATGGAGGTTGTAAAATGAATAAAAAAACCCGACTCTCCCAATTTATTGAAGGAATATTCGAAGCGGAAAATGATGTCGTAGAACGTGAAAAAATCGATGCCTGCGCCGTATCCGTACTGCCATGAGTTCCTGAGGCTGTTCCCGGCAGTGAACTGTCGGTCGATCACATAGCCGGCATCGGCGAAGATGCCGGCATAGAGGGAGACCGGAACGGTATTGAACTTGGAAGAAGGGATGAAGCCGGCATGATATTCCCGCTTCGGAAGCAGCGCGTAACGCAACCCTGATTTCACCAGGGCGAAATGCTGCCCGTCGATCACGTAATATTCATAACCCCGGATGAAGTCCTTGTTGTAGCCGAGTGCGCGTGTAATGTAATACGGTTGTTCGCTTCCGCCCGACAGTTTGCCTGAGAATCCCGCTGCAGCGAACCACCGCCTGTTGATCTGCCAGAAATCCTTGAAGCGCAGCGAGACCGAGAGGACGTCTATATCGTCGCCGATGAATTTGAATCCGCTCTGGACGGCATCCACTTCAAAGTAATAGCCCTTTGTGGGATACACGGAGATGTCCAGATGGTTGGACCTGTATATATAGCGGAGGGAGAAATAACGCAGGGTCGTGTCACCGTGCGCGAAGAAGTCCGGATTCACCTGCACTGCGGTGTCCGTTGTGGAGACGTGCCGGAAGTAGATTTCCGCGCTTTGGGATTCGTAGAGCCCCGGACGGTAACTCAATCCCAAGCCTCCCCCGTATTCCTTGCGCATGTACCGTTCGTCCTGTTTCAGGAATTGGGCACGGTCGTCCAAGGTCTCAATCTGTATCTCCCGGTTTCGGAGATAGAAAGAGCTGATGCCGATACCGATGGTTTTTTTACGATTGATGTTCGGGACGGAATAGGAGAGGCTCAGGCGCTGCGTATATCCGAGCCTTATCGTTGAGGTGAGGAGGTCGTTTCTTCCCGTTACATTCCTCCAGCTCAGCGCCATGCCATAGATGACACGGGAGAAGTCCCGGTGCTCCCACCAGGTGTTGAAGTTACGTTCCGCCACCTCGAAAATGGGCAAGGGGAAGACATACCACCGCTCCGCGACGATCACGTACAGGTCCAGCATCCCGTCTTCCTCTGTCCAATTGACTTTGGCGGAGTTGAACAGCCGCGTGTTGAACAGGTTGTCCTCGCTTCTTTTGAATCGTGACTCCAACCTGTCGCGCGTCAGGGTGTCGCCGACTTTGACAGTGAGTTCGCGCAGTATGACGCCCTGACGGGTCTTCGTATTTCCGATGACCGTGATCTTACGTACGAACAACGTGTCGGAGGCTTCGGCCCGCGACAGTATCGGAAGTGCGAAAAGGACCGCAGCAATGGAAGATAGGAGAAGGATGCGCATTCAGAGGGGCTGCATCCCGAAAGGTACGATTTAGATGCCGAGATAGTTCATCAGCATGTCGTATCTCGACTTCATGTCGTCGGCGAATTCCGTCTGATGATAGTGCTCCTTGACGAGATACCCGTGGCGGCTGAACGACGAGAGGATGCGGCTCAGCTCACGCTGGTTGATCTTCAGGGTGACATCGATGGTCTCTTGAGCAGCGTTAGGAGTCACATAAGAGCTCATGATGCGGGCGTCCTCCATCTCGACGATACGAGCGATTTCGGCCATGGAGTAACTCTTCGGGCCCATCTCGAGTACGATGACGCCGTTGGCATCCTCGAAGATGCCGCTGTCCGAATAATGCTTGAGAATGTCCGCCAGGGTGATCAGGCCGAGATAATTTTGTTCCTCGTCGAGTACAGGTATGACGGTCAGCTTGTCTTTGGACAGGGTCCGTACCACCTCGAAAACAGGCTTGTTGGCCAAAACGAAAGGGTGTATGAGAGAAAGCTTCTGAGTCTCCAGCGGCTGGTCCAATGCAGTCAGTTTCAGGATGTCCTGCTCGGAGATCATCCCCAGGTATTTCTGCCCGTCTACGATCGGCAGGTGCTCGACCCGGAATTCCTCCATCCATCCGAGCCCTTTCAGTCCGTTGTCGGTGACGGAGAGCGGAGGGAAGGAATCGTTTATCAGTTCACGTGCGTTCATGAATTCCGTGGTCGGCTGTTTGAAATGGTGCGTTAAAAATACTTATTTTTTTTCCGAAACGGCCTGAATGTGCCACGTAACAGTGTTCCCGCGCGCTGAACTTTCCTTCCGGGAACTTGTTTTGTTGAACGCTTTAAGGGAATTTTACGCATCCGTAATCCGGCTCATGGTACGACTGTCCGTCAACATCAACAAGATCGCAACACTTCGTAACGCACGCGGAGGGAACGTCCCGGATGTAGTACGTGCCGCAACCGACCTGGAGCGTTTCGGTGCCGAAGGCATCACCGTCCATCCCCGGCCGGACGAACGTCACATCCGCCGCTCGGATGTACTTGCCCTGAAGCCGGTCTTACGCACGGAGTTCAACATCGAAGGATACCCATCGCAGGATTTCCTGCAGCTGATACGCGAGGTGCGGCCTGCACAAGCCACGCTCGTTCCGGACCCGCCCGGCGTGCTCACGTCCAATGCCGGTTGGGATACTTTGACGCATCTTGCTTTTCTCAGGGATGTGATCGCAGAAATAAAAAGCCATGGTGTCAGGGCTTCGATATTCATAGATCCGGATGTGCACAGGATAGAGAAGGCGGTCGAAACGGGCGCCGACAGGGTGGAGCTGTACACGGAAGCGTACGCGTCCGGTTATGCTTCAGGCAGGGAGCGTGCCTTAAAGCCTTACCGTGAAGCTGCCGAAGCTGCAAACGCCTGCGGGTTGGGACTCAACGCCGGGCATGACCTTTCGCTCGAAAACCTCGCCTACTTCTCCCGTAACATTCCCGGTCTCCTGGAGGTCAGTATCGGACATGCGCTGATCGCCGATGCGCTGTATTTCGGGTTGCAGAACACTGTTCAGCTTTACCTTAGGGAGCTGCGACGCTCCGAATCATGAAGCTTCATTTCAAGGAAACCGGCGAGGGCCCGACCCTGATCATCCTGCACGGGTTGTTCGGTTGCGGCGATAACTGGGCCACACTTGGCAAGGCATTTGCAGGGTCCGGCCGTCACGTGGTGATGATCGATCAGCGCAATCACGGACGGAGTCCGCACGACCCCGCAATCAGTTATCCGCTCATGGCGGACGATGTTCAGGAACTGATCGTACGGAATAATTGGAAGCGACCGGCCCTTCTCGGGCATTCGATGGGCGGAAAGACCGCGATGTTCCATGCCCGGCTGTATCCGGACACCGCTTCGGCTCTCATTGTCGCGGATATCGCTCCACGTTCCTATCCACCTCATCATGGTAATGTTTTCTCCGCCATACATGCTGTCGAACTCGCCGCTATCGCCTCCAGAAAGGAGGCCGAAGCGGTACTGCACCAACGACTCAAGGACACCGCCACGGAGCAGTTCCTGTTGAAGAGCCTGTATTGGAATGATGTCGGACGACTCGACTGGAGGTTCAATCTGACGGCATTGGAAGAGAATATCGAAGCCATCGGAGCTCCGCTGCCCGAAGGCCCAGTCATCCCGACTCCGACTCTTTTCATATGCGGAGAAAATTCGGGATACGTCTCCTTCGAGGACGAGGAAGCCATCAGGCTGCGGTTCGCTGATGTCACCATCCGAAAGGTCCCCGGTGCCGGGCATTGGGTACACGCCGATGCCCCTGAGGTGTTCCGTGATATCGTACTTGAATTCCTGGAAAGACAGTAGGTTAAGCGCACCCCCGCCGCAAAAAAAAAGAGGCTGCTCCATCAGGAACAGCCTCTTTTTTAAGAGGGAGGATTATTGTATGTCTCCCGGATTACGGATGATGATCTCCTTCGTTCCGTTGTACTCGATCAGCAGTCCGGTTACACTGACGGGCCCCGTAGGAGTGGCGTTGCCCGAGAAGCTTGCGCTGCTGGAAGTATAGAGCACCAGGGTGGATCCGCTGCCGTCATCCATGGTCAACGAACCGGACAAGGTGGAGTTGCCGCTAAGGGTCACGTTGTCCACCTTCACCAGCTGGGACTCCCAAGCGGTATAGTTCGTATTCATCGCAGAGAGCGTCGCAAGTCGCGGCGTAACGGTTAAAGTAGGAGGGCTTACCACTGTCGCGACGGCAAGGGGGACGTTGTTGATCTGGAGTACGCCACGGTAGTTCGAGAGTTCCATGCCGCCTACCCGGATCTCCAGTTCCGTGCCCAGGGCGAAAGAATGGGGTGCGCTGAACCGTATCTGGATGCCGGCCGTCTGGTCCTGGCAGAACATGTTCTGGTTGTTGGTCATGTTCGTGGTGTTGTCGCTGGTGACGACCACTCGGATCATCCAGTCGCCGGGAAGCGTAGCGACAGCAGTACCGGGATCGAACGAACGGATGCTGTCAAGATCCACGAGAACCGGATTGCCGGTCGATCCGTCGCAGCGGACCTGGCTCATTTGTACGTCATCCAGATCGCGGAGCACCAATTCGCCGTCGCCGCGGTAGATCTTCAGTACGCCGGAAACGGTCCCGTTCAGGAAAGGCGCAGTGGCGTTGGCGAAGGAGGCGTAGGCACTTGTGTAAACGATCATGGAATTTCCGCTGCAGTCGTTCAGGGTACGGTTATTGTCGCCGGAGCTGCTCGGGTCGCCGGCGTAGGCGATTCCTGCATCCGCAAGATCGAACTCCAGCGAAGACATGCGGATCAGGGTCTGGCAGAGTTCGTCCAGATGCCCGTTGACATAATCAAGGCTTTGGTCGGTGTAAGGAAGCTCAAGTCCCCACATGCCGGGAACGATATATTGCTGTACGATGCCTGCGGGGATCCGTCCGATTTCGCCGTTGCTTACCGCGCCGATCTCCACGATGCCGTCCGGATCCTTTGCGACGTATAATCCCTTGCACTTAATGAATACACGGCGTCCGATGGGGTAGTTGCTGTTGAAGTTCGAGACGTCCAGCAGGATGCTCAATCCTCCCGTGCTGTCCTGGATGACCATCTCCTTGTAGAAGGAGCCGGATTTGTCGTCGGCGATGATGATTCCCTTGATGATGATATCCGTCATGATCAGCTGAGGCACGGAGGTGGCCATGTTTCGCAGATCAAGGATGGAGTTGGTCACCGTCAGGTTCGGGTCGATGTTGTTGATCGCCGGCTCATCGTATTCCGATTTGACGCACGAAGTCAACGAGGCGGCCGCGAGCAACAGCAACAGCGCGGAGCGGAGTAACAGGTTGGTATTTTTCATGGTATGATGGAGTTGTTTTTTCAGGATCAGTTCATGCGGAATACAAGGTTCAGGAAGTACGTTCTTCCGAAACCGTAGCCGTATTTGGTGGGGAATTTGTTGACGTTGTTGTCCGTGAAGTCGAAGCGGAGCTGTTCAAACGCGGTGGTGACGAGCGACGTGTTGTCAAAGATGTTGCTGACTCCGAGGTTGATGTTGATGAAAGTCTGGTTCTTCAGGTTCTTGAACCGGTTGTTCAGCCGGTAGGAGTAGCCGGCCGAGAAATCCATGGTGTACTGTCCGGGAAGCCTTTCCTGCGAAAGGATGTCTACCCACTTCTCGGAGCCTTGATCCACCAGGTCGAGGGCCGCGATGGTGCGCCGCGCAGGGTTCACGTCGGCGTAGATCTGGTCGAAGTAATTCAGGTTGACGTTGAGGAACCAGAATTTCGGGGAACGGTAATTGAAGCCCAGCGTATAAGCGTCCTGGGGACCGTTCGCCACGCGGAGGTTCTTCCAATAGATGGTTTCGTCCTGGATGAGAATGGTGTCCTTGTTATCCTGGGTGGCAGTTCCCGAGGCGCGACGGTCGTAGATGAACTGACCGATGGTGGCGACGGTGGTCATGGAGATGCCGCCTCCCAGATTCATTTCCGCACCGATCTCAACACCGGTATGACGTTTACAGATGCCGGTGAGACTATAGTTGACGAAGTTCTGGAAGTCTTCATGGTAGAACCGGCGGGCATCCGTTCCGTTCACGAATCGGGTATAATAGCCCATCACCTTCGCTTTGATCCGCGGGGCCTTCAGCAGATAACCGCCCTCCACGGAGTAGACCTGCTCCATGCTTAGATTTCCTACCAGTGTGTTGCGGGTTGCCGGTGAAACGAATGCGTTTTCAAAGTACGGGGCACGGTTATGAGCGGTGCCGTTGATGACGAAATAATTCCTGCCGTCATACTTGTAGGTGATTCCCCCTTTCGCTCCACCGTACAGGAAGTTCTTCCTACGGGAAGGTCCGTACGAATCGTCCCGGAAGACGCCGCTGCGGACCCGGCCGATACGTTGAAAGCTGTTGGTGCCGGCATGCATGGCAAGGAAGAAATCGAAGCGATCGAGTTTATAGACGACCTGCCCCCAGAGCATGCTTTTGGAGATATGGGAGCTGTAGTCATAACCGTACTGGTCGCCGACACCGAGTATGCGGTCCGGGCGATTCAGGTCGTTCTGCAGAAGGGTGCTGTCGCCGGTGTTGTCAAGATCGCCGAACTGGTTCAGGTCCACATAAAAATCCGCCCCCAGCAGGTCGTTCACCTCACGATAGTAGTCCGAGTTCTGCTGCTGGAAACTAAAACCGCCCTGGAAGGTGAGGTTGTCGCTGATGACATCGGAGTAGGTCGAGTTGAAGAACGTCCTTTTGTTATCGGTGACCCTGTCGCCGACGATGTATTTGGCCCACTTGCCATGTGTCCCGTTAAAGGTGGTATCGTTCATCGCATTGGCCTCATACAGGCGGTTCCATTGGATCTGACGCAGGAACTCGTCGCTGCTGAGTGCGTTGCGCACTTCAGCGGAATACTGGGCGTACGCTGCCGGATCTTCGCCGTAGAAAGGATCGAAGCTGGGCAGGTTGCGGTAGTAATCCGGACGAGGATCGGCGGCTTCGTACCAGTCGAGCCCGGAGACCTTGTAGCTGCCTCCGTTGAAAGCCAGGGATGTCTGAAGGGTACGACGTTCATCGATCTTCCACTCGTGTTCGAGAATCATGATGGGTTGCGTACTGCGTGCGATGGACGAGTTCCTTCTGACCGTGTCGCTCCCGTTTATCTGATAGCCCCACAACGGGTTGTAATAATTGTCTGCGGCCAGGTACTGTATTTCCCGCACCGCCAGTCCTGCGCGTCCGTTCGTGGTCATTGATCCGAACGCGGTAAAAGACACGGAGTGCTTGGGATTGATGATCTTCTCCACGGAGGTGAAGAACGAGTTGCCGTCGTAGAAAGTGCCGGGTACGAATCCTTCGTCCGCCCAGCGACGGGAGAAGGACAAGGCGACCGACCATCCGTTTTCCAGCAGTCCGGACCCCCATGTGACCATGAAACGGTTATCGTATTGCCGGTTGGAAGCGGAGTAGGTGACGGACAGCTGTTTGCGCTGACGGGATGCGCGGCTGTCGATGCTGTAGGCGCCGCCGATTCCGCCGAAGGCGTAGGGAACCTGCGCCATGCCGATCGAGTTCTCGCGGCTGCGCATCACATCGTTGAGACCGCTCCAGGTGTTGTAGATGGTCCTTCCGTTGGAAAGGTCGCTCATCGGCGTGCCGTTCATGAGCGTAATGAAGTTGTCATCGTCGTATCCGCGAATCCGGAAACGGGCTGCACTGAAATTGAACGTGGCAGCTGATACGAAAGGATCCCTTGCCGAGCTCAGTATGCTGGACACCGCGCTTGAACCGTTGTCCTTCAGCTCATCTTCCCCCAGGGAGATGGTCGGCAGGTTGTCGACCACGATGGAAGTGTTCTCCACGGAGATGCCGGGGACCGTCAACGCCACGAACTGGTCGGCGTTGTTGTGGTAGATCGTCTCGGTGAACGGCTTGAAGTCCGTTCGGAGTACTTCAAGTTCGTAATTGCCCTCCGGCAGGTCTTTGAAGCGGAAGGCGCCTAATGAATCCGTGATCACGGACCGGTCGGTTTTCTTCAGGTGAATGGTCGCTCCGGCGACAGGGTGGTTGGCTTCATCCCGCAATGTTCCTCCCAGGAAGCCGCTTTGTGCAGCGGCAATCGATGAAAGCTGGAGAAAACATCCGGTCAGCAGTATCAGTAGTCTGTTCATGGTATGCTGTTTGCCGGACTTGACCGTCCGGGCAAGGGGGACAAAACTAAGTAAATAAAAAACGGCAAACCCAATTTTTGAGGTTAAATCAGGGTTGTTGCGCTCAATTCGATGAAATAACCGTAAAAGCCGCTCACAGCACTAAAATTCGCTCCCAATACCTCCGCCCCATGGCTTTTTGTAAGTTTGTCGTCCTCAAAACGGACACCTCCATTTCGATGAAAAAATCAATCTTACTCGCCTTTTTATTCCATGCAGCGGTCGTTTTTGTATCGGCCGGTCAGGCGACCACCTACAAGATCGGAATCATCGCCTTTTACAACCTGGAGAACCTGTACGACACGTTGAACGACCCTCTTAAAAGTGACGAGGAGTTCCTGCCTGACGGCAGCAAGCATTATACCGGAGAAACTTATCTGGACAAGCTTGGCAAGCTTTCGGATGTCCTCTCCCAGATCGGGACCGACCGTACACCTGACGGTTGGTCTGTGTTGGGATGTGCCGAGATCGAAAACGAGCAGGTGTTGAAAGACCTTGCTGCCACGCCCAAGCTGGCTTCCCGGAACATCAAAGTGGTCCAATACGATTCTCCCGACGACCGCGGTGTGGATGTCGCGCTGTTATACCAGCCCAAGTATTTCACTCCGCTGCACAGCGAACCGCTGAATGTGCCGCTGAAGAACAGTGACGGGACCGATCGGCGCACGCGTGACATCCTTTACGTATACGGCATGTACGACGGGGAACCCATGCATTTCTTCGTCAACCACTGGCCGTCGAGGCGCGGCGGAGAAGAGGCCAGTGCTCCAGGCCGTGCACTTGCAGCATCTATATGCAGGGCAAGGATGGATTCCATCCTGAAGCTCGATCCGGACGCAAAGATCGTGGTGATGGGAGACCTCAACGACGACCCGGTCAGCCCGAGTGTTGCCAAAGTCATCGGAGCGAAAGGCGACAAGGATCAGGTTGGACGGAGCGGCATGTTCAATCCCTGGATGGAACCCTACAAAAAAGGTATCGGCACATTGGCCTATAACGACAGCTGGAACCTTTTCGACCAGATAATTGTCAGCGGCGGTTTACTGGATAAGGAACATGACGGTTTCTTTTTCCACGCGGCTCATATCTTCCGCAAACCCTGGATGGAGCAGTCTACCGGCCGTTACAAAGGCTATCCTAAGAGGACCTACGATTTCGATAAATACCAGGGAGGCTATAGCGACCATTTCCCTACCTACATCGAACTGCTGGAGAAGGTCAAGTAGTCGCTCCTTCCTGTTCATCCACCTAAAGAAAGTCATTCACCACCATTTCCGACACGTACTATGAAACGCGGACCGATTTCACAATTCATGGAGAGGAATTACCTCCATTTCAATGCTGCAGCCATGATGGATGCGGCCAAGGCCTATGAAACCCATCTGCTCGAGGGGGGTAAGATGATGGTCACTCTCGCCGGAGCCATGAGTACGGCCGAGCTGGGCATCTCTTTAGCCGAGATGATCCGCCAAGGAAAGGTGGATATCATCTCCTGTACCGGCGCCAACCTGGAAGAGGACATCATGAACCTGGTCGCGCACAAATCCTACAAGCGCGTTCCCAACTACCGTGACCTGACACCGCAGGAGGAATGGGACTTACTTGAGAATCATTACAACCGTGTCACGGACACTTGTATTCCGGAGGAGGAGGCTTTCCGTCGGCTGCAGAAGCACATTCACGGGGTCTGGAAGCGCGCCGAGGAAAAAGGTGAAAGATTTTTCCCGCACGAATACATGTACAAGATCCTTCTCAGCGGGGAGTTGGAACAGTATTACGAGATCGATCCTGCGAACTCGTGGATGCTGGCTGCCGCTCAGCGAAACCTGCCGATCGTAGTTCCCGGCTGGGAGGACTCCACGATGGGCAACATCTTCGCTTCCTACGTGATCAAGAACGAGTTGAAGGCCACCACCATGAAGAGCGGTATCGAATACATGGTCTGGCTGTCCGACTGGTACCGGAACAACTCCTCCGGCAAGGGAGTGGGATTCTTCCAGATCGGCGGAGGCATCGCCGGCGATTTCCCGATCTGCGTCGTACCGATGATGTACCAGGATCTTGAATGGCACGATGTCCCTTTCTGGTCGTACTTCTGCCAGATCAGCGACTCCACCACCAGTTACGGTTCCTATTCCGGTGCCGTCCCCAATGAAAAAATTACGTGGGGTAAGCTGGACATCCATACTCCCAAGTTCATCGTAGAGAGTGATGCCTCGATTGTCGCTCCGCTGATGTTTGCGTGGATCCTGGGGCAGTGAGTGATGCTGCCATGAGGCTGTTCATCGCCTTTCCGTCCGTTCCTTCGTGGATCGGCATCCTTGATAACCTGCGTGGCCGTTTTCCCTACCCCGACATCCGGTGGACACACACCGCCGACCTTCACCTGACCTTGTTATTCATCGGTGAAGTGCAATCTGACCGGCAGGAAGAGGTTTCATCGTTAGCCTCCGAGGTGTTTTCGGCTAAAAGCCCCTTTACCCTTGAGGCCGAAACTATGACCACATGGGGGGACGCCCGAAAACCCAACATGTTCTGGCTGAGATTCCGCCGCTCCCCTGCATTTACCGACCTGCGAAAAAGTTTGTATCAAGCGATCGCCCCGACGCTTTCGCTTGCACCCGATCACAATGATCCCATTCCTCACGTTACCATGGCACGTTTCAAAAAGGGAACTGTCCAACCGTTTGAATCCTCGTTACCCGAAGGATTCAAACGGGAAGTAACTATTGACAAGGCAGAACTGTGGGTTTCCCGGGCCGTTTCCGATGGCAGGAAATACAAGGTGATCAGTGAATACTCTATGAGGCCCGATTAAACCGCCTCTGCCACCACTTCCCGTACTTCAGGAATAAGGTTCTTGAGCAGAGTCTCGATACCGGTCTTCAGTGTGACCGTCGAGGAGGGGCAACCGCTGCAGGAGCCTTTCATGACTACGGTGACGACTCCGTCCTTGTAGGATTTGAAAAGTATCGCACCGCCGTCCTGTTCGACGGCCGGTCTGACATACTCTTCCAGGGTTTCGATAATCCGGGTTTCCACCGGATTCATGGTCGCAGTGCGCGCGATGTCGGAGTCGGCCGCTTGTTCCCGCGGACCGGTGAAGACCGGATCACCGGAATCCAGATAGCTTTTGATGAATTCGCGGAGGATGGGATTGATATCGAACCAGTCGACCGAGCTTTCCTTGGTCAGAGTGATGAAATTCGCAGCGATGAAGACACCCGAGATTCCGCTGAAACCAAGCAGCTTTTGGGCCAGCGGGGAGTTCACGGCTTTTTCGCCGGAAGTGTACTCGACGCTTCCCTCCTCCAAGAGCAGGGAGTTGACGACGAATTTCATGGAGGCCGGATTCGGCGTCGATTCCGTGTAGACGGTTATTACTTTTTTCATGATGAATATCACAAAGGTAAACAATGCAGGGATGCGTATGTTTACATCTCTTGCAGGTAAATGCAGGACCTCCATATGCGCTACGAAACCGATTTCCTGGTCATCGGCTCCGGCATCGCCGGACTCACTTACGCCTTAAAAGTGGCGGACCACGGGAAAGTCACGCTCATCACGAAGTCTTCGGAGGAGGAATCGAATACGAAATACGCACAGGGAGGAATAGCCGGTGTCCTGCAGGGCGATGATTCTTTTGAGAACCATATTTCCGATACGCTTCTTGCAGGTGCCGGTCTTTGCGATGAACAGGTGGTCAGGACGGTGGTTACGGAAGGTGCTGAAAGGATCCGGGAAATCATCGCATGGGGCACCCGTTTCGACCGTAAACCTGACGGTAAATTCGATCTGGCCAAGGAAGGCGGTCATTCGCACCATCGCGTACTGCATTTCAAGGACAGCACCGGAAACGAGATCGAGCGCGCCCTCCTGGCGGAAGTGCACCGCCATCCCTCCATCACCGTGCATTCACACTACTACGCTGTCGATCTGATCACCCAGCATCATCTTGGAGTCGAAGTCAACCGGAGCACCCCGGGCATCGAATGCTACGGGGCTTATGTGTTGGACACCGTATCGGGTAAAGTGGACACCATCCTTTCGCGAACGACGTTGGTCGCCAGCGGCGGCATAGGTCAGGTTTACCGCGCTACCACCAATCCGGTCATCGCCACCGGAGACGGCATTGCCATGGTGTACAGGGCAAAGGGCAGGGTCCGGGACATGGAGTTCATCCAATTCCATCCCACCGCCCTGTACCATCCCGGCGAGTCTCCTTCGTTCCTGATCTCGGAAGCCGTGCGCGGCTACGGAGCGGTTCTTCGCCTGAAGGACGGAACCGAATTCATGGAACGCTATGACCCACGTAAGTCGCTGGCGCCTCGTGATATCGTGGCACGTGCCATTGACCACGAGATGAAAATAAGCGGCGATGAGAATGTGTGGTTGGACTGCCGGCAATTGGACCGTAAAGGGTTTGAAGAGCACTTCCCGAACATTTACGCCAAGTGCAAAAGCGTCGGCATAGACCCGTTTCTTGAAATGATTCCGGTGGTTCCTGCTGCCCATTACATCTGTGGAGGCATAGCGGTGGATGCGCACGGAGAAACCTCCATCTCGCGGCTCTATGCGGCAGGAGAGTGTGCCCGGACCGGACTGCACGGAGCCAACCGTCTTGCTTCGAATTCCCTGTTGGAAGCCTTGGTCTATGCCCACCGGGCTGCATCCCGGGCCGTGTCAAAGGCGCAGGAAGCCTCCCTGCAACGGGATGTCGCTGATTGGAATGCCGAAGGCATGAAACAGCCCAACGAATGGGTGCTCATCACCCATAACCGTAAGGAACTGCAACAGTTGATGAGCAGTTATGTAGGGATTGTTCGCTCGGATGTCCGACTGAAACGGGCCCTTGACCGCTTACGCATCCTCTACGGTGAAACAGAGGCGCTTTACGAGAGGACTGTCTTGTCCCCGGCCTTGTGCGAATTGAGGAATATGATCACCGTCGGGTATTTGATAGTGAAAGCCGCGATGGCACGAAAGGAGAGTGTCGGTCTGCATTTTTCCACGGACCATCCTTCCCCGGCGTAAACTCAGGCCGCTTTGCGCAGTTCAGGAGTCCCGATCAGGTAATGTATCTCCGTGCGTCCTTTCTCCACGATCCGGCCGCTTCTGAAGCGGAATCCCGGCACATGGATATGCTCCCCGATTTCCCGGAATTCTGTACTGGAATAAGCTCCAAGCTGTCCGGCAAATCGGTCCCAGGCGGCTGCCAGCGGCAGGACCGGAATAAGGGTCGAAAAGAGGATGACGCCGAAGGAAGCAGGCAAATGACCTATGAAGAACTTCGCCGCCCGGAAGGGTGTCACGATCGTTCGCAGCAGATTCATGGTCGGATGTTCCCTTCGCGTATAAATGCTGATGGCTGACCGGTCCCACGCCGCCTTTGTCAGAAGGCGGTGAATTTCTTTCGTGCCGAGTTGATGTGCGGATACGAAAACGGCAGAGGGCTCGTCCCAAGGATGTTCCATGTTCAGAAAACTGTCCTTATTGTGGAAGCCTGTTCCCGCGCTTTCAGCCTCAGGAACATCTGCAAGGAAACCGCCGAGCGAATCTGCCGATACTTCCGGATCAGCCTCCGTTTCCGAATGCTCAAGATAGGCCAGGATGGCCTCCCGGAACCCCTGAGGCAGTTGCTGAATCCTGTAGAACTGGAAAAGTCGAAATCTGTTCATGGTGCATGTTGCTGTTAGAAGCGGTATGACTACGGCATGAAAAGTAGTACCGGTCGGCTGCCATAATTTTCCGGCTTATCGGGGCACCTTACTTTTGTAAGAAACGGGGAGGATTACACACGGCAGATTGCTTTTCTGTAACTTAACCCGAAATTCACTCCCCCGGTTCCCATAACCGGTACGTAAGCAGAAGGATGCCGACAGCCTTTTCTACCGACAGGATCTTCAGTATTTCATCAGGATCGGAATTCGATGCCGTTGCGCTGGATGTATTCCGCTTTCAGGCGGAGCATTGTGAGGTATACGCAAGGTTCTTGTCCCTGCTTGGCATCCGACCGGAAGAGATAGATGATGCAGCCGGCATCCCTTTTCTGCCTGTGGAAACTTTCCGTGATACGGAGGTAATTGCCCGGGGAATGCAGGCGGAGAAGGTCTTCCGCAGCAGCGGAACCACAGGCACGCTTCCTTCCTGTCACCATGTCGCAGACCTTTCACTGTACGACCGCAGTCTGTTGGAAGGGTTCCGCCGCTTCTACGGAGCGCCGGGCGAATACGTAATACTGGCCCTTTTGCCTACTTACTTGGAGCGTCCGGACGCATCCCTGGTATATATGGTGAAACAACTGATGAATCATTCCGGGGATCCTGACAACGGTTTCTTCATCAACGAGTACGATGCGTTGAAGGATACCCTCCAGAGAGTGCTTGATTCCGGAAAGAAGTTCATCCTTTTCGGGGTTACGTTCGCCCTGATGGATCTCGCCGAGCGATTCCCGATGTCGCTCGGAAGCAACATCGTGGTGGAGACCGGCGGCATGAAAGGCCGCAGAAAGGAAATCGTACGTGAAGAGCTTCACGAGTTCCTTTGCGGCCGTCTGGGACTGCGACAGATCCATTCCGAATACGGCATGACGGAACTCCTGTCACAGGCGTGGAGCCGGGGGAATGGCATCTACCGCTCCGTACCCTGGATGCGTATCGACCTGGCCGACCTGAACGATCCCATGCAGCCTGTTCCTGCGGGCTCCACCGGCGTCATCCGGATAACAGACCTTGCCAATTTATATTCGTGTGCTTTCATCGCCACGCAGGATCTCGGCAGGATCCGTGCTGACGGCGCGTTTGAAGTGTTGGGCAGGGTCGACCACAGCGATGTGCGCGGTTGCAACCTCATGGTGTCCTGACCTCATCCCTTCCGGCATGTTTACGGGAATATCCGCTACATTTGTGTAATGGTAAGCAAGAAACGCCGTTTCATAATCATCCTGATCTCCGTATCGGTCGGCAGTCTCATATCGTTGTGGATACTCAAGCAACGGCTGGGCACACTGAGTACGAACGATTATTTCTCTCTTGCGGTCAACTTCTTCTTCGCTGCAGCCCTGGTGATCGGTCTGTCGATCTTTCTGCAGCGGATGAATGACAAGTATGACAAGGAAGAAAACGAATAAGTCCTGACCGGTCCCTTAAAAATCCGTCAACGGCTACACCGAACGGACGAGTACGTAATTCTTCTTTCCCTTCTGTGCCAGGATATAGCGACCGTTGAGCAGGTCGTCTACGGTGACTGAGCGACCGATATCCTCTACCTTGTTCTTGTTCAGCAGCACTCCGCCACCTTGTACCATTTTTCGGGCTTCGCCGCGGGAAGGGAAAATGGAAGTCTTGTCGGACAGGAATTCAACGATGTTTATCCCCGATTCCAACTCCGTCCTGGCGACATTCACCTGCGGGACACCTTCGAAGACGGAAAGCAGATCGTCTTCCGAAAGACGCAGGAGCGCTTCCGCAGTCCCTTTGCCGAATAGGATATCCGATGCTTCCACTGCGCTTTGATAGGCGGAATCGGAATGCACGCGCACGGTGATGTCTTTGGCGAGTTCCTTCTGTAAAAGGCGCAGGTGAGGGGCTTGCGCATGTTCGTGTTCGAGCGCTTCGATTTCCTCCTTGCTCCGGAGCGTAAAGATCCGGATGTAGTTGGAGACGTCTTCGTCCGATGCGTTCAGCCAGAACTGATAGAATTTGTAGGACGAAGTACGGGAAGGGTCCAGCCAAACATTGCCCCCTTCTGTCTTGCCGAACTTGGTTCCGTCCGCTTTCTTGATCAGCGGTGTGGTGAGTGCGAAAGCTTCTCCGCCGTCCATCCTGCGGATGAGTTCGGTGCCTGTGACGATATTGCCCCACTGGTCCGATCCTCCCATCTGGAGTCTGATTCCATGGTGTTTCCACAGGTAATAGAAGTCGTACCCTTGCACTAACTGATAGGAAAATTCGGTGAAGGACATACCCGTTTCCATGCGGCGCTGCACGGAATCCTTTGATAGCATGTAATTGATGGTGATGTGTTTGCCCACATCACGTATGAACTCCAGAAAGGAATATCCCTTGAACCAGTCGTAATTGTTGACGATCTCTGCGGAGGTAGGTCCGCAATCGAAATCGAGGAATCGCTCCAGCTGTTTTTTCTGCGATTCCAGGTTGTGCCGTAGCGTGTCTTCGTCGAGAAGATTCCGTTCCTGCGATTTGCCGGACGGATCACCGACCATGCCGGTGGCACCTCCGACCAATGCAACCGGTTTGTGGCCGCATTGCTGGAAGTGAAGCAAGGTCATGACCTGAACAAGGTTCCCGACTCCGAGGGAATCGGCTGTCGGGTCGAAGCCGATGTATCCCCTGACAGTTTCCGTTAACAGCAGTTCTTCCGTGCCCGGCATGATATCCTGCAGCATGCGGCGCCACCGCAATTCCTCGATGAAGTTCTTTTTCATAGGACGATGTGCCAAAGATACGGCCCCGGGGTGAAAAAGAAACGCCGTAGGCAAGGTTCCCGGGGCGTAAAATTAACCATCTTCGTGCCTGCGATGTCAACCGGAAAGGGTAAAATACTGGTGACCGGTGCCACCGGCCTGGTCGGCTCCCGACTGCTGCTCGACCTGGTTCAAAAGGGGCGCGAAGTTCGTGCCCTTCGTCGTACCACGAGCGATACGCGCATCCTGATGCGCACCTTCAGGGGACAGGAGGGCCTTCTGAGCCATATCGAATGGTTCGACGGGGACATCACCGAGGTGCTTTCGGTCCGCGATGCGCTGGAAGGTGTGGAAGAGGTGTATCACGCTGCCGGTCTGGTTTCGTTCGATCCACGTGACCGAAGCCGTCTGAACGAGATCAACACGATGGGTACGACCCATGTCGTCAACATGTCGCTGGAACAGGGAGTCTCTCGATTGTGTCACATCAGTTCCGTCGCCGCCTTGGGCAGGTCGGAGCCGGGTGTACCTGTAGATGAGATGACAGCCTGGAAAATCTCCAAGTACAATTCCGCCTATGCCGTCAGTAAATTCAATGCAGAGCGGGAAGTGTGGCGCGGCATGGAAGAAGGGTTGCCGGCCGTCATTCTGAATCCTTCCATCATACTTGGTCCCGGAAATCCGGATACGGGCAGCAGTTTGCTTTTCCGTGCGGTCTGGGAAGGGTTGCGCTTCTATCCGGTTGGGTCTACCGGTTATGTCGACGTGCGCGACGTGTCCCGCATCGCTGTTGCTCTGATGGAGCAGGGTAGGACCGGTGAGCGTTTTGTCATCAATGCCGAAAACGTTTTTTATCGTGACCTGTTTCGCATGATCGCTTCCGCATTCGGCAAACGCCCGCCCTCCGTCCGCGTATCCGCGACTTTGAAGGAACTCGCCTGGCGCCTTGAAACCGTTCGGAGTGCTTTAACCGGGAAGGCACCGCGGCTGACGCGTGAAACAGCCGCTACATCTTCCAAAGAATGGCGGTATGATGCATCCATGTCCGTGGAGGCTACCGGTATCAGCTACATACCGGTTGTCGAATCGGTTAGATATTGGTCCTCTGTCCTGGAGCCGGAACTGCATCAGCGCGGGGCTTCGCTTTGAATGCGCGTAAGCTCCTCAACAACCGCATCGTAGACAGCGAGGAGTTCGTCGGGATGTTCCGTGTAATAATGCATCGTACGGTCGAAGTCGTCTTTCGTGATGCGATGCTTTGTCAGGACTTCAGCCCGCCGGCTTGCAACGGCCTCTGCAGGCAGAAGGTCACCGCCGTCCTCTGAAACGTTCATGGCATCGGCAAGGTGAAGTTCTGCCAGTACGGTTATGAGCGAATCCTTCGGAATGACTGCCCCCTGCGCATGGTCGTTTCTTCCGCAGTTCCACATCAGGGAGGTCGCTGCCGCGGCAATGCACATGTAAAGGATTCGTCTCATCGGTCGAAAGTCAGTCGGGAACCGGATTCGGCCACATTCAGTTTTCCGTTTTCATATACCAAACGGCCGTTGACCCAGGTGTGCGTGATGCGGTGACTGAATCGCTGTCCTTCAAAAGGGCTCCATCCGCATTTTGCAAGGATGTTGCTTTTGTCAACGGTCCAGGGTCTGTCAGGCGCGACCAGCGTCAGGTCTGCAAAATATCCTTCACGAATGAATCCTCTTTCGACGATACGAAAGCAATCAGCCACCGCGTGACTCGTCTTTCTTGCGATCAGTTCAGGCGTGAAGACGCCTTGCGAGCAGAGTTCGAACAAGGCGGGAAGCGCATGCTGGACCAATGGTCCGCCCGAAGGGGCCTCGAAGTACCCGCTCGATTTCTCCTGAAAGGTGTGAGGGGCATGGTCGGTAGCGATCACATCGATCCTGTTGTCTGCGACCGCCTGACGGATGGCGGCACGGTCGGCAGCCGATTTGACGGAAGGGTTCCATTTGATGAGGTTGCCCTTTTCGGCATAATCCGCATCGGAGAACCACAAGTGGTGTATGCATGCCTCGGCGGTGATCCGTTTGTCTCGCAGTGCTTCATTGTTGCTGAAAAGCCCCAGCTCTTTCGCGGTACTGATATGCAGGATATGAAGGCGGGTGCCGTGCTTTTTCGCCAGCGCTACAGCCAATGAGGAAGAAAGGTAGCAGGCCTCTTCGGTACGCGCCTTGGGATGCAGCGCAGCCGTGGCGGAGGAGCCGTACTCCGCTTTCAGCCGCTCGGTGTCTCTTCTTACAGTGGCTTCGTCTTCGCAGTGCGTGGCGATCAGCATCGGTGACTGAGCAAACACTTTTTCCAGGGTGGACGGGTTGTCCACCAGCATGTTTCCGGTGGAGGAACCCATGAAGATCTTCAGTCCGCAAACGTTTTTCGGGTCGGTCTTCAGCACTTCTTCAAGATTGTCGTTGGAAGTGCCCATGAAGAACGAATAGTTCGCCGCCGATTTGTGCGCCGCCAATGCATACTTGTCCGCGAGTAAGGATTGCGTCAGTGCGTTCGGCACCGTATTCGGCATTTCCATATAGGAAGTGATGCCGCCCGCTACAGCCGCCCGGGATTCGGTGAAGAGATCGCCTTTATGGGTAAGTCCGGGCTCACGGAAGTGAACCTGGTCGTCAATCATTCCCGGCAGAAGAAAAGCGCCTTCCGCATCGATCACCGCGGCGCCGGAGCGGGAGATGTCTCCTCCGATCCGTTCGATACGCTCCCCCCGTATCAGGACATCGCCTTTCACTATCCGGTCTTCATTGACGATACGGGCGTTCTTGATAAGGGTGGTTTCCATGGACCAGTTGTTTAAACCGTCTTTTGCTTCTTGTATTTCCGGAAGAAACTCTTCCATTTCATCTGCAGGACTCCCAGTATCGCCTCTTTGAAAATCCCTTTGCTCATCTTGCTGGTACCCTCGGTCCGGTCGGTGAAGATGATCGGCACTTCGGTGATTTTAAATCCGTGTTTCCAGGTGGTGAACTTCATTTCAATCTGGAAAGCATAGCCGATGAAACGTATCCGGTCGAGGTCGATGGTCTCCAGCACTTTCCTGCGGTAACAGACGAAACCAGCCGTCGTGTCCATGACCGGGATGCCTGTAATGACGCGCACATAGACGGAGGCATAATAGGACATGATCACCCGGCCGATCGGCCAGTTCACGACATTCGCTCCCTTGATGTACCGTGAGCCGATGGATAAGTCGGCGCCGGCCAGTTTGCAGGCATCGTAAAGGTGAATCAGGTCGTCCGGGTTATGGGAGAAGTCGCAGTCCATCTCGAAGATGAATTCGTAGCTGCGCGCCAGCGCCCATTTGAACCCGTGTATATAGGCGGTGCCCAGGCCGAGCTTCCCCTTGCGCTCCTCGAGGAACAGCCGTCCGGAAAACTCATTACGAAGTCCGCTTACGATGGCTGCGGTACCGTCCGGGGAACCGTCGTCGATGACCAGCACGTGGAAGTCTTTGGGAAGAGAGAACACCTTCCGAATCATTTTCTCCACGTTCTCCCGTTCGTTGTAGGTCGGGATGATGACGACTGAATCAGACACAATTGAAAAGTTTAGGTAAAAATACTCAAAAACGGGATTTCAGATTCTTCATTCAGTCCTTGATGGCATTGTCACGGATATCGTCCACGACGGCCGGGTCCAGCAGGGTAGTCGTGTCGCCCAGGTTGGCGGTGTCACCTTCTGCGACTTTCCGCAATATGCGGCGCATGATCTTGCCCGATCGGGTTTTCGGAAGTCCTCGTACCACCTGGATCTTGTCCGGTTTAGCGATGGGGCCGATTGCACGGCTGACAACAGCCTTTATCTCCTCCCGAAGCCTTTCCGGGTCCGCATGCTCTTTCGTGCAAATGACATAGGCATAGATTCCCTGGCCCTTGATGTGGTGGGGGTAGCCGACAACTGCGGATTCCACCACATCCGGGTGCTGGTTGATGGCGTTCTCGACCTCTGCGGTTCCGATCCGGTGTCCCGAGACGTTCATGACATCGTCTACGCGTCCGGTGATGCGGTAATAACCGTCTTCGTCCCGCCTGCATCCGTCGCCGGTGAAATAGAGTCCGGGATACGTTGCGAAATAATTCTCCCTGCACCTTTCGTGGTTTCCGTAGGTGGTCCGGATGATGGAAGGCCACGGAAAGCGTATGCACAAATTGCCTTCGACACCGTTTCCTGTGATTTCCTTGCCTTCTGCGTCGACAAGCAACGGTTGAATGCCCGGCATAGGAAGCGTGGCGAAGCCGGGTTTCAGCGGTGTCACACCGGCGATAGGAGAAATCAGGATGCCGCCCGTCTCGGTCTGCCACCAGGTATCCACGATCGGGCAGTTTCCTTTTCCGATGTTGTCGTGATACCAATGCCAGGCTTCCTCGTTGATGGGTTCGCCCACCGAGCCAAGGACGCGCAGTGAATCCAACTTATAAGGTTTGACGAAATCCGTACCAGCCGCCTGCAGCGAACGTATGGCGGTGGGTGCGGTGTAGAAGATGTTCACCCGATGCTTGTCGATTACGTTCCAGAAGCGACCGGCATCCGGATAAGTTGGAATGCCTTCGAAAAGGACAGAGGTTGCACCGGAAAGCAAAGGGCCGTAGACGATGTACGAATGGCCGGTGATCCAGCCGATGTCCGCCGTACACCAGAATATGTCCTCCGGCCGGTATTGAAAGACGTTCAGGAAGGAGTAGGAGGTATATACCATGTATCCGCCGCAGCTGTGCACGACACCCTTCGGTTTCCCGGTCGATCCGCTGGTGTAGAGGATGAAAAGCATATCCTCGCTGTCCATCGGCTCTGCCGGACAATAGGCATCGACTCCGGCAAGTTCCTCCCTCCACAGCCGGTCACGGCCTTCAACCATCCTGACCTTTGCGCCGGTACGTTCCAGGACAATTACGCGTCTTACCCCGGGACACACTTCCAGGGCCTCGTCCACCGTTTCCTTGATAGGGATCTGTTTATTGCCGCGCCAGGCGCCGTCGCTCGTTATGACTATCGAGCAGTCGCTGTCCTGTATACGGTCGCTCAGAGACTGGGCGGAGAAACCTGCAAAGACGACAGAATGGATCGCACCGATGCGTGCACAGGCCAGCATCGCCACGACCGCCTCCGGTACCATGGGCATATATATGCAGATCCTGTCGCCTTTTCGGGCGCCGTTGTTTTTAAGCACGTTGGAGAAACGGCAGACGTCCTCGTGCAGTTGACGGTAGGTGAACGTCCGTACGGCTTCGTCCGGGTTGTTCGGTTCCCAGATGAATGCCGTCTTCTCACCGGCTTTCTCCAGATGACGGTCGAGGCAGTTTTCCGTGATGTTCATTCGGCCTCCGAGGAACCATTTCACATCCGGTTTTCGGAAATCCCATTCCAGTACGTTGTCCCACTTTTTTTGCCAGTGAAATGATTCGGCGATGCCTGACCAGAAGGCTTCAGGATCCTGAATACTGCTCTCATAAGCACGGCGGTAGGATTCAAGGTGGCGAATGGTCTCCATGTAAGTTTGGAAATTGGATTCCCAAGGTAGCATTAGTTGAAGAAATAGGGATACCTTTACGGGTAATTATGCCGCCGTACGTTCCTTTGTATCAGCGGATAACCGACCTGCTCACATGAAACTGTTTGTCAAGAACATCTCTGATGAAGTGAACGAAGTACTGTTGGAATCCATTTTCCGCCAGTACGGCGACATTATCAGCACTAAGATCATTTACGACCGGATCACCTGGGAGTCGAAGGGCTTCGGCTTTGTGGAGTATGAAAAGAAGGATTCCGCTTTGAAGGCGATCGAAGAACTCAACGGGCGAGAGCTTGTGGGGAAAAAACTGGTTGTCATGGAAGCGGTGGATAAGCCGCGCTGAACATATTCGGGCCGATCGATGACCCCACACAGGCGGCAATTTATTTTTCGGATCCTCCTCCTCCTCCAGTTATCGGCGCAGATTCCGGTGTTTGCTTCCGGGTGGAATGATGGGGCTTTTAAGAATCCCTTCAGGAGTTTGCAAAAACGCCCGGAGTATTTTCTGAACCTGGCCGGCTTCAATTCCTTCATCAGCGGAGATGCTGCTAACTTCTACGGGTTTCGCACCGGACTTAATTTCGAAGACAAGGTCAAACTGGGGATCGGGTTTTTCCTGATGAATCCCAATGATGTCACTTCTCCCATCACTGTTCAGGAGGATACACTGAGTTTCCGGGTTACGGGTGAATTGCGTGTCCGCTATTTTAATCTTTCCGCCGAGTATGTTTTTTACCGCAGGCTTCCGTGGCAATTCTCTTTGTTTCCGATTGATATCGGAGTAGGGGGCGCGTATTACAGGTACAACAGTCCTCGCGCTGCCTGGACGATGCTGGAGACAATGGATGTACCGCTGGTCTTTTACCAGCCGACCGTCACTGCTCAGTATTCGCTGTTCAGTTGGTTCGGACTCAGTGCTGCCGTGGGCTACAGGACCACATTGTATTCATCCGGGCAGGTCACCGAAGATTGGAGCTCTGTCGCTTTCTCCGCCGGTGTGAAGGTGTTTCTGGATGAAGCGTACAGGGAAGTGTTCCCGCAAGGAATCAGAATCGGGAAATTCACGTTGGACTGAGTAAGGAGATCTACCTTTTCTGACCCCGAAACGGCGCGGACTCAAAAAATCATACTTTCTGCTGATATTTAGGATTTTGCCTCGGCAAAAGGCGCTATTCATTCGATATTCCACGTTTTTTTAAAGGCTTAGGCCCCGTTCACCTGCCGTATCCTCAAACCCCGAACCCCGCCACGGGAGCGGATTTGGAGGGAAATATGAAATTCCTATTTTTGAAAACGAGGATCGTGTGACTTTTGACACAGGATCTTCTTTACCTCTTCCTGATTCTTCCGCAGACCGACCGTTTCTCCGGTTGTCCTACGGTTTTTTCGGGAGGTTCTTTTTTCGATCTTAAACCAACCAAACACAACCTATACATGAAAACAAGAACTACCCTCTTTGCCTGGCGAATGCTGGTCGTTGCATTTCTTGTGATGGCGTTCAACTTTCAGCGCGCCGGTGCTACCGCTACCGGCATCCTGCGTGTCGTGAGCTGTACCACCGGAGCGAACTACCTTGAGTTCGGAGTCAACCTCGTAAATAACAGTACGAGCGGTGAGACGATCTACCTTTCCGCCGCCTCACCGATCCGCCTCACCCACTTGGCGGGAATCGTACCTGCCGGCACGAACACGTTCACGTTCCAGTACGTCGCCAATTCCTGTTCGCCGTCTTTGGCGCCTTTTTATGCGACTCTGGGAACTACTTATAACGTGTCCTATACGTCATCGAGCCGTTTGATGCAGGTCACCCACAGTACTGCAGTGATGGGCAACTCCTCTGCTTCACCGAACTGTCCGGTTGTGGCCGGTGATTCTGTATCCATAGGCAGATTCCGCCTCACCATTACCAATACCAACTTCGGAGCCGGTCAGAGTGTGGGTTTCGCCTGGGTGACCACTTCCGGATTTGTGGGTTACGTGAATACTTCCGCTACCGTCACGAACTTCAACTCCACCAATGCAAACCGTACTCTTGCCGTTTCGACCAGCTGTTCCATTCCTCAGGCTTGTTCCGTTTCACTCACGCCTTCCTCTACCGGGGTGTCTTGTAACGGAGGTGCGGACGGTACCGCCGGCGTGACCGCTACCGGATCGTCGCCCTTCACCTACCTCTGGGGCAACGGAGCTACCACTTCATCCATCTCCGGCTTGACTGCCGGAAGTTACACTGTCACTGTCACCGGAACCGGCGGATGTACATCCTCCGCAACCGCTACGGTTACTGAACCGACCTTACTTACGGCTTCAGCCAGTGCCGGAACGATCGCCTGCCAGGGCGGCAGCACGTCGGTCGTCGTATCCGCATCCGGCGGCACCTCGCCTTATACCGGAACCGGCACCTTCACAGTGACGGCCGGCAATTATTCCTACACCATCACGGATTCGAAAGGCTGTACGGCTTCGGCATCGGCCTCTGTGTCGGACGGCGCAGCGCTGACCAATAACACTACCAACGCCTCCGCTTGCGGATCCTATACCTGGAGTGTTGACGGCAATACCTACACCACGAGCGGAACCTATTCCTCCACTTCGGGATGTAACACGGAAACCCTCGTTTTAACAATCAACCCTGTCACCACGCATACCACGTCCGCCGCTGCCTGCGATTCCTATACCTGGTCTGAAAACAGCGTCACCTATACGCAAAGCGGAACTTATTCTTCTGTTACGGGGTGTCATACGGAGATTCTCAACCTGACCATCACACCTTCTACTTCCAACACTACCAACACATCAGCGTGCGATGCTTACTATTGGAGCGTAAACGGTGTCACCTACACCCAGAGCGGAACTTATTCTGATGTTAATGTCTGCAGTACCGAGGTTCTCGTCCTGACCATTGTCCCTACCAACAACAACACCACCTATGTGTCGGCGTGTGATTCCTACACCTGGTCGGTGACCGGTGTCACTTACACGCAAAACGGAACCTATAGTTCAGTGAACGGTTGTAACTCGGACGTGCTCGTGCTCACTATTAATGCTTCAAGTACGCATACGACCAATGCTTCCGCCTGCGACTCCTATACCTGGGCGGAGAACAGCGTAACGTATACGCAAAGCGGCACCTATTCGACCGCCACAGGATGTCATACGGAAGTCCTTAATCTTACCATTAACAACTCGACTTCCAACACCACTACGGCATCCGCTTGCACTTCTTATACATGGAGTGTAAACGGTGTCACTTACACACAGAGTGGCACCTACTCGGACGTGAACGTTTGCGCCACCGAGATCCTTTCATTGACAATCACCGCTCCTCCGGCACCTACGGGGCTTGCCTGCTACGAGACGGCCACCTTCAACGGCACGACCTGCCAGTGGGACGTAACGGGCACGCAGCCTTCGCAGCCGACCTTGGCTTGTTATGAGAGCGCCACCTTCAACGGTCAGACCTGCCAGTGGGATGTAACGGGCACGCAGCCTTCACAGCCGACGATCGCCTGTTACGAGACGGCCACCTTCAACGGAATGACCTGCCAGTGGGACGTTACCGGCACGCAGCCTTCACAGCCGACCTTGGCTTGCTACGAGACGGCTACTTTCAACGGTCAGACCTGCCAGTGGGATGTGACCGGCACGCAGCCTTCGCAGCCGACCTTGGCTTGCTACGAGACAGCCACCTTCAACGGCACGACCTGTCAGTGGGACGTAACGGGTACGCAGCCTTCGCAGCCTACCTTGGCTTGTTATGAGACCGCTACTTTCAACGGTCAGACCTGCCAGTGGGATGTGACCGGCACGCAGCCTTCACAGCCTATCTTGGCTTGTTATGAGTCCGCTATCTTCAACGGCACGACCTGCCAGTGGGATGTGACGGGATCGCCCAACGCTGCGATTACGTCTACGGCTTCCGAATGTGATACTTACACTTGGGCTGTTAACGCAGTAACCTATACGCAGAGCGGAACCTACACTTACTCAGATGCAGCTAACTGTCAGGATTACATCCTGGCCCTGACCATAACACCTTCCATTGTAAATACCACGTCGGCTTCTGCCTGTGATTCGTACACTTGGTCTGTGAATGGAGAGACATATACCCAAAGCGGTACGTATTCATCCGGTGCAAGCGCTTCATTCTATAACAATCTTACGGCATTCACCACTGCATCCGGTAATGCAGGTTACACATTGTCATCTACTGAGACATTCGACAGCTTCAGTTCTGGTTTCTATAGCCCCTTGACCGGAACAGTCGGTTCAGTTACCTGGTCAGCCAGTGCCCCGAATGGCCTGTATGTGGATGCAGCCGGCGGCAGCCAGGTACTCAGTACCAACAACCCTGAGCCCCTGACCGTTTCGTTCTCTCCTGGTGTTGCTTCCGTTGGAGCTAACATCTTCCTGACCAATTTCAGTTTTGCCATCATTCCCGGAAACATCACCCTGAATCTTTCCGACGGCAGTACCGCATCCTATTCTACCACATCCGGAACTGACTTCGGTGGATTCACGGCATCCG
>JBJOMN010000010.1:0-141649 GCA_046052345.1 Bacteroidota bacterium | reverse complement strand
CGACATCCCGGATCAGTCTGAAACGGTCAGCGAATCCTATTCCATTGCCGTCTTTCAGGTAATCGAAAAATATGCCGCCGACACCCCTTGTTTCGTTGCGGTGAGTAATGAAAAAGTAATCATCCGCCCATCGTTTGAATTCCGGATAAAAGGAACTGTCAGACCGGTCGCAGACCTCCTTTAATTTTTGATGGAAGAATGACGCATCTTCCGGTACTACATAATGCGGTGTCAGGTCGATGCCACCTCCGACCCACCACGTCGCTTCGCCAAGATCGAAATAGCGGACGTTCATGTGGATGATCGGCACCATCGGACTTTGAGGATGCATCACGATAGAAACACCGCTGGCGAAGAATTCGCGGGCCTTATCAGGGTCCGCCCCCGATTGTCTGACAATCGAATCCGGAGGAACTCCGTAAACCGCTGAAAAATTGACTCCTCCTTTTTCGATCACCTTCCCTCCTGCCAGAATCCGTGTATGCCCTCCGCCTCCACCGGGACGCTCCCATCGATCCTCCGCAAACCTTCCGGATCCATCCGCATTTTCCAGGTCGGTACAGATTCCTTCCTGCAACGTGCGCAGCCAAGCCGCCACTTCCTCCCTTCGTTCCTTAAGCTCCTTCATCGGGTTGTTAGTCATCTACGCGATGTGGAATTACATCCTTGAAATTCCAGACGCTGATATTATGGTTTTCGCAACTGCCGTCTTTCTCAGGCCGTCTGAAGCGGTACTCCGAATAGATGCCTTCATACGGCCCGGAGGGAAGCTCCTTGCGGAATACGTCCGCCCCGTACTTCTTCCGCAACTCCAGGATCATGCCAGCCGCATCATATCCGATATAAGCGGTCTCGCCGGGTTCAGTGTTATAAGTGTCCCGGAAAAGCTGCCGGAATTCTACAGCATGGTCAGGCCGGAATTCGATACTTCCGGAATTGAAATAAAATACATCGCAAGCCTGCATCAGTCCGGGATCCAGCGTCTCGAAAGCGTACCAGGTAGGCAGTCCTACGACCGAGAATTCGGTGGTGGATTTGCGTTCCTTCATCGCCAGCAGAAGTCCGGTGATCATGTCTTCGTTGGAGGACGAGACGAAGACGACGTTTTTCCTGGAGGTCCGGAGACTGTCGACGACCGCCTTTCCGAATCCTTTGGAATAATCAGCGATGCGCACCGGTCCGGCAGAAGAAACGGAAAGCCAGCCTTCCTTCATGGCATTCATGCGTTCCGTCTCCTTGGGATTCGAGGTCTTCACAAACACCGCACAGGCGCTTTTGAAATGCCCGGCCGCCCAAGCGCCCATGCGACGGCATTGCAAAAGGGACGAGGGCAACAGGGAAACCGCATCCGGGTTCTTTTCGATCCTTTCGTAGGTGTTTATTCCGCAGGAAACGAGCAACACGCCGTTACGTTCCGACAACCTGCTCAGGTACGAAAGTGTGGGACCTGTTTCGTTAGTGATCCAGATATCGGCTTTCCGGAAATCGTATTTGGAAAGAAGTCTGGCAAGATGAACAGTGTCGCTTTCCGAATCGATCACCGAGGTGCGGAGCTTGACAGAAGGATTCGAACGGTGGAACCGTTCCATCGCCGTACGCGCACCCTCCACGAATTCGAGGTTGCTCCTGATGGACTTGTCGATGCGTTCATAGACGGACGAGTCGGCAGGATCCGGTTCGACCGAATAGACTTTTGCCAGTGAAAGATCGCTTATGAGTGCGATGTGAACGGAATTACGCGTCTCGCGGGGGCGACCTTCAGGCTTAGCCTGTTCATCTTTGGAACCGCGTGGAAGGTTCTTCCAAGAATATGCAGGCACCCAAAGGTCCATCCGCGGCTTGAGTCCTTTGGATATTTCAGGATTGATCTCGGTAAGTTCATCTTCCGGGATTTCGAATTTCCGCGAAATGGAGAAAAGGGTTTCCCCCTTCTTCACTTCGTAGATGAAGAATTTCCTGCCGTTGAGAAAGCGGACATCAGCGGTATCGGAAGGGGAAAGCGATTGCGATGCAGCCGGTTGAAAGACTGCCTGCAGACAGAATAGCGCAGGAAGGACCAGCGCCTTGCACCAAGGCTTTCGGAGGATACTCATTCCCATTCGATGGTAGCGGGAGGTTTGGAACTGATGTCGTAAACCACCCGGTTGACACCTTTCACTTTGTTGATGATCTCGTTGGAGACCGAAGCCAGGAACGAATACGGCAGATGGCACCAGTCGGCGGTCATGCCGTCCACGCTGGTCACGGCGCGCAGACAAATGACATTCTCGTAGGTGCGCTCGTCCCCCATGACACCGACCGAGTGGACGGGCAGCAGGATTGCTCCTGCCTGCCACACCTCGCCGTAGAGTCCGTCGCTTCGGAGTCGATCAACGAAGATGGCATCCGCCAGCTGAAGTTTCGCCACCTTCTCGGGTGTGATGTCGCCGAGGATACGAATGGCAAGACCCGGGCCCGGAAACGGGTGACGGTTAAGGATGTTCGGATCGATGCCGAGTTCCAGACCGACCTTGCGGACCTCGTCCTTGAAAAGCGTCTTGAGCGGTTCGACGACCTTGAGACGCATGCGTTCCGGAAGGCCTCCGACGTTGTGGTGGGATTTGATGGTCGCGGAAGGACCTTTGACGCTTACGGATTCGATGACATCCGGGTAGATCGTTCCCTGACCGAGCCACTTCACGTCGCTGATGCGGTGGGCTTCCTCATCGAACACTTCGATGAAGACCCGTCCAATCGCTTTACGCTTGGCTTCGGGATCGGTCAATCCTTCAAGAGCCTTATAGAACCGTTCTCGCGCATCGACGCCGGTGATGTTAAGACCCATGTGCCTGTAGGAATCCAAGACCTGGTCGAACTCGTTGAGGCGAAGAAGCCCGTTATCGACGAAGATGCAGTGGAGGTTCTTTCCGACCGCCTTGTGAAGCAGTATCGCTGCGACCGAACTGTCAACGCCACCGGAAAGGCCCAACACTACCTGGTCGTTGCCGAGTTCCTTACGGAGTGATGCAATGGTCTCATCGATGAAGGATGCCGGCGTCCAGTCACGGCTGCATCCGCAGATGCCGACGACGAAATTCTCGAGCAGTCTCTTTCCGTCGACCGAATGAGTCACTTCCGGATGAAACTGGATGCCGAAGGTAGCTTCGTCCTTCACCCGGTAGGCGGCTACCTTTACATCGCCGGTGCTGGCGACCACATCAAAACCGGATGGAACGGACGAGATGGTATCGCCGTGGGACATCCACACGGTAGAATCCACGTTGATATCCCTGAAAAGCTCACAGGAAGCATCAATTGACTTCAAAGTAGCTCGTCCGTATTCACGGATTTTGGAAGGGAGCACCTCTCCCCCGCCTTCCAATGCCAACAACTGGGCGCCGTAACAGACACCGAGAACCGGCACTTTGGAGCGAATGGAAGAAAGATCGATTCGCGGAGAACCGGTATCACGAACCGAGGACGGACTCCCGGAGAGAATCACTCCTTTGGTATCGGGGGTCAGTGCCGGGAAATGGTGAAACGGATGGATTTCGCAGTAGACGTTCAGCTCACGTACCCTTCTGGCTATCAGCTGGGTGTATTGCGATCCGAAATCGATGATCAGGATCTTCTGGTGCATGGACAAAAGTACGATTTCAGTGCTATCAAACGGAGTGCCAAACCCTCTCTTTTTCAGCCGGTGGCCTGCAATTCCCTGAGAACGGTCAGGGAGTCATTCACCGGCAGACAGTGCCTCAGTAATTCATCGATAAAGGAAGGGCCGAAAGAAGCATAGAATGTTATGAGGCTCTCCGAACGCTCCTGGAACACTCCCCCCGGTCGAACGGTGTCGTCCAATTGCCTGAGACGCGATACCACCGTTTCTTCGCGGCGCTTCAGGGCACGGGACCGTTTTTCCTGCAATTGGTGTAACCCTTTGCGGGATTTCTGTGCTTCAGAATTGACGGATGCTTCCAGCGTGGGATCGACAGTGCGCAGATCCGCGGCAAGCGCGTCATAGATTTTATCCAGTTTTTGGAGTGCGGCAGGAAGCGGGTCCTGCGCTGAAGCCGGATCCAGAACCTCACGACGTATCCAGGCATTCAAATCCTCCAGCAACTGAAGATCCTGCCAACCGAAGCCATCCGCTTTCGAGGATGCATTTCGATTGAGGACCAGGAATGAATTCCTGATCAGTACGGCAGGAAAAGGAATCCTGTGGTACTCGAAAAGGCTTTTCAATTCAAGCCAGTAAGCCACTTCGGAAGGACCTCCTATGTAGGCCAGGTTAGGTAAAACCGACTCCTGATACAAAGGCCGCAGCACTACGTTCGGGCTGAACTGTTCGGGATGGTCTTGCAGTTTACGGATGATTTCCTCCCGGCTGAAACGAAGGTCCGTCCCTGCTGCCACGAAGTGGTCGCCCTCCGGATCGATGCGCTTCCGGTCGTCTTCACTCAAAAGGAAGAGGTTCACAGGGCGCGGTTCAACTTGCGGAGATCCGTAGGCGGATTGTTGTATAACTGTTTGCGCGACTTCACGGAAGCCCGACTGCCGTAGCAGCTCGTCCGAGAAAACAGATACTGCCGACTTCTTTAGTTCCCTATGATCAGCATCCAGGACTATCAGTCCGAACCGGCCGAACAGTCTGTTTACGAATATCCGTGTTGAAAGTGAAAGGTCCCTGTCGGCCTTGTAACTGTCCCTGAGTATTGAGGATATCTCTGAACCGTACGCATCGGCGGATACCAGTTCTTCCACCTCTTGCATCAATTCGGGAAGGCCTTTCACCGGGGCCCTTCCGGAGGCGCCTTTCCACCCGGAGTCCCACGTGAAGTCACGTCCTTTGACTCTGAATGTGCTTATTTCCTGCATGTCGTGGTCTTCAGAGGCCAACCACAATACAGGAACATGTGTATAGCCCTCCTCCGACTTGTCCAGTTCCATCGCCAGACGGATGGCAGAGAGAATCTTGTAGGTGAAGAACAACGGCCCTCCGGCCACCTGCAGCTGATGTCCGGTCGTGACGGTGAAGGTCTTCGGATCGCCAAGCTTCTCAAGGTTCTGAAGGACTTTCGGAGAAATAGGTTCTCCGGACTCCTTCAACGCTTCGTATTGGAGTTTCAGGACCTTCAGCAGCGTCTGCCTGTCTGCAGGTGAACTCTGGCGGATCTTTCTGAATGCCCGCAAGGAGTCCATATCGGGACCTACCGAGTACCACGGCCGTATGTCGTCCCTGCCCCTAAGATAATCGGACACCAATGATCCTGTTAGACCGGCGTCTATGATCGGGATTCTTGATGGGCGGAACAAAGTCATTGCGTCATTATAAGTTGGTCAGGCCACCGGAACGGTCAATTTGAACAATTCAACAGCACCGTTGGCGGAAGATTTCCGTCGATTCACAAAAATCCGCACGCTGAAAGTTCAAAATTAGCTAAAAAACGTGATTAAATGCTTATATTTAGGAGGAACCAGTGACCGGTTTTTGGAGGATTTCTTTCCAGGGATATTCCAAAGCCGAAATACCATAACCGAAACTACGCAACCAGCCACACATGGATGCAGCCACTTTATTGCCGGCGTCGCGATTGCGTCTCCTGTACAGGGTAGCTCTTTCTACCATACTTTCCTTGTCGGCTTACATTACGCCGTCCTTCGCTCAATACCCTGTAAACAGTTATGTTTTCAGTACGACCTCCACAGGATTACTGGAGGATGTCACTACGCCGACAGGAAGTCTCATCGGGTCAGCTTCCGACGATGCGGCCTCTTCGGTCACCAATATCGGCTTCAGCTTCAATTATGCCGGCGTAAACTACACTCAGTTTTCTGTAAGCAGTAACGGCTTGATGGCGCTTGGAAGCACACCGGTCGCGACGACGGCCACCAATGCGCTTGCCACCGGAGCCAATGTGAAGATCATGCCTTACTGGGATGATCTTTCCACCAGTACTACCGGCAGCGTGGTATACAAACTTACCGGCACCGCACCCAACAGGAAATTGGTGGTCGACTGGTTCGTCAGGGTCCCCAAGAACAATGCACAGGCGGCAAACACCCATTTCCAGTGCTGGCTGGAAGAAACCACTAACGCCATCACCTTCGTTTACGGAGCCGCTGCCACAAACACCGGCGCGTATACGATCGGTGTGACGTCCACGGGTTCGGAATACTACAGTGTCACGGTATCAAGCAATACAGCCAGCACTTCCACCGCAAATAATGCGAATACCTCTGCGATCACTTCCGGCAGGACCTACAAGTTCACACCAGGTCTACCCGTCTGCGCTTCATCGTTGTCGCCGTCTGCCGGTGCAACAGGCGTCGTCCCTACCGCCACTTTATCCTGGGCGCCGGGGACATCCGGAGGATATCCTTCCACGTACGATGTCTATTTCGGAACCAGTGCGACTCCGCCGCTGGTCAGCAGCGCCCAGGCCGGCACCACGTACACACCTGCGGCGCCGCTCAGTTGGAATACCGTTTATTACTGGCAGGTCGTCCCCAGGACGGCCACCGGTGCTGCCACAGGATGTGCTGTGACTGCCTTTACCACTGCTCCTCTTCTTGCTTTCGATGTCGCCCGTCTGACCGGCATTTCCTATTCCTCTATCGCTTCCTCCGGAAACATAGTGGCCTCTTGGAGGAACGGTACTGGCACGGACGACAATCTCAGCAACAGCGTTCCCATCGGATTCAATTTCAACTATCAGGGTGTCGCCTGTTCTAACGTGCTGGTCTCCACCAACGGGTTCATCACCTTCAATACGTCTGCCACGGCCAACGGCGCCAGTTCTGCCAATTATGCCTATCAGAATACTGCTTTTTCAGCTTCGGATGCCACCAAATCCATCGCTACCTTGGCCCCTTTCTGGGATGACATCAGCTGTCAGGGTAACAGCAGTTTCCAGTCGGGACTTGATGCTTCCATCCGCTATCTCACCACAGGCACTTCGCCGAACCGCGTATTCACCGTAGAATGGATAGCCATGGAGGCTGCGACCATCACCGGTGCCGATCTGAATTTCCAGGTGAAGTTGTTCGAATCCACGAACGTCATCGAGTTCGTATACGGAACGATGACCGGCTTCTTCGGCAACATCAATCCTTCGACTGCACCTCTTTATAATTACACGACCGGTATCAATGCGTGGAATGTCACCTCCGGCACTTCCGTCGGAGAAGTGATCACGCAGCAGGTGCATAACACGCGGTTCTTCAAGGATTCCACGGCCAAGGCCGTGAATAACCTGCTGACGGTTCCCGCCTGCAATTCGCTCGTCCGTTTCACTCCCGGAACGTATACGGCTTATGTGCCTCCGGCGAGTGCAGTCCCTGCCAATGACGCTCCGGCCAATGCCGTCGCAGTGAACGTCAATACGGAGCCGTGCACCAATCTTTGCGGTGGAGTCTACTCCACAGCCGGAGCGACTTCGAGCGGTATCACCGTCCAGACGGGTCTTGGAGTCGCCGATGATGACGTCTGGTTCAAGTTCGTGGCCACGCAGGCGCAGACAAGTATCCGTGTTTATGGAGGAACCAATTTCGATCCCTCGGTGGAAGTATTCTCCACTTTACCTACTAATGCGACCACGCGGATCGGGTACAGCGGCACGGTGGGGACTGGTTTTTCGGAGACCGTGAATCTGACCACGCTCGTACCCGGAAACACCTATTACTTCAGGGTATTCCATTACGGCGTAGGCTACGTAAGCTCGGGAACATTAGGCGGTGATTTCGCTGTGTGTGTGTATGCCACTCCGCCGGCGCCGGCGAATGACAACTGTGCCGGGGCGATCGGGCTTACCATCGGTACGCTCTGCAACGGTATAACCGGAAAAACGCTTGCGGCTACCGGTTCCACCGGCATGACATCCTGTACAGGTACTCCTGCACCTAATTCCGATGACGATGTCTGGTATTCCTTCCAGGCGGTGACCACCACCACTACCGTCACCGTTCAATCCGGTCACAAGTTCAACGCCGTCCTGCAGGTGTTCTCCGGAACCTGCGGCAGTCTCACTTCCCTCTCCTGCACGGATGCCACCAAGAACGCACAGTCGGAGTCGGTCACTTTCAATAACCTGGTCGTCGGATCGACTTATTTCGTCCGTATCTACAATTTCTCGTCAGGCGCAGGACGCGGATCCTTCACGGTATGCGTCACCGCTCCACCCCCTTCCTGCGCTACGAATTTCAATCCGCCGAACATGGGCTACAACATTCCGGCCTACGGAACGACGCTTTCATGGGGACGTGTTACGGGTGCGACGGGTTACGATGTCTATCTGGACACCATCAACCCTCCGGTGGTACAAATCGGATCGAATCTGCCGGATACATTCATCTCAGCCGGTTACCTTGAACGGAACGCAACGTACTTCTACCGGGTGGCACCGCGAAATATTGCCGGCCCCAACAACTCCTGCAGTTCCGTGTTCTTCGCGACCGAACCCCCCGGTTACAACTTGGTCATTCGTGCCTTCCTGCAGAGTTATTACAAGACCTCCAGCGATTCGATGATCCCAACCATCAATCCGTTGACTACGGACACGGTGGCGGATACGCTCTTCGTAGAGCTCCACAATTCGGTCGCTCCGTACGGACTCGAATACCGTACATTCTGTCTCCTGAACACCACGGGAACCGGCTACGCAGAGTTCCCGCAACCCGCGCTGATGCAGACTTATTACATCGTACTGAAACACCGTAATCATCTGGAGACGTGGAGCAGCGTCCCGTTCTATTTCGACACACCGGACACCACTTACGATTTCAGTTCCTCTTTGACTTCCGCCTACGGCAGCAATCTCGTACAACTGAAACCCGGTGTTTTCGGACTTGCAGCAGGTGACGTTAACCAAGACGGAAACATTAACGCCGCGGACCTGACCACGATGGGAGCGGCCACGGGATCCTTCTTCACTTCCTACCGAAGAGAGGATCTTTCCGGCGACCATATGGTCGAGGGGGCGGATTATTCCTATCTGGAGAACGTTGTTTTCCCGAACAGGTCCGTTCTCAAACCGCAATAAGCAGGCGGTTCCCTGTTTTTACTTACATTTGCCGGCGGAACAGGGTTCCCGCATTGTCGGGATTAAAAGGGAATCACGTGAGAATCGTGGACAGTTCCCGCTGCTGTAAGCTCTAATAGACCTTTCTCCGGAATGCCACTGCCCTGATACGGCGGGAAGGCGGAGAACAGAGAGCGAAGTCAGAAGACCTGCCTTAGTTCCGGTCATCCGTGCTTTCGGGTAAAAAGCGAGTATGACGACAGTGGTCCTTTTCCGGGACGACTTCGTCCGTTTTTCCGGGGCACGTCCTTAACGAATGAATATGCTCCGGAAACCTCTGTCACTTCACTTCCTTCTTGTACTTCTTGCCTCCTCCGGTTTACGGGCCAACTCCCCTGACTCGCTTCAACAGACGCTTGATGAGGTGAACATCGTCGCTTCCCGTAACGTCAAAATAACGCTGGAGACTCCGCGAAGCGTCACCGTGCTTACGCGGGAGGATCTTGACAAGGCCGCTTATATCACGCTGGGTGATGTACTGCAGGAGCAGGCGGGAATGTATGTAGTAGGAAGCGGCCAAGCTCCCGGCAGCAACCAATCCATCTTCCTGCGTGGCGCCAACAGCAACCAGACGGTCGTCTTCATCGACGGCATAAGGATCCAGGATGTCTCCACCATCAACGGAATCGCAGACATGTCCGAACTTCCGCTATCGGACGTAGAGCGGGTCGAGATCCTGCGCGGGGCACAGGGCACGTTGTACGGTTCAAACGCCTGTGGCGGCGTTGTCAGAATCACTACTCGGCCCGACAGCCTGAAGAGCGGCTATCACGGGCGTTTCGGTGCACGTGCCGGGCTGTTCGCCGAAAACGGACGGGATGCCGGAAGCTACGGTACGCTCTCCTATTCTTCTCCGAGTGGATGGTATCTGAGGACAGGCAGTGATTATTTCACCGCTACCGGCTTCAATGCCACGCTTGATACCGGATTGATCCTGCCGGAATTCCGACCCGATGCCGATCCGTGGGAAAAAGGAGCGTTGGAGGTGGCTACCGGCTACTTGTCCGCGAAGACTTCGCTTCACATGTTTTACCGCACCCTTTCCTCGACCACCTCCATTGATGCAGGTGCCTATAGGGACGATGACAATTACGTGCTTGACTTCCGCAGAAAATCGGCCGGTGCCGAAATGACTTTCACGTTGTCGCCAAGCTGGACAGTGAATGCCACTGCCGGATGGTCGGTCACCTCCAGGAACGCACTGAACGATTCATCCATATCCTTGTCGACCGGCCTCAACGACCGGACCTGGTTCCGTGACGACTACAACGGCAGCCAGCTCACCTCCGATCTCACTTTCCGTTACGTCGACCATGCCACCAGCATCGTGGGCGGCCTGAGCTTCCTATCCGAAGCCATGAACCAGCGCAACGAGTTCTATTCAGCCCAATACGATCCTTTCATCCTCTCCTATTCCACCGATCTTGACGCCTTGTCTCCCACTGCCCGGAATACTGCTGCTTTCGTACACGGCGACATCAACGGGACCTTATTTCATCAGGATATGCACAGATGGAATATCCTTTTCGGAGCAAGATTGAATTACCATGACATCTGCGGCATTGCATCATCGTTCGATTTTTCACCGTCATTCCGTATCAGCGACAGGTCCACAGCATATGCTTCCTTTTCCAGCGGCTTCACCAATCCCTCGCTGTATCAGCTGTTCGCTCCTGATACCTACCAGCCTTGGGACGGTCAGCCGGCTTCCGGAATGACCCGCGGAAACAAATCTCTTTCGCCGGAGAAAACACTTTCGGCTGAGCTGGGTTACAAAACACAAATCAACGGCAACATACAGATGGAAGCCTCCGTCTTCCGTTCCTTCACCGCGGGGCTGATCGACTACGTTTATCTTTGGGACGGAGCGATTCCGGTTGTACAGCTGGGTGCCGATTTCAACCGTGATGACTACCGTGGCGACCGCTATGTGAATGTCGGTGACCAGACCGTCTACGGTTTCGAGTTGGGCTTGTCGGCCAGACTAAACGACCGATTCGTACTACGGATGAACGGAACAGTACTTGACGGATATCTTGACCAGTCCGACCCGGAGCGCGACAGCAGCTTCCACTACCAGTCCTATGCCACCGGTATCTTTTTGGAAGGCAAGGACCGTTATTACGGACTTCTTCGAAGGCCCTCCACATTTCTCGCCGCCTTGGATTACCGCCCATTTCGGGATTTCACCTTTTCATTCCAGGTCCGTTACACCGGAAAGAGACCCGACATCTATTATGACAGCGCTTTAGGGCCCTATGGAGCCTTGAACAGGAAATCGGTAGCCTCCTACACCCTGGCTGATTTTTCGGCAGTCTGGCGGCCTTCTTCCGGCCTCAGTGTGAACCTTCGGGCAGAAAACCTGCTGAATGCTGACTATCAGGAGATTTACGGGTTCAGAACAAGAGGCCGGGGCATACAACTTGGTGTCTCCTTCGCTTTCTGATTACTTTCAAATCACTAAATTCGCAACCATGTTCCAAAACGAGAGAAACCGCAACGTAATCATCGCCGGCCTGTTGGTCCTTTTAGCCGCATATACCCGATTGATCAGTCATCCGTTCAACATGACGGCCATTGGCGCACTGGCCCTGTTTTCCGGCGCTCGCATGGGCAACCGTTATCTTTCCTATCTCGTTCCGGTCAGCGCCTTATTGGTCTCCGATCTTATCATCGGCCTGCATCCGACGATGTTTCCGGTATATGCCTGCTTCCTGCTGACTGTTGCGGTGGGCCGAAGACTTTCCGCAGAAACCAACGCGCTGAAGATCGCCGCTTCCTCCGTCTTTTGCTCGACGGTATTCTACTTGGTTACCAATCTCCCCTTCTTTTATCCCGGCATGTATTCCTTTGATTTGCAGGGAGCTTTACAGAGTTACACGGCTGCACTTCCTTTTTATCGCAATCAGCTGCTTGGCGACCTTTTCTACACCGGACTGCTTTTCGGCCTATACAGATTTGCGGTCCGTATCCCCGCGCTGTTAGTGCGCTAACCGCTCATCGGGAACTCCCCGGGTATTAAAAACGAAAATCCGGTCATTAATGACCGGACTTCCGTTTGGACCAACCGATTTAAGAATCGGTTTAAGTCAACCTAACCAAACCATGTAACCGGTAACCAGCCGGATACAGTACTAATAACGGACATTGCGGAGCAGTTGATGCTGCAAACAGGAGGCCTGCATTGATGGTGTAAGGAAACATTTCCCTTTTGATGCCCGGCACCGTAATAACTCGTTTTAAGGCTTCCTTTGATATCCTTTCGCTGAAATTCCGGTGTAAGATTGTCGCCGAGCTTTTGAAATCTATTTCACTCCGGCTGAAATTCACTTCCATATTGACAATACGTCCCGTTTAAAGGCGGTCGCACCTTTCAATCAGAATCCCTCAACTCTTCGGAAGCTTCGGATTGAGCGATGAAATTTGATGGTTGGCGAGCGCCGGCGGTTTAGCTGTGCTTGATGCCTCAAAAGTCTTCGGGAGGTAGAAAATAAAAAAGCCGGCTCTTTCGAGCCGGACTTTCTTTTCAACCTTACGGGGTTGAAGGGACCAATCAATCTTACGGGATTGATTCAAACCAAACCTAACCAAACCATGTATCCGGTAACCAGCCGAATACAGTACTAATAACGGACCTATTCGGGCGAAAGATGTGTGAACACGATTGCTCCCCTTTCGGATGTAAGAAAGCACTGCTTGATTACTGAAGAAGGATTATTAAATCGCGGATGAGCCTTATTTTCCGATACAAATCCGTAGGACACGCCATAAGGAGTTGTAAGAGGAACGCCGGGGAATGTCGATTTTCAAGCGCAGAAGGACATATTCTGCAGCTACCGCAGCGGTACGTCTCATTTCATCTGCTAAAACCGCGCTTGGTTTTGACCTTAAAAAGGGTCGGAAAAAGAAAAAAACGGGTAATAAATGCCTTTCAGTCGGCCAGCAGGGTGGCCTTTGCCGCTTCCAGGATCCTGGCTGCACCGTCTTTATCCTTCGACTCGGCATAGGTCCGGAGAACCGGCTCGGTTCCGGAGGCCCTTATCAGCAACCATTCGTCCCGGTTGTCATCGAAAAAGTATTTGAATCCGTCCAAGTCCTCTACTTTTTTCACCCCATACGGACCGAACGCCTTGTAGTATCCCTTCGAGGTGCGTTCGACGATGCGGTTCTTGACTGATTCGGTCAGATGCAGGTCGTTTCGTTCGTACGCGAAAGCCCCTACGATCTCATAGATTTCCTGAACGAGTGCCGGAAGGCTCTTTCCGGATTTGGCCATGAATTCCCAGATGACCAGTCCCATCCAGATGCCGTCGCGTTCAGGGATGTGTCCCTTGATGGCGATACCGCCGCTTTCCTCTCCGCCCAGCAGGACGTCCTCCTTCAGCATGATCTCACAGATGTACTTGAATCCGATCTTGACCGTCTCCAGTTCAAGGCCATAGTGACGACACAGCTTCTCCACCTTCGGCGTCGTGCTGAAAGCGGTACAGACTTTTCCGCGCAGCCCTTTGTATTTGTACAGGTAATGAATAAGGAGCAGGATGATGTGGTGCGAATCGACGAAGGATCCGTTTCCGTCGTACATGCCGATCCTGTCCGCGTCTCCGTCAGTGACCAAGGCACAGTCGAATCCTCCGCCGGACATCAAGGCGCTCAATTCCTTCAGGTTCTTATGGATGGGTTCGGGTGCCTGACCGTTAAAGCCGGGGTTGTAGTCGCAGTGCAGCATACGGATGTCCGGGAAGAGCCGCTTCATGACATTCTGTCCTGCCCCGTACATCGCATCGTACACGAGCCTTAGTCCTGAACGACGGATGGCTTCCAGGTCGAAGTTCTTTTCGACATGTGCGATGTATTCGTCTTCGAGGGGGACCCACTCCACCTTGCCTTGATTGATGAGATCCGTGAGTGTCATGCCGGTTACGTCGATGCTGCAGGTATCCGGAATGATGTCCTCGATCTGTTGTACGTCCGCAGGAGAAAGCGGACCGCCGAAATGTCCTTTCAGTTTAAATCCATTGTACGAAGGAGGGTTGTGGGATGCCGTCAGGATGACGCCCAGGTCGCATTGGTGATTGACGGCACCCAGAGAAATCATCGGCGTCGAAACGAAACCTTTGGCCAGCTTTACCTTCACTCCTTTGGCGGCCAGAACTTTCGCAACAGTCTCTGCGAACAATTCGCCGGCGAAGCGGCAGTCGTGTCCGACCACTGCGGAAGGCGAAGACGAACGTTTCAGCATCCAATCGGCGGTAGCTTCCGCGACGCGCGCCACGTTCTGTACGGTGAAATCCTCTGCGATGATGGCTCTCCAGCCGTCGGTACCGAATTTTATCTTGCTCATGGGACGAATGATTTCCCGAAGGGGATTTTTTGAAAAGGATTCGAAAATAGTCAAAAAAAGCGGAATCCTCAAGCAAACGTCTTACTGCATGATCCCTCTGCGATCCATTGCACGCTGGAACCTGCGAGCGTTTTCAAGGTGTTGGGAATAGGTCCTGGCGAACGAATGATATCCGCTGAAGTCATCACGGGCGCAGAAATACATGTAATCGTGTTTCCGGAACCGAAGGACGGCATCGATGGACTGCTGCGTAGGCAGACAGATAGGACCCGGCGGAAGCCCCTTGTAAACATAGGTGTTATAGGGAGAATCGACGGACTTATGGATATTCAGTACGCGGTTGATGGAGAAGTCGCCGTTGGCATAGACCAACGTCGGATCCGCTTCAAGTTTCCAGTCTTTCCGGTATCGGTTGATGTAAACGCCGGCGATGACCGGCTTTTCGTCCTCTTTGTTTGTTTCCTGTTGAACGATGGAAGCGATGACGGAGATCTGGACTGGATTCAGACCGGCATCGGAGGCCGCTTTCAGGCGGCGTTGGTTCCAGAATTTGTCGTACTCGCGTTTCATGCGGGTGATGAACTGATCGGGAGACGTGTTCCAGTAGAGTTCGTAGGTGTCCGGAAGGAACATCGCAAGGACGTTATCCGGGGAAAAACCTTTCACGGCCAGATAATCACGGTCGTTCATCAGTTTCAGCAGCGAAGAAGCCTTGAGTTCCAGCTGAGCAGCGGCCCTTTCTGCGAGTTGTTCCCGGGTACGGATATTATTCAAGGTCAGCCGTACAGGAGCCTGTTTGCCGCTTCGAAGTAATAATACCAGCTCCCGGTTTCCCATACCGGATTTCAGCCTGTAGCGTCCGGGCTTGATCTGACCGGTGTAGTTCATGCGCATGGCCGTCCATCGGAAGGTCTCCTCGTCCTTGAGCACCTGTTCCGCTTTGAGGATCCTCACCACATCATTAAAGGATGACCCGGTGGGCACGAACACATAGCCATCGTCTTTGATGAGTACGTTGGGGGTATACAGCCGCTTCAGGATGAAAAAACCGAAAGCGGCCACGACAAGCAACAGGACCCCGACGGCCGTCCACATCCTCTTCAGGATGCGCTGTTCTTTTTTGGTACGTTTTTTCGCCACGGGCTTCAAATTTACGCTCTATTGGCCAATCCTTCACTTCCGGCAGAGCGGCTTTTAACAATTAATTCACATGGTTGTAATCATCTCTTTACATGCCTGGATGATATTCGTGCCTATGAACGAGCGACCTAAGATATTAGTGGTGGATGATGAACCGGACATCGTCGAAATACTTTCGTACAATCTGAGCAAGGAGGACTACGAAGTACATTGCGCCTTTGACGGAAATGAATGTCTGAAGAAGGCATATGAGGTTCTGCCTGATCTTATCATCCTGGACATCCGGATGCACGGTCGCAGCGGCATAGAGGTGTGCCGAGACCTCAAACAAAACGAGACCTTGAGAGCCATCCCGATACTCTTCCTCACTGCGGACTCCGACGAATACACCACGATGCAGGCCGCCGAAGCCGGTGGCGAGCATTATATCACCAAGCCGATCCGACCGAGCGTCATATTAGGATTGGTGAGGGAGATCCTGCAGGCCAGCGAAAGCCACCAATGAGAAGAGTCCTGTATGTTTCCGACCATTCCATTCCGGAGCAGCTGATCTCTGTTGCTTCATCGAACGGTTTTGACTTCTTCCTTTGCACCCATCTTGCTTCCGCTCTTTCGGATATACGAAGGATTCGCCCGGACGCCGTGGTCATCGACAGTGACCGGCAGGAGGTGGCTGCCCTTGAGCTTTGTTTTCTGATTAAAAGCGAATTCGGAAATGGTCCTTTGACGACGGTCATGATTTCCTCTTCGCAGGAGGCTGAATCAGAAATTTCCTCCTTCAAGGCCGGTGCAGACGATTATGTTTCAAAGCCACTCAGAAAAAACGCCTTTTTAACGCGACTTTCGAAGCGTATGGGCATAGGCGGCAGCAGCATATCATTGCTGTCAGAACGTAATTCCAACAAGCTGCATATCGACCGTGACGGCTATACGGTCCATTTCAATCAGCAGCTCATTCAGCTCTCACGCAAGGAATTCGAATTATTATACTTGCTTGCCAGTCAGCCTGCCAAGGTGTTTTCAAGGGATGAGATCTTTGAAAAAGTCTGGAAGCGTGAAGGCGATGAAAAGGACCGGACCATTGATGTCCATGTGCTTCGCATAAGAAAGAAAATCACCGACGGCATCATCCAGACCCAGAAGGGTATCGGTTACCGTTTGGTGTTGTGAAGCAACCGATTGTTTACAATACGTTCACTTTTTCCTAATTCATTCTTGATACCTCATTAACATTCGGGTAACGAGGCAGGGATATTTTCGGGTCAAATCTAAATCCTGACCCATGAAAAATCCCCTACTTGCCTTTTCTGTACTGCTGTGGTGCACCATGAGCGCATCCTCGCAGAATGTCGTGACGGTTTCCGGCGACATTACGTCCAACACAACGTGGACCAGCAATAACATTTATCTTCTGAGCGGTTTTGTCTATGTGACCAACAATGCCGAGCTCACCATCTCACCGGGTACGGTGATCAAGGGTGACAAGGCCTCGAAGGGAACTCTTATCATCACACGCGGCTCAAAGATCCTGGCTGACGGAACGGCTTCCCAACCAATAGTTTTCACTTCCAACGAGCCTGCCGGGTCGCGCACCTATGGTGACTGGGGCGGATTAATCATTCTCGGAAGGGCTCCGTTGAACGATCCGGCCGGAGAGAAGCTTATCGAAGGCGGACTTGATCCGGTAAAAGGACTTTACGGCGGCACTCTTCCGGGTGATAATTCGGGCATCTTGCGGTATGTCCGCATTGAATTTCCCGGTATCGCCTTCATGCCCAATAATGAGATCAACGGCCTGACACTGGGAAGTGTCGGAAACAGCACTCTCATAGATTATGTCATGGTGAGCTATTCGGGCGATGATTCCTACGAATGCTTCGGAGGCACGGTGAATGCGAAGCACCTGATCGCCTACCGCGGCCTGGATGACGACTTCGATACCGACTACGGATTCAACGGTCGGATGCAATTCCTGGTAGGGTTACGCGATTCCGCAGTAGCCGATATTTCCGGTTCCAACGGTTTCGAATCGGATAACGATGCCAGCGGCACACTGAATACGCCGTTCACCAATGCCAAGTACTCGAATGTCACCCTCATCGGACCGATCACAGGCGGAGGGAATACCTATAACAGTAACTATAAACGGGGAGCTCACATACGTCGCAGTTCAAAGTCCTGCATCTATAATTCCGCCGTTGCCGGTTATCCAACCGGACTGTTAGTGGACGGGGCGAATTGCGAAGCGAATGCAACTGCTGATGAATTACAAGTGAGGAATTCCGTCTGGGCAGGTTGCACCACACCCCTCGCGGTAGCTTCCGGCAGCACCTTCGATATCTCGACGTGGTACGGAACGAGCGCTTACGGAAATTCGCTGCTGGCGGCACCGACGGACCTTCAGCTTACCGCACCGTACAATTACTCCGCTCCCAACTTCATACCTCAGTCGGGTTCCCCGCTTCTTTCCGGTGCGGATTTCAGCGCCCAGAACCTGCAAGACCCGTTCTTTGATGTCGTCACCTACAAAGGCGCCTTCGGAAACTCCGATTGGACAGCGGGTTGGGCGAACTACGATTGCCAGAACTCCTCCTACTCTGTCGGTATCCGTGAACTGATGATCCTGAGCGCCGCCAACATCTACCCGAACCCGGTCAACAATGAATCTGTGCTGGAAGCCGCTTTCACGGAACGCTTCACCGGTCAGATCCGCCTTTACGATGTGCAAGGCAGGATGGTGGCCGACCTCGGAACATACGATTTGGCTCCCGGCAAGCATCACATTTCACTCTCATCAGTTTCACTGTTACCAGCCGGAGCGTATCATCTGGTCATTTCCTCTGAGGAGGGAATTAAAACAGTTAAGTTATTGAAGTGACCCCTTACGGACCGGAATTACTATCCGGCAGGACCATTTTACATATCGTTCACATTGGAGGAGCATATCACAAATGCTCCTCTTTTTTTTCGGTGTTAACCAAAAGGTAACATGCCGATAAGCGTCTATTTACATAGCGATTATACTTTGACATTGAATTAAACGCACACGCATGAACATACGATTTCGCACCATGATTGTCAGTCTGATGCTGACCATTTCCCAGGCTGTCGCCGATGAAGGGAACACCCAGACGGGAAAGCTTTCCGGAAGAATAGTCGACAAGGGAAACGGAGAAACGCTCATCGGTGTACCGGTGATGATAGAAGGTACGACCATCGGCGCTGTAACCGACCTTGACGGAAACTTTATGCTGCCGGGAATTCCGGCAGGCAGTCATTCGGTCAGCATCCGTTACGTCGGCTATCAGTCAAAAGTGATACGGGAAGTAACGGTGCGTCCCGGTGAAGTCACCAACCTGGAGGTAGCCATGGAATCCGGCAGTCAGGAACTGAACGAAGTGACGATTGTCGCCGAGTTGAAGAGGGAGAATATCGGTGCATTGATGGTACTGCAGCAAAAAAGCGCTACAGTACAGGATGGTATTTCCGCCGAAAGCATCAAGCGCACGCCCGACAGAAGCACGAGTGAAGTGGTACGCCGGGTGAGCGGTGCCAGCGTACAGGAAGGCAAGTTCGTCATCATCCGCGGTCTGAATGACCGTTACAATTCAGCCATGCTGAACGGAGTTCCGCTGGCATCCACGGAGCCCGACCGAAAGGCCTTTTCCTTCGACTTGTTTCCAGCCAACTTGTTGGATAACCTTATAGTCGTCAAGACGGCGACACCGGACCTTCCGGGTGAATTCGCGGGAGGATTGTTACAAGTCAATACACGGGACATTCCTGACCAGCGGTTTATGAGTTTCAGTGCGGGTACATCGGTCAATTCGATATCCACGTTCAAGAATTACGAAAAATACGAAGGAGGAAAGAAGGATTGGTTGGGCATTGATGACGGTACGCGCTCACTTCCCGAGGGATTCATGGACAGCGAGTCCCTCAAATCGGCGTCCACTGCCGAGAAAATCAATCAGTCGAAAATCCTTCCGAACGACTGGAAAACGGAAGAAGCAGTATCTCAGCCGATGGCACAGAACTACCAGTTCAGTTTCGGTAATTCCAAGGAGCTTGGGAAGGACCGTTTCGGATTTATCGGCGCCCTCACCTACTCCAATTCCCAAAGGACTTCAGAGACCGAGCGGGCTGACTTCGATTTCGACGGTCAACAGAACTTCGAATATTCCGACCGGCAATACCGCGACAACATCTTCTGGGGAGCTCTTTTCAATGCATCCTATAAGATCGGTGACCGTTCGAAGATATCTTTCCGTAATCTCTACAGCGTGAATTCGAACGACCAGGTGATCCATCGGCATGGTTTCGACCTCGAGAACGCACAGGAGATCGATGCCAAGGCGTTGTGGTTCGCCTCCAATTCCTTCCTTAATTCGGTTTTAAACGGTGAACATGCCCTCAACGAAAAGGGACTGCGCGTCAACTGGAATCTTGGTTACAGCAGAATTCAGCAATCTACCCCGGATCTTCGTCGCAGCCTGTACTACCGTGACGCCAACACCGGCGCCGAAGACACCAACTACTACGCCTATGTGCCGTTCGGAACGGCATCTCCGAACTATTCGGGCAAATTCTACTCCACGCTCGAGGAAGGAAACCGTTTCGGAGAGACCTCTGTTACCATTCCGCTCGGAAAATCCGGCAGTAACCACAGTATCAAAACCGGCATCTTCGAGCAGCAAAAGGAAAGGACCTTTGACGCAAGGGTATTGGGCTACGTAGTCACCAATGCCTCCCGTTTCAACTGGTCCTATCTTCAGTTACCTGTGGAAAACCTTTTTACTCCGGAGCATATGGGGACGGACGGATTCCGGATCGATGAGATCACCAATCCCTCCGACCACTATACCGCCTCTTCATTTCTCCACGCCGGCTATATCCTTTCGGACAACCGCATAGCTGAAAAATCAAGGATAGTCTGGGGGCTTCGAGTAGAGAATTTCATCCAGGAGTTACGCTCTTACGGTTATAGCAATGAGAAAATCGACGTGAACACCAATGTGACGGATGTCCTGCCTTCCTTGAATTACACCTATGCCGCTGGCGAACATACGAATCTTCGCTTCGCCGCATCAAGAACCGTGGCTCGCCCCGAATTCCGGGAACTGGCTCCTTTCGCCTTCTATGATTTCGTAACCGCCACTTCGGTAGCAGGAAATTCCAATATTCGGCGTTCACAGATCACGAACATTGATCTTCGTTGGGAGACCTTTCCAGCCGCCGGCGAAATGCTATCAGCATCGGTCTTCTTCAAGGACTTCAACGACCCTATCGAACCTGTCGTTGAAAGCTCAGGTGCAGGATCGAGGAGGATCAGCTTCCAGAATGCTGAAAGAGGCACCGTTTACGGAATCGAGACAGAATGGCGCAAGAAACTGGACTTCCTTGACCGATGGATAACTTGGAATCAGCTGGAAAACTTCTCGGTATACGGAAACTTGTCCCTGATGAAGTCGCGTGTGGATGTATCCAACGATGCCAGGTCCTTGGGCGAAAGGCCTATGCAAGGTCAATCCCCGTATGTTTTGAATGCGGGCTTCCAGTATCTGAATCCTAAGAGCGGTGTGGGATGCAATATCGTATTCAACAGGATCGGTGACCGTATCTTCCAGGTCGGCAATCAGGGCTACCTCAGCATCCTTGAAGCTCCCAGAAGCATATTTGATGTGCAGGTCAGCAAACGGATTTTCGACAAGGGAGAGGTCAAATTGGGCGTCAATGACCTGCTTAATCGGCCTGCAGTCTTTTATCAGGACGTGAACGGAAACGGAAAATACGATGCCGGGAATGATTCTCGTATTTCGAACACGCTCACCGGCACCACCATTTCCCTCTCTGTTTCCTATAAATTCTGAGAAATTGTTAACAACCATGTCAATTACCGTTCACATTTAACATTAGCTTAATATAGGGAAGGGGATGCCTTAACCTTGGGGTGATTGTTTTGTAACATACCATTCACCCCACAAAAGGCATGAAAAAAAACCTGTTACTTCTATTTTTAGCGGTCTTCACCGTGACCGGCATCGCGCCTGTTTTCGGTCAGGATGTGGAAATGAATCCGATCGATACGCTAACGAGCCACGTTGCCGGCATACGCCAGGAGTTGGATCTTTTGAAGCGTATCAAGATCAACGGCTATGTGCAGGCGCAGTTCCAACTGGCCGACTCAGCCGGGCAGAGTTCCTTCAACGGTGGCAATTTCGCACCCGGCGACAAGGCACGCTTCATGATCCGTCGCGGACGACTCCGCGTCCAGTACAATTCCCAGATGGACGACCGTGGCCTTTCACTGGGAGAAGTGATGTATCAGCTTGATTTCACCGAGCGGGGTGTCCGGCTCATGGATGCGTATGTCAAGCTCAGCGAGCGTAAACTCGGATGGTTCTCGCTGACTATGGGCATGCAGAACCGTCAATTCGGTTTTGAAATGCCCCAATCCTCCGGTGTGCGTGAAACCCCGGAGCGCGGTCGGATGTCACAGATACTTTTCCCGAACGAACGCGACCTGGGCGCGATGCTGACCATCAATCCGCACAAGTTCTCTCCGTTGCACACACTTCGAATGGATCTGATGCTGGTCAACGGTAATTCTTCTCCCCCTGTCACCTCGCTTCGTAATACTTCCGGAGTCTACCAGCTCTTGGGAGATGTAAGTGAGACCGACTCAAAAAAGGATTTCATCGGCAGGTTCAGTTTCGCCCATTCCAACAAGGAAGAAACCGTTAAGTACGGTCTCGGCACATCCTTTTACAGTGGAGGATGGCGGATCGATACCGTGAACGCGTTTGAAACTGCAAGGGACTCAGCCGGTGTCCTGGGTTACAAGAAGGTTACGCTGAAGGATGATCAGAAGACGCTGGCGATCGTCGATCGCGGTTATTCCCATCGTGAATACCTGGGTATGGATGGTCAGCTCAGCTTTACCTGGTGGCCCGGTCTTACCACCTTCCGAGCGGAATACATACAAGGCTTCCAGCCCGGATCCTCTTCCTCCAGCAACAGTTTCAATTCGACCTATACAGGCCTCTCCGACGTCTATACCCGCCAATTCAACGGTGCTTACTTTTACTTCCTTCAGAATATCCGGGAGACTCCCTTGCAGACCGTCATCAAGTACGACTGGTTCGACCCGAATACGGAAGTCAGCGGCGATGAAATCGGAAAAACCGTTGGCGACGGACTGACAAAAACCGGCGCAGGAGACATCAAATTCAGCACTTTGGGTGTAGGGCTGGTCTATCGTTGGGAATCAACCACCCGTATCATGGCCTATTATGATTTCGTGACCAACGAAACATCCTCGAACCTGAGTAATTACACCCGTGATATCAAAGATAACCAGTTCACCCTGCGTATCCAGGTACGCTTCTGATAAGTGATCCATATAAAGGCTACTATAAAATAAACCATGAAAAAATCATTTGCATTGGCCGCCATAGCGGCAATCTCCCTCAATCTTTCGCTTGCACAGAAAGTTGTCCTGAAGGGAAGTGACACCGTGCTTCCGCTCGCGCAGAAGGAAGCGGAGAAGTACATGAAGGCGAATGCCAACAAGCGGGTCACGGTGGTCGGCGGCGGTTCCGGAGTAGGCGTCGCAGCCCTCATGGACGGCACCACGGACATCGCCATGTCGTCGCGAAAACTGAAAATGGACGAGAAGCTGAAGCTTCAGGATGCTGGCAAGTCCGTCAAGGAAGTGACCATCTGTTATGATGCCCTGTCGATCATCGTGCATCCTGCCAACAAGGTGAGTCAGCTTACACGCGAGCAGATCGAAGCCATTTATACCGGTAAGGTCAAGAACTGGAAAGATGTAGGAGGTGCGGACATGGTGATCGTGGCCTATGCCCGTGAAACGAGCTCCGGCACTTACGAATTCTTCAAGGAGTTCGTCATGAACAGGAAGAACTATGCCAGCTCCGTGCTTAACATGCCGGCTACCGGCGCCATCATCCAGTCGGTCAGCCAGACCAAAGGCGCCATCGGCTATGTCGGGATGGCCTATGTGAACAATGATGTTAAGGACCTCAAGGTCTCCTACGACAAAGGCAAGACCTATATCGGAGCTTCCAAGCAGACCGCCATGGACAAGACGTATCCGATCGTACGCCCTTTGTTCTTCTATTATCCGGTCAGCAAGGAAGCTCAGGTAAAGCCATTTATCAATTACGTACTTTCGCCGGAGGGCCAGAAAACCGTCGAGGAGATCGGTTATATTCCGCTCTCCAAATAACCTGAAAACAGATCGTGCGACGTTTCCTACGGGATCTTACAGAGCGTTTCATTGAAGGAATCCTCACATTGAGCGGTACGGTCACCTCCTTGACCGTACTGCTCATTGTCGTTTTCTTATTCAAGGAGGGTGTTTCCCTTTTCAGCACCTCTCCGGTCGAGGAAGGCACCGTCATTGCGGTGAACAGGAGTAATCCTGTAAAGCACCTGACACCTTCACAGATCAAGAACATCTTCGACCAGAATACCGTCAATTGGAAAGAACTCGGAGGAAGGGATGAGGACATCCTGATTGTCACTGTGAACGACCTGGGCAGTTACTTCACTGAAGAAGATCTGGGGGCCGAATTCGAATTCCTGCCGCAAAAGTTCAGCGGTCTGATCGACAGTCTGCCGAACATCATCGCCGTCCTGAACAGGAAGCAAATGGCGACTGATTTCAAAGGAACCGAAATCGATGTCGACAAGAACAACCTGCCGCAATTCATTGCCGGCAAGGAATGGTTTCCTACTTCCGAACCTGCTGTTCAATTAGGCGTCATGCCACTTTTGCTGGGCACTTTGCTGGTCTCTTTCTTTGCGATTCTCATCGCCTTGCCGGTCGGGCTGGCTACTGCCATTTACATGGCTGAGATCGCCGACGAACGCATCCGGAAGGTGCTGAAACCTGTCGTCGAGTTACTGGCGGGAATTCCCAGCGTGGTGTACGGCTTTTTCGGGCTCATCATCATCGTGCCGCTGATCCATGACAGTTTCGACCTGCCGGTCGGTGAGACGGCGCTTGCAGGATCCTTGGTGTTGGCCATCATGGCATTGCCTACGATCATCACGATCTCAGAAGATGCGATGCGCAACACGCCACGCAGCATGCGGGAGGCCTCTCTGGCCTTGGGCGCAAACAAGTGGCAGACGATCAACCGGGTGGTCCTACCCTACTCGCTTTCCGGCATTTCCGCCGCCGCGATATTGGGTATCGGAAGGGCCATCGGAGAAACGATGGCTGTCCTGATGGTGACCGGCAATGCAGCTGTCATTCCCACCTCATTGCTGCAGCCCGTGCGGACGATTCCGGCCACTATCGCTGCAGAATTGGGAGAGGCGCCTGCCGGCGGTGTCCATTACAAGGCCTTGTTCGCGCTCGGCTGCCTGTTGTTCCTGATGACGATGATAATCAACCTGTGGGTGGAACGTATTTCCGCCAAAAGAAAATTCAAGAAGTGAGCGATATGGACAAGCACCTCCGACAGACCATCGCTTTTTGGACACTGCGACTGCTTGCATGGGGCGTAGTCGCCCTGCTTGGCATCATCCTCTATTTCATCGTATCCAGGGGTATCAGGACCATCAGTTGGGAATTCCTGACTTCAATGCCCGAAGAGGGAATGACTGCCGGAGGAATCTATCCTGCCATCATCGGTACACTTTGTCTGGTTGCAGGCTCGATGATTTTCGCCTTTCCCGTTGGAGTCCTTGCCGGCATCTACATGAACGAATACATGAAGGACGGCATGCTGAAACGTTTCATCAAGCTGATGACCAGCAACCTGGCGGGAGTGCCTTCCATCGTGTTCGGGCTGTTCGGTATGGCGATGTTCGTCAAGAAGCTGGATTTCGGCGATTCCATACTTGCAGGCTCACTGACGCTTGGGCTACTCGCACTACCGGTGGTCATACGGGTGACAGAAGAGGCATTGCTTGCCGTCGACAATACCTTTCGCCACGGAAGCTTGGCGTTGGGCGCGACCAAACTGCAGACCATCCGCAAAGTGGTATTGCCGATTGCGGCTCCCAATATCCTGACCGGACTTATCCTGGCGATCGGACGTGTTTCAGGTGAAACCGCGCCCATCCTATTCACAGTTGCGGCCTATTTTCTTCCGCAGCTTCCTACCTCCGTCTTCGACCAGGTGATGGCCCTTCCGTATCATTTGTATGTGATTTCGACCAGTGGGACCGACATAACGGCATCCCGTGACATGGCTTACGGCACAGCCTTGGTATTGGTGCTGATCGTACTCCTTCTGAATCTTATTGCGAACCTCATCCGGCGGGTCTTGAGCAAGCGCGTGAAAATGAACTGACCGTTACCATGATAAAAACGAACAACGTACATCTCCATTACGGCGACTTCCATGCACTTAAGGGAATATCCATGGAGATCGCTGCCAACACGGTCACTGCCCTGATCGGTCCGTCCGGGTGCGGCAAATCGACTTATCTGCGTCTTTTCAATCGCATGAACGACCTGATTGACAACGTCCGCATCGAGGGCGATGTGATGTTGGAGGGAAAAGACATTTACAGCAAAAAGAGCGGGATGCGGATCGATGAGCTACGGAAACGCGTAGGCATGGTCTTCCAGAAACCGAACCCGTTTCCGAAATCGATCTTCGAGAATGTCGCCTACGGATTGCGTGTGAACGGCATTTCGGACCGAGGGTTCATCGAGGACCGAGTAGAGACTGCCCTTCGGCAGTCGGCACTTTGGGACGAAGTGAAAGACAAACTGAAGAAATCGGCTTTTGAACTGTCCGGCGGACAACAGCAGCGACTTTGCATTGCGCGAGCCCTGGCCATTGAGCCGGCGGTGCTGCTCATGGATGAACCGGCATCCGCACTCGATCCCATTTCCACCTCTAAAATCGAAGAGCTGATCTATGAGTTGAAGGATAAGTATACGATCATCATCGTCACACACAACATGCAGCAGGCAGGCAGGGTGAGCGATAAGACCGCGTTCTTCTACCTTGGAGAGCTGGTGGAATACGATGACACTCCGGTCATCTTCACGAATCCATCGAAGAAACAGACGCAGGCCTATGTAACGGGCCGTTTCGGATAAGGCTACTTGTCCGAGCTCACCTTTCATTACCTTCGTTTCACAAAAAAAATCCTTATGTCCCACCTCGACGTAGAACTCAAGCGACTTAAAAGCGAAGCCGTCGACATGTTCGACCTGGTGATCTCGCAGCTTCGGAAGGCGAATATCGCACTGGTCGACTTCGACAAGGACCTTGCACGAGAGGTCAGTTTCAATGAACGCCGGGTGAATTCCCTTGAACTCAAGATCGACAAGGATTGCGAGAACATCTTCGCCCTTTTCAATCCGGTGGCCATCGACCTGCGCTTTGTTCTGGCCGTTTTGAAGATCAATTACAATCTGGAACGTATCGGAGATATCGCGGACGGTATTGCCCGTTACGTGGTCGAGGCTAAATCGCCTTTCTCCGCGGATGTCATCGAGGCGACCCGTCTGGATCCGATGTTCCTCACCGCCATTGAAATGATGGAAGATGTGCAACGTGCCTTCGTCAACGAGGACACAAAAACCGCAAGAGGAGTCTTTCAGAAAGACGAGCTGCTGGACGACATCAACAATTCCGCAAATTCAACGATCGAAGATCTTGTAAAAAAAGACTTTGCGAACATCACCCCCGCACTTCACATCCTCTCAACGATCCGCAAGCTGGAACGTACGGGCGACCAGGCGAAGAATGTGGCCGAAGAAATCATCTTCTTCCTGGAGGCGAAAGTGCTGAAGCACCTGGAGGATTGATGGATGTTAATGATTAGAGGTTAGTGGTTGGTTTTCGGTTATCGCTTTCCTGATGGTACGGATCAGCCGGGGCCCTTCGTATACGAAACCGGTGTAAAGCTGTATCAATGAAGCACCGGCCTCGATTTTCTCCAGGGCATCTTTCGGAGAATGGATTCCGCCCACTCCGATGATGGAGAAATTACCCTTGGAGCGTTCAGCCAGGTAACGGATCACTTCTGTCGAACGGTCGGTAAGCGGTTTTCCGCTCAGTCCTCCGGCACCTATGGATGTGATTTTCTCAGCTTCGGTCTTCAGACCGCTGCGGGAAACTGTCGTATTGGTAGCGATAACCCCGGCACATTTCGTTTCGAGCACTACTTCGATGACATCGTCCAGCTGGGCGACGGTCAGATCCGGCGCTATTTTCAGGAATACCGGTTTTTCAGAGGACATGCTTTTCGCAGCAAGCTCCTTGTTGAGCTGCTGTAATCCGTTCAGCAACGCTTTCAGCGGCCCCTTTTCCTGAAGCTCCCGTAGTCCGGGCGTATTGGGAGAGCTGACGTTAACGACAAAATAATCGACGGCAGGGAAAAGCGTACGGAAGCATCGTGAATAATCATCCGCTGCGCGCTCATTAGGTGTCGTTTTGTTCTTACCGATATTACCGCCGATGACCAGTCCGTGGCGCTTCTGCTGCAAACGGCGAAACATATTGTCCACTCCCCGGTTATTGAATCCCATCCGGTTGATGAGGGCATTGTCTTGCGGCAAACGGAACAGCCGTGGCTGCGGGTTGCCCGGCTGGGGTTCCGGAGTGACGGTTCCCACCTCCACAAACCCGAAACCCAAGGCTCCCAGTTCAAGGAAATGATGCGCGTCCTTATCGAGTCCGGCCGCCAGTCCTACCCTGTTCGGGAAACGAAGACCGGCGATGATCACGCCCTCGGAAGGACGGTTACGATTCAAAAACCTGAGCAAAGGGAGTAAAAAGGGGATTCCGCTGACAATGCTTAACAATTTGAATGTCAAGTTATGAGCTTTCTCAGGATCAAGTTTAAATAAAAGTGGTTTTATGATTTTTCTGTACATCACGCCGGCGAAAATACGAAAGGTCGGATACCTTGGGCACGCCTGTTGGAAGATCGACAAAAGGCGGTCGGATCGATATCCTTATTGTCCGTATTTTTAAGAGCCGATGAAGGACGATTCCCGCGAACATCATTCCCTTTCCGAAGTACATGGTTCGGTGGATACCACACATCCCCGCCTTACGGGATTCAGGCGGATTTTCGCATTTATCGGTCCGGCCTACCTGGTAAGCGTCGGGTATATGGATCCGGGCAACTGGGCCACAGATATCGCCGGGGGCAGTCGGTACGGTTACGCCCTGATATGGGTGCTGTTGATGTCCAACCTGATGGCCGTGCTTTTACAAAGCCTGAGTGCGCGGCTCGGTATCGTAAGCGGGAACGACCTGGCACAGGCCTCTCGCCGCACCTATTCCAAACCGGTCAATATCTTCCTTTATCTCCTCGCTGAAATCGCCATCGCCGCCACCGATCTGGCGGAAGTGCTCGGAATGGCGATCGGCATCCAGCTGCTAACCGGGCTTCCGCTCATCTGGGGAGTATGTATCACCGTACTTGACACCTTCCTCCTGCTCTTTCTGATCAACTTCGGGATGCGGCGTATCGAAGCCTTCATCGTGTGTCTGATCGGCATCATCGGTCTCGCGTTCCTTGCTGAGATGATCATTGCGCAGCCCATCACTGCCGAAATCGCCCGAGGATTCGTGCCGTCTTTGCCGGACGAAACAGCCCTGTACATCGCCATCGGCATCATCGGCGCGACCGTCATGCCGCACAACCTGTACTTGCATTCGTCCTTGGTCCAGACGCGTAAAATCGAGCGGACTCCCGGATCTGTCAAGCGAGCCATCAAATACAACCTCATTGATTCGGTAATCGCGCTCAACCTGGCCTTCTTTGTGAATGCAGCGATCCTGATATTGGCGGCTGCCGCCTTTTTCCGGAATGGCATGTTCGAGGTGGCCGACATCCGTGACGCCCATGAATTCCTTGAACCGTTGCTGGGATCGCAGCTGGCTCCTGTGCTTTTCGCGGTGGCGCTTATTGCCGCCGGACAGAGCTCGACCATCACCGGTACGCTTGCCGGGCAGATCGTGATGGAGGGTTATCTGAACCTTCGGATCGCACCCTGGATGCGCCGGTTGGTGACGCGGGTCATCGCCATCGTCCCGGCGCTGTTGACCATCATATATTTCGGCGAGGAAGCCACAGGCAAGCTGCTGGTGCTATCACAGGTCATTCTCAGTCTGCAGCTGGGTTTCGCTGTCATTCCGCTGATCCATTTCGTGAGCGACCGCAGCAGGATGGGTGAATTCACCATTCCGGCTTGGGTGAAGGTATTGTCGTGGTCCAGTGCGTTGGTGATTGTAGGATTGAATGCCAGGCTTGTGACTACCCATCTGGCGGATTGGATACGGGAAGGCGGTCATTCCATGTTCCTTGATTTCCTCGTCCTGTCCTTCGCATTCGGCACCGGCGTATTGCTGGTTTATATTACTTTGAAGCCGTTGTTCGGAGGTACGAAAAAGCCGCAATCGCAGCTGGCGCACAAAGAGCCGATCAGCATGTCCGCTTCACAACACGAAGCTTACAGCAGGATCGCAGTCGCCATTGACTTTTCCGGAAAGGACCAGAAGACCATTTCGGCGGCCCTAACACAGGGTGGACAGAAGGCCGAGTACCTGCTGATTCACATCCTGGAATCCGCAGGTGCGATGATGATGTCGCACGAGATAGACGACCTGGAGTTGAAATCCGACAAGGAGCGGATGGAGAATTACGCGAACCAGCTTCGGGAACAAGGCTACCGGGTGGTGACGCGGATCGGTTTCGGCAGGCCGGCCAAAGCGATAACAGGTATAATCCGTGCATACAGTCCTGACCTGGTGGTGATGGGAGCCCACGGCCACAAGGGATTCAAGGATTTCGTCTTCGGCTCTACCGTCGATTCGGTGCGTCACAGGATCAAGGTGCCGGTGTTGATCGTAGCCTAGGGGGAAGTTCAGAATGCAGAATGAGGAATGAAGAATGCAAAATGAAGGGGCGGTGCGCGAGAAGTAATGAACATCATCTTACCTCCTGCCGGAGACCCTGAATACAAGTTCCAACCACTAACCACTAACCACAATAATGTCCGACCGTTCCCCTGTCATTCAGAACCGCAAGGCGGCTTACGACTACCATCTGATGCAGTCGTTTACGGCGGGAATCGTGCTGACCGGTTCCGAGGTGAAGTCGTTGAGGGCCGGAGAAGCTAATCTGGGGGATGCTTATTGCAAGGTGGAGAACAGCGAACTTTTCATATACAACCTTTACATCAAGGAATTCGCGCAGGCTTCCCATTACAACCATGAGCCGAAGCGGGTGCGGAAGCTCTTATTGAATCGTCATGAGATCCGAAAGATCGAGGGGAAACTGAAAGAGCAAGGAGTGACCTTGGTACCGACCAAGCTGTACTTCAACGAGGACGGTAATGTGAAGCTGGAGATTGCGCTGGCGAAGGGAAAGAAGACTTACGATAAGCGTGAGGATGTTAAAAAGCGTGACATCGAGCGGGAGTTGCGCAGGAATTCCTGAAGTGCACTTGGTCTTCCACGCTTATTTCAGCGATTGACACAGCGCTATCGGTCTGTTTTCAAGTTCAATTGAGCGTATTTTTCACGGTTTTCAACCGCCTGTTAGAAATTCATCGATTTATCAATCAATCATTTACGTCCATCGGTGGATATCCTTTTTGTTAAGGGTTGTTAAATCCTTCCCAATCTTTATAGCTTGGTCGGAATTACCAAACCATTCTCTAACCAAAACACACATTTATGAGACAAAAGCTAACGCTGCTCGCGTTGATGCTTTCAGTGTTCGCGCTGGGAGTAAAGGCGCAGGACCGTACCATCAGCGGGAAAGTGACTTCGTCGGAGGACCAATCGACTGTCCCCGGAGTAAGTGTCGTTGTAGTAGGAACCACGATAGGTACCAGTACCGATATCGACGGCAACTACAAACTGACGGTGCCTTCCACCGCCAAGACCCTGCGTTTTTCAGGGATAGGCATGAAGGTGAAAGACATTCCATTAGGCGCCTCCAACACCGTTGACATCGTCCTAGATCCCGATGTATTGAAGTTGGACGAGGTAGTCGTGACGGCCAACGAGATCGTCAGGGAGAAGCGCAGTCTGGGTTATTCCACGCAGCAGGTAACTTCGGAGGACCTCACGGCCGGAAACAATCCTAACCTCATCGGTGCTTTGCAAGGAAAGGTTTCCGGCGTCAACATCACTTCACTGAGCGGTGCTCCCGGCAGCGCACAGCGTATCGTGATCCGAGGTGGCTCCTCGATTTCCCGTAACAACCAAGCGCTTATCGTGGTGGACGGAATCCCGGTTGACAACAGCAACTTCCGTACGGAAAGTGACCTTGACAACCAGGTGGATTACGGAAACCGCGGCAATGACATCAACCCTAACGATATCGAGAGCATTTCGGTCCTCAAGGGACCTGCTGCGGCTGCACTCTACGGCTCACGTGCCTCCAACGGTGTCATCATGATCACCACCAAGCGCGGTAAGACCGGTGTCAGCGGCAAGTCCAAAATGGAGGTGACCGTCAATTCGAATGTCACCTTCTCGGATGTCCTGAAGCTTCCGGACTTTCAAAATACCTACGGTCAGGGCGATGTCGATAACGTAGCTGACGACCGTCGGGAGAATTTCAGCTGGGGCCTTCCCTTCGACGGCCAGTTGCGTCCGTGGGGTCAGGAGATCAACGGACAAATGCGCGTAAAGCCTTATGAGGCGCTTCCCAATAACTTGAAGGATTTCTTCAATACCGGTGTCGCCTACAACAATAACGTCTCGTTCTCAGGAGGCAGTGAAAAGAGCTCTTACTACCTGTCTGTCGGTGCGTTGAACAGCAAAGGCATGGTTCCGACTACCGCCTACGACAAATACAATCTGCGTTTCAATGGAAATACGGAGCTGGCGAATCATTTCAAATCCTCCATCTCTGTGAATTACTCCAATGTCGAAAGCAACCTGCCCATCGGCGGACAAAGGGATGCTTCAGTTTACAACCAGTTGATACAGACTCCTCGGGATATTCCAATCACGGAGGGCAAGGATCTAAATGACCCTTTCAACCGTTACGATGACATCGCAGGAACCTACGGCTTCTACGGGGCTTACACCGTCAATCCCTACTTCTCCCTCGACAGCTATAAAAGCAAGAATTTCGTGGACCGCATGGTAGGTAATTTTTCGGTCACCTATGATGGCATCTCCTGGTTGTCCATCACCAACAGGTTCGGTGGTGACGTATATTCCGACCGTAGGAAACAATCTTTCAAGAAATACAGCTACGAGGCGTTGGATCCATTCTATGCATTCAATGATGCGATCACTTACAATGGAAAATACTCCGAGGACATTTACAACCTGTCTTCCTACAACAACGACCTGATGGTCACCCTGAAAAAGGAGCTGGCCAAAGACCTTCAGGGCAGCCTCCTGCTCGGACAGAATGTAAGGCAGTCGACGTTGACCAACCTCTACGCCCAGACTAACCCTGAGGGGGGGCTTGCACTCCCCGGATTTTACAACCTGGAGAACTCTAACGGACCTGTTACCACCTACAATTCGACCACGCAGTCCAGGAACGTAGGCTATTACGGCGAACTCAACCTCGCCTATAAGAACTATCTCTACTTAGGATTCAGCGGAAGGAATGATTACAGTTCTACGCTGCCTGAATCCAATAACTCCTATTTCTATTACGGCGGAAACCTTTCGTTCATATTCTCCGAGTTCCTGCCGGAGAGCCTCAGGGAAAATTGGTGGACGTACGGCAAGCTCAGGATGAGTTCGGCGAAAGTGGGTAATGACGCTCCGCCTTATGCCACCTCCAATTACTACAGTAAGACGGTGCTGGATGCCACCTTCGGAGGAACCACGTTCCCGTTCGACGGGGTGAACGGTTATACTGTCGGCGACCGAGTAGGAAACCCGGAACTTCGTCCTGAATTCTCCACGGAGAGCGAAGTCGGTGTTGATCTTGGATTCCTGGATGACCGGCTGAGTCTCGGAGTCACTTACTACAACAAGTCTTCCACTGACCAGATTCTCTCCCTGCCCACCTCCAATGCTACCGGATTCACATCCAAGACCATCAATACCGGCGAGATGGTGAATTCCGGCTTCGAAGTAGATCTCCGTGCAGTTCCGGTTTCTACTTCCGGCGGACTCAAGGTCGAATTGTACACCACCTTCTTCAAGAACAACAATGAAGTCCGGTCCTTGTACGAGGGTGTAGACCAGCTCGCTCTCGGCGGAACATCTCGTACCGCCATCGTCGCACAGGTAGGTCAAAGCTACGGCGCTTTCTATGCCATCGATCTCCTTCGGGATCCCAGCGGAAACGTGGTGGTCGATTCTTCGACCGGTATGCCCATGACAACCCCCAACCTGGTCTATTGCGGTTCCTACATGCCGAAGTGGCAGGGATCCTTCGGTGCCACCGTCTCCTACAAGAATTGGTCCTTTAATTTCCTCATCGACCGGAAAGAAGGAGGCAAATTCTACTCTCGGACGAAAGACCTGATGGATTTCGTCGGCACTGCCAAGGAAACCGAGAACCGTACCGATTATGTTTGGGAGGGTTCCGTTTATATGGGATCTGACGGCACCTATCATCCCAACTCCACACCGTTCCATCCTTATGACTACTATACCAGTGTCATTCCGGACGGACAACATATCATCGATGCTAGTTATACCAAGCTCAGGGAAGTGGGCCTCAGCTACCGCCTGCCCAGTAAGTACCTGAACAAGTTGCCCTTCGGATCGGTCACTTTCGGTCTGTTTGCGAACAATGTCTTCATCTGGACGCCGGCCGAAAACCAATATGCGGACCCCGAGCAGAACTCGAGCGGAGCCAGCAATACGCAGGGATTCGAATTCTCCTCGAATCCTTCCCAGCGTAATTACGGTTTCGATCTCAAATTCACCTTCTAACCAGAAACACTCAACTCATGAAAAGATATCATCCTTCAAAACTCTCCGGGGCGCTGGTGATCGCATTTCTCCTTTTCGCCAGTTCTTGCTCTAAGGAGTACTTTGACATAAACGACAATCCGAATTCTCCATCCAATGCCAGCATCAAAGAGCTGCTGCCTTCTGCAGAAGCTGCCATTGCACTTGTGATGGGAGCTGACTATCAGATTTACGGTGGATTGTGGGGCCAGGTCTGGACACAGAATCCTGCCTCATCCCAGTATAAGACCTTCGAACAGTACAGTCCATCGTCGAGCGATTTTGACCGCTCCTGGAAGTTATTGTATGCGGATGCGCTTGAGGACCTGGTGACCATCGAGGCGGAAGCCAAGGAAGGCGGATACGTGAATTATGTCGCAGTATCGAAGATATTGCAGGCATATTGCTTCCAGACACTGACTGATAATTTCGGAGACATTCCTTTCTCGCAAGCATTGAACGGAGAGGTGCTCTTCCCCGCCTATGACACTCAGGAAGAAGTATACACCGGAATTATCAAATTGCTCAAAGATGCAGACGCTTTAATCGATGAATCCGCATTCGCACCCGGAACCGAAGATCTGCTGCTGCATGGTGACATGAGCGGTTGGCGCAAGTTCGGTAACACCCTGTTGCTGCGTGTTTATATGCGGCTTTCCGAGGTAAACCCCGGCCTGGCCCAAAACGGAATCGGCGAACTCAGTGCAGCCGGGGCACAGTTCCTTGGCGACGGAGAAGACATCATAGTCAATTATTTCGCTGTCGGCGGCAACACCAATCCCCTCTACTCATCGATCATTGATCTTAGCAGCACTCAGAATCTCGTGGGAAGCGCCACCTGCATCAATTACATGCTCAGCACCAATGACCCCCGTGTAGAGGTACTTTACACCATCGCCTCTAATGGTACCTATGCTGGTATCCTGCAGGGCGCCTACGATACAGCCGTCAACACACCCGCTTCACTGCCTTCAGCTTTTACCGGTGGATACGGTGACGATCCTTCATCAGCTCTGGCCCCCGTGCGACTCATGACCGGCTATGAAAGCCTTTTCCTGCAGGCCGAAGCCGCTCAAAGGGGATGGATTGCGGATGCCCCGCAGGCACTTTATGAAGCGGCCATCACTGCAAGCTTCAATGCCATGCAAATTCCTGATTCAGCAGCCAATTTCCTTGCTCAACCAAGCGTAGCCTTCCCGTCCGCAGACAGCCTCAAGCTCAAGGCCATCATTACGCAGAAATGGGTTGCTCTTTCCGGCACCCAGAACAACGAGGCATGGAACGATTGGCGGAGAACCAGTTATCCGGATTTCTTTACGGTATCCGAGAATTCAATCATAGGCTCAGGCAGGTTCCCTGCCAGGTTCCTGTATCCGAACTCGGAAGTCACCCGTAATCAAAGTTTCCCCGGTCAGAAACTCATCTATGACCGTGTATGGTGGGATGTCAATTGATCATCACACCGAATATTCTCAACCAAACAAACCCTAAACCATGAAAAGAAATATATCCCTGATATTCGCCGTGGCAGTCCTGGCTATCGGCTGCAACAAGGATCCGGATCCCGTTTCCAAGGTCGTGGATGTGACCTATCCTACTATTACCCTCAAGGGGCCTGCGATCGTGCATATTCCCGTGAACGGTACCTTTACCGACGATGGCGCTACACTGACCGATGACGTGACCGGTGCTGTTTCTGATATTTCTGCTACCGTGAATGAGATCGATGCCACCACCGAGGGCATCTATGCTGTACGTTATATCGCCAGTAACGCAAACGGCTTCAAGACGGAGGTGGTTCGTACCGTATTGGTGAAAGACTACACTCCGCCCGCTAATCTGGATCCTAACTTCGATATTTCCGGGACCTGGGTGCGTACAAACGGTATCGTCAACAATGTGGTCAAGATAGACAACGGGTTGTATGTGATGGACAATTTTGCCGGTTCAACGGCGGTCTATCCGGCCTATATGGTCACTCCCGATACGACCTCGTTTGATATTCCTGAACAGACGGCCTTCGGTCTTCACTTGGAATGTACCAATGAAACAATCCTGAGTTCGAATCCCTTTACTGTGAAATACATAGTATCGGCTTCAGGCTTCGGAACCCAGTTCCGCACATTTATCAAGCAGTAAGTACTTCTTGATACCGGATTTTGTAAAAGCGACTGTCCCTATGGCAGTCGCTTTTTTTTTGCCTGTACGGACATTTGAGAGTTGAATCCCGAAATCTCCGTCCGTTTACAACTTCGTGAAAGGTAAAAGAGTAATTAAAATACCTGGTGTGATGAGCCTGCCTGGTTCACATTAAAACCGGAAGTATATCGGTCTACACCCTGTCCCCCAGCATCGGCACGAAGCTGAACTCCTTCAGTTTCTCCGTGGTAAAATCCGATTCACCGGTACGGGTAATACGTGTCATGGTCTGTACTTTTCCCTCACCTACCGGAATCATCAGGATACCGCCTACCTTGAGCTGCTTCAAAAGGTCCTCCGGCACGAAGGGCGCTCCGCATGTCACCAGTATGCGGTCGAAGGGCGCGAACGCCGGTAAGCCCTTGTAGCCGTCGCCGTAGAACAGCTTCGGCTGAAAGCCGATGGAGGGAAGGAATTTGGAGGTGGTCTCATAGAGCTCCCGCTGGCGTTCCACGGAATAGACTTTGGCACCGAGCTTCAGCAGCACACACGTCTGGTAGCCGCTGCCTGTACCGATCTCCATCACCTTGTCGCCTTTACGGACCTGCAAGTGGGTGGTCTGATACGCGACGGTGGAAGGATGAGAAATCGTCTGCCCTGCTCCGATCTGGAAGGCGGTATCAGAGTAAGCCTGTGTAACAAAAACAGGATCCAGGAAGAAATGCCGCGGTATCTCTGCCATCGCGTTCAATACGGCAGCATCGTAGGGCTCCCTCGTCCTCAGTTCCTCGATCAACTTCCTTCGCAAGCCCTGGTGCTTGGGGCCGTCTTCTTTTCGCAGCATGTTCATACGTTTACAAAGAAACTCCGTATCGTGCTCAAAAGCTGTCTCAAAACGGGCAAATAATGAACAAAATGACGTTTAAACCGCTTTTTTCGACTTTATTAACAGCCTCCTAATTGCTACCTTCGCGTTCCTTCTTTCACCCCTTCAGAAATGGTCAATATCGGCGTCATTGGCGCAGGACATCTGGGTAAGATTCACCTCCGGCTGCTGAAAGACAGCGCGAAATTCAGGCTGATCGGCTTTTTCGACGCCGACGCCGAGAATGCCGCCCGGGTAGCCGAAGAACTGGGAATACTCGCTTTCGACCGCGCCGAGGACCTTCTGGATGCCGTGGACGCGATTGATATCGTCACCCCGACCATCTCTCATTTCGATTATGCGCAGAAGGCCGTGAGGGCGACGCGGCACATTTTCCTGGAGAAGCCCGTCACCCATACGGTCGAAGAAGCCCGAAAGCTCGTTTCGCTGGTCAATGAAGCACGCATCAAGGCACAGGTCGGACACGTGGAACGCTTCAATCCCGCCTTCCTTGCAGCCCGCCCCTACCTCCATAATCCCCTCTTCATAGAAACCCATCGTCTGGCGGAGTTCAATCCGCGCGGAACAGATGTCTCCGTGGTACACGACCTGATGATCCACGATATCGACATCGTACTGAGCACCGTGCGCTCCGACATCCGTAAGATCAGCGCCAGCGGTGTAGCCGTAGTGAGCGATACACCCGACATCGCGAACGCACGTATCGAGTTCTCCAACGGCTGTGTGGCGAACCTTACGGCCAGCCGCATTTCTCTGAAGAACATGCGTAAGACCCGTTTCTTCCAGCGTGACGCTTATGTTTCCGTCGATTTCTTCAAGAAGAAGACGGAAATCGTACGTCTCAAGAACCTGGATACGGAACCGGGTCCGCTGGACGTCGCCATCGATCTGGGACCCGGAAAAGGAAAGAAGCTCATCTATTTCGACCAGCCGGCGGTACCGGATTCGAACGCTATCGGAACGGAACTGGACCTTTTCGCCGATGCGATCATGAACGACCAACCGACTCCCGTACCGGTGGAAGACGGACTTGCGGCGCTTCAGGTAGCCCACCTGGTGAACGAGAAAATCAACGCCTCGCTGAACATCCTGGCATGACTTTCAACAGACCCGGTTACCTGCCTCACCGAAAACTTTATGCAGCGGTCATCTTCGTGATGTACTTCGTAACAGGCTGCGACCTCTTCGAAGACCGTCCCGAACAGGTACCTGGATATGTCAGCATCGACAGTATTCGTTTCGAGACGGATTACCAGACCCAAGGGAGCAGCAAACATCTTTATCGAGATTCCTGGGTGTACGTCGACAACGACTACCTCGGCACTTTCGAGAATCCTGTAACCTTTCCCGTGCTGGCTACCGGAATCCATAAGATCAGCGTCCGTGCCGGCATCAATGAAAACGGTGTTTCCGCGACACGGTCGGCCTATATGAAACTCGCCACCTGGGATACGACCATCGACCTGAAAGAGAATGTCACCGTTCCGATCCGTCCCGTAGTACGTTATTACAACAACGATGTCTTCTGTCAGATGGAGGATTTCGACGATGGAAGCCTGAGTCTGGTGAACACCTCGGTTGATAACGCTTACCTCATCCTGACTGCACAGGGAGATACGAATGCATTTGAAGGCGCATCGGGAAAGACTACCCTCGACTCCAACCAGCCAATCTTCGAAGTAGCGAGCGACCTTCCGCTCGTTTTTCCTCCCACCTCTACGCCCTACGTCGAACTGAATTACAAGGGGGATACTGAATTCACGGTAGGCGTGTTCTTCACCAACAGCGGCGGAGTGAACCGCAGTTATCTGGTGAACGTACGCGCCACACCGGTATGGAAGAAGATCTTCCTCAACCTGCGGGACCTTGGGGTCATCGGACCGAACATCATTAATTATAAGATCTTCCTGCGTTCCGAACTTCCCTCCGGCATGGCATCCGCCGATCTTTATTTCGATAACCTTAAAGTCCTGTATTGATGAAGCGGGGGCTCTACACTTTTATTTTCGTCTTTTGCGACTGGTTCGCAGCAGTCGCGGCGTGGGGGCTGTTCTTCATCTACCGGAAGACCAACGTAGAGGGTGTGCCGTTCGACTATGAGGTCATTGCAGGTGACAAGACCTTCATCAACGGGCTTCTGGCGCTGCCTGCACTATGGGTGCTGTTCTATTCGCTCGCCGGTGCTTACCGGAACGTATACCGTAAAAGCCGTCTGCGGGAACTTGCGCAGACCCTGCTGTTGACGCTGATCGGTGTGCTGATCATCTTCTTCGCGTTGCTGCTCGATGATACAGTTATCTCGTACCGCACCTATTACAACACCTTTTTCACCCTTTTCACCCTTCATTTCTGCTGCACAGCCTCCCTTCGGGTAGTGCTTTCGACCAAGGTCATTCACGACCTTAAAGCGGGCAGGATCGGGTTCAACACCATCCTGATCGGGAGTAACCAGAAAGCGCTTGAACTACTTAATCAGATGAATTCGGAATTCCGTTCCGAAGGACACCGCTTCGTAGGATTCGTGCATGTGGACGGTAATAACGATCATCTGCTGGCGCCGCACTTGAAGAACCTGGGAGGTGTTCCCGATCTTCCGCAAATAATCCGTGAGCAGCGTCTGGAAGAGGCCATCATCGCGTTGGAATCCTCCGAGCACCTGAGCATCGGTAAAGTACTGAACGCCCTGGAGGACATGCCGGTCATCGTACGGATCATCCCCGACATGTACGACATCCTTTCGGGTTCCGTGAAGATGAACGCCATTTTCGGCGCGCCCCTTATCGAGATCTCTCCGGACCTGATGCCCGCCTGGCAGCAAAGCATCAAACGGATCATGGACATCTTTCTTTCGATGATGGTGCTGGTCGTATTCTTCCCGCTCTACCTTTTCACTGCGATCGGTGTTAAGCTCTCCTCCCCGGGACCGGTTTTCTACAGTCACGAACGGATCGGCTGGCACGGACGTCCTTTCAGGATCTACAAGTTCCGCTCGATGCGCACCGATGCGGAAAAGGCCGGCCCTCAACTGTCTTCCAAGGACGATCCTCGCATGACGCCTTTCGGAAAATGGATGCGTAAGATCCGCCTGGACGAGATCCCCCAGTTCTGGAACGTACTCATCGGCGACATGTCGATCGTCGGACCGCGTCCTGAACGACAATACTTCATCGACCAGATCATGCAGCAGGCGCCTCACTACCGCCACCTTCACAAGGTACGGCCGGGCATCACTTCCTGGGGACAAGTGAAGTTCGGCTACGCGGAGAATGTCGAACAGATGGTAGAACGTCTCAAATACGACCTCATCTACATCGAGAACATGAGCCTGGCCGTCGATTTCAAGATCATGTTCTATACCGTACTCATCATCGTACGACATAAAGGAAAATAACCATAACCTCTTAACGTAAATGAAGAACATCACCGTCATCGGCGCAGGCACCATGGGAAACGGCATTGCGCACGTATTCGCACAATACGGCTACAGTGTCACCTTGGTGGACGTATCCGACAGCGCACTGAAGAATGCCATGGACACCATTGCTAAGAACCTCGACCGCATGGTGGCGAAGGAGAAAATCACGGCTGCTGACAAGGACGCAACGATGGCCCGGCTTTCTACCTCCTCCGACCTGAAGGAAGGTGTGAAAAACGCAGACCTGGTGGTGGAAGCCGCCACGGAAAACGCAGACCTCAAATGCAAGATTTTCCGGGACATGGACGACCATGCACCCGAGGGCGCCATACTCGCGACAAACACCTCCTCCATTTCGATAACGCGCATAGCCGCGCAGACCAAACGTCCCGGCAGCGTCATCGGTATGCATTTCATGAATCCGGTACCGGTCATGAAGCTGGTGGAGGTCATCCGCGGATATTCGACTACCGACGCAGTCACTGCCACCGTTTTCGAAGTATCCCGCAAGCTGGAGAAAGTACCTGTGGAAGTGAATGACTATCCCGGCTTCGTCGCCAACCGTATCCTGATGCCAATGATCAACGAAGCGATCTGCTCGCTGTATGAAGGAGTCGCCGGTGTGGAAGAAATCGACACGGTGATGCGACTGGGAATGGCACATCCCATGGGACCGCTGCAGCTGGCTGATTTCATCGGACTGGATGTCTGCCTTTCGATATTGAATGTCCTTCACGACGGATTCGGAAATCCGAAATACGCTCCCTGTCCGCTGCTGTTCAACATGGTTACCGCCGGACAGCTCGGCGTCAAATCAGGTCAGGGATTCTATAAGTATACCGCGGGTTCAAAGGACCTCACGGTAGCTCCGAAATTCAAAAAGTGATCTGACCGGCCTCGATCTGCCGGACGATGTTCTCGATGGTCTTGTCCTCCCCTTCGGGATCGTATTCCGATTTGAGATCGTGGCCGAACATCTTCGCAAGTCCCTGAGCGAAAAATGCATTGAAAGATCCTTTCAGGCTCTTGATAAGGTCATAGGACGTACGTCCGGTCTCCCGGTCGATGAGCTTGATGAGGACCTTGCCCTGATTGATGCTCAGTTTCTTCACGGTCTGTTCGAAATCCTCCCGGACCTGTTCCTCTACTTCTTTACGATAGCGTCTCTTTTCCCGATCGTTCTTCATGCCGGACATTTGACGGTTCATTTCGTCCACCTTCAGAGCTGCCAGTCGCGCATACGGATAGACTTTTATCACGTTATAGCGAAGCCTGTAATAGGCCTGAAGGTTCTTCAGGTATTCGGGAGATGTCGCATCGACAATCATCACATCCTGAAGGTTGACGACCGGTATGGTATCGGAGCCCTCGACGATGTACGGCAACCTGAAGGGACCCTTGCCGGGAGTCGGTTCCTGCGAACTGACGGTCAGGGAGGTCATCAGGAGGTATAATAGGGAAATCAGGAAGGCAGGGCGGGACATTGGTAGTTCACGTAGCAACGTTCAGCCGAGACGGTTATTTTTCCAGGCGTTCGATTTTCCGTGTTCAGTTGCATTCGCCGCCTTGGCAGGAGCCGTTCCCTGTTTCAACATCGTTGCAGCCAGGAAGGCCGCCACCTCCATCGCCTTATCTTCCGAAGAAAGGAGCATTTCAGGCCGGAAATGGTTCTTCACGAAATGCGTATCGAATTTTCCCGAGACAAAAGCCTCGTGGTTCATGACCATCCGGCAGAAGTCGAGGGTCGTTTTCACACCGGAGATATGATAATCGTCGATGGCACGGATCATCCGGTCGATAGCCTCCTTGCGGTCGTTTCCGTACACAATGAGCTTGGCGATCATCGGATCGTAATAGATCGGGATGTCCATTCCTTCCTCATAGGCGTCATCAACCCGAACGCCAGGCCCTTGCGGAATACGGTAGGTGTTCAGGCGACCGATATCGGGCAGGAAGTCATTCATCGGATCCTCTGCACAGACACGGATTTCGATGGAATGTCCGTTGATACGGAGGTCCTCCTGTGAAAAGCTCAGCTTCTCCCCGCGCGCCACACGGATCTGTTCCTTTACCAGATCGAGGCCGGTGATGTATTCGGTGACCGGATGCTCCACCTGCAAACGGGTATTCATCTCCAGAAAATAGAAATTAAGCTTCTCGTCCAGCAGGAATTCCACGGTTCCGGCACCGACGTAGTTACACGCTTTGGCGACACGCACCGCACATTCTCCCATCGCAGCCCGGATTTCCGCAGTGAGTACGGAAGAAGGAGCTTCTTCCACGAGTTTCTGGTGTCGACGCTGGATACTGCATTCCCGCTCGAAAAGATAGACTACGTTCCCGTGCGTATCTCCCAGAACCTGAATCTCAATATGGCGGGGACCTGCGACGTACCGTTCAATGAACACTGCCCCGTCACCGAAGGAACTGATCGCTTCGCTGACCGCTGTACGCATCTGTTCTTCGAATTCCTCTACGGCATGTACGATACGCATGCCTTTTCCACCTCCTCCGGCGGAAGCCTTGATGAGCAAAGGGAAGCCGACTTTAAGGGCGATTTCTTTTCCCTCCTCGACGCTTTCAATGGCTTTGGCCGTTCCGGGAACCAGCGGAATATTGTGTTTTTCAGCGGTCGCCTTAGCTGCCAGTTTGCTTCCCATCTGCCGCATGGAATCACCGGAAGGTCCGACGAAGACCAATCCTTCTTTCTTGACACGGTCGGCGAATTCGGCATTTTCGGAAAGGAACCCGTAACCGGGATGGATGGCGTCGGCTCCCGTATCCTTGGCCGCCTGAAGGATGCGGTCCATCACCAGATAGCTTTGCGAGGAAGGTGCCGGTCCGATCAGCACGGCTTCATCGGCATAACGGACATGCAACGCGTTACGGTCCGCCTCCGAAAACACGGCGACGGTACTGATGCCCATTTCCCGGGCGGAACGCATGACCCTGATAGCGATTTCGCCGCGGTTGGCGACTAGGAGTTTCTTCATACCCGCTGATTTTGTCGGTTAAAAGTACGCAAACCCCGACGTTTTCAGCCATGGAATGTCCTCCTGTTTATGAGTTTTCGTGCGCGGCGGAACGGGTTTTTCGTGCGCCCGGCAAGGTGCCGAAAACATGGTCCCACAAAGGAAACGATACCGCGAAGGCACCCTCCGGGTCGGAATAATGATGCAGGGCATGGTGCTGCCAGAGTATTCTAAGGAAATTGGACGGCGGGCGCCAGGCATGAACTGCATAATGCACCATCAGGTAATTGGAATACCCGGATACGAAGCCTCCGAAGAACAACCACCCGGAATCACCGAACATCCAACGGAACAATGCGAGGAAACCGCCGGATATGACCATGGACATCACCGGCGGCATCACGAGCCGGTCCTTATCGCGCGGATATTCGTGATGAACTCCGTGAATATGGTATTTGAGCTTTTCACCGGCAGGAGTGCTTGCCTCGAAATGAAACAGAAAACGGTGTATGAAGTACTCCACCAAGGTGAAAAGGAACATCCCTGAAGGAAACATCCACCAGACACTCCTGAAGTGAACAGCGGGTGAAAAAACGCCATAGCCCAGCGTAACCGCTCCTATGGTGTAGTAAAGGGACACCGGCACATAAAAGGGCGTGCGCGTAAGACCTTCCAGCAACCTGTTATCGAAAAGCTTCTTACTGCCTTTGTTGTGAATCCTGGTCGTTTCCATAGCCTATTTCATTTAATCAATGAAGCTATGGCAGCAGATTTTCAGCGTCGATGACTTTCCGCATAGCCGATCATGCGGTAAGTCAGCTTGGCCAGGGTGTACTCGGAAAGGATGCTGCCCTCGATGGGAGCGCATTCGACAATGTCGAAACCGACCACAGTACGTTTTTCAAATACTTTCCGCAGGAATTCAAGTGTTTCGACCCAAAACAGACCGTTCGGCTCGGCGGTACCGACTGCCGGCATGATGGAGGGGTCGAACCCGTCGGCATCGATAGTGATATAGACGTTGTCGGTCAGATCGTTCAGCGCCTTATCCATCCAGCCGCTGTCCTTACGGATGGCATGGGCATAGTACGTATGGATCCTATCGCCGGAGCGGATCAGGTCGGCTTCCTCCTTGCACTGGGCACGGATGCCTATTTGTACGAGGTTGATACCCTGCTCGTGTACCCGGGCCATGACGGAAGCGTGCGAATAAGGATTGCCGTGATACTCCATGCGGAGATCCGAGTGGGCATCGATCTGCAATACCGAAAGGTTCTTGAACTTCTTCGCATGAGCTTTCACGAAACCGTTGGTGACCGTGTGCTCCGCTCCGAGCGAGATGACGAATTTCCCGTCCGCCAGAAGCTTGTCCGTCTCGGCCTCGATGAGCGCAACGGCATCTGCATCCACCTTGCCGGCGAACTGCATTTCAGGAAGGGTGGCGATACCGCAAGAACGGTAGGTTTCCCGGTCAAGCTCCTCGTCATAGAACTCGACGAAATGGGAAGCCTTCACGATGGCAGCAGGACCTTTGGCGGATCCTTCGAGGTAAGAGGAGGTATGTTCGTAAGGCACCTGCTGAATGACATAACGTGCATTCGCATAGGCGGTAAGTTCCGCTTCCGGCAGGGCCAGGAAACCTTCTTCGTTGGAAAGTACGTCCATTGCGGTCACTTCCCTCCTTTCAGGACTTTGTTGACCAGGTCGGCAGCCTCTTTGAGTTCAATCGCCGAGAAAACCTTGAGCCCCGAACCTTCAATGATCGCCTGAGCCTCCTTGGCATTCGTACCCTGCAAACGCACAATGATCGGCACGGGTATTTCACCGATGTTCTTGTAAGCATCCACGATACCCTGAGCGACACGGTCGCAGCGTACGATGCCGCCGAAGATGTTCACCAGGATCGCTTTCACGTTAGGGTCCTTCAGGATGATCCTGAAAGCCTGCTCCACGCGGGCGGCATTGGCCGTTCCTCCCACGTCCAGGAAGTTGGCTGGCTCGCCGCCGGAAAGCTTGATCATGTCCATGGTGGCCATGGCCAATCCGGCTCCGTTCACCATGCAGCCTACGTTGCCGTCGAGCTTCACGTAGTTGAGATTATGTTCTCCGGCTTCCACTTCGGTCGGATCTTCCTCGGTGACATCGCGCATAGCCATATAATGCGGGTGACGGATAAGTCCGTTGTCGTCGAAATTCACCTTCGCATCGACCGCGATGATCTTGTCGTCGGAGGTCTTCAGCACAGGGTTGATCTCGAACATGGAGGCGTCGATGGCATCATATGCCTTGTACAGGGAGGCCACGAAGCGGGTCATCTGCTTGAAAGCTTCTCCGCTCAGGCCGAGGTTGAAGGCGATTTTGCGGGTCTGGAAAGGCTGAAGCCCTACACCGGGATCGACTTCTTCCTTGAAGATAAGGTGAGGCGTCTTAGCGGCAACCTCTTCAATGTCCATTCCACCTTCCGTGGAATACATGATGATGTTCCGTCCGGTCTGACGGTTGAGCAGGACGCTCATATAGAATTCCTTGGTCGGGTTGGGACCGGGATAATAAACGTCCTGGGCGATCAGCACTTTATTGACAAGCTTTCCCTGAGGACCCGTCTGAGGAGTCACCAGGTTCATCCCGATGATGGCTGTGGATTTCTCCTTTACTTCATCGAGGGTCTTCGCCAGCTTGACGCCGCCTCCCTTGCCCCTGCCGCCGGCATGGATCTGGGCCTTGACCACCCACCACTGTGTACCGGTCTGTTTCGACAGTTCCTGAGCGGCGCTGACGGCCTGTTCCGGAGTGTCCGCTACAATACCCTCCTGAATTCCTACCCCGAAGGATTTTAAGATCTCTTTACCCTGATATTCGTGGATGTTCATAAAAAATGGTTTTTTAGGCGGATTTCCTTGATTTTAAGGATGGGCAAAAGTAGGGATTTTACAAGGCCTTGAGACGGCCGGTGTAAAAAAATGATGGCTTCCGGAGGGCGTCATAGGGTCAGTCCGTACCGGTCCCTGAGGACCTGCAGATGATGGGCGGCATGTGCGAAAACCATAAAGACAAGTTGACGGGCTGTTACCGGTTTTCCGTTCGCCGTACCCCCGAAATCAAGCGCTTCATCGTCAAGACTGTCCAGTAGCACCATGAGGGCAAGACGCACAGTCGTCCATTCGTTCACCAACCGGGACAATGGAACTGAACCGTGACCGGCATTGATGGCGTAAACGTTCTCATCGAACCCCGGAAGCGGCGTGGTATCACGTCGGGCAAGGCAAAGAATACGGTAACTGAAGATGCGTTCCGTATCGACCAAGTGACCGACTACCGTCCGGACATCCCATTTCCCGGGTGCATACGCATACCCTTCGCGCTCCGAGGGAACGGCGAGCAGCCCGGAAATGGTATTCATCTGGCCACTGAGGTCCTTCAGCAGATCTCCGGTGACAAGGTACCGGTAATAGGAACGGTAATAGTCATTGAGGGATTCCTCGGAAGGAGCTTTCATAACGGACGGGTTGTGCAAACGAAGTTACATGTACCATCGGATCAAACAGCGTTCCTTATCAACACATCCCCGAAATTTTACGATACTTTCAGCCAACCTCATCAGTGTTCCAGTAGCTATATTTAGCGCAACTTACATGCGCACTTATCCGGCTTTTATTGGGCTCCTTTTTACAGCGGTATCGGCGTTCGGATCCGAACGCACCTATACGGCAATTCGGGCGAACGGACCTGTTCGCATCGACGGAAGCCTGAATGATACGGTCTGGATATCCGCTGAAACAGCTGTGGATTTCATCCAGAACGAACCGGTGCAGGGAGCTCCGGTGTCGCAAAAGTCCGTAGTGCGGATACTGTACGATGACAACTCCATTTATATCGGGGCGATGCTCTACGACACCGCACCCGACAGCATCCTGCACCAACTCAGCGACAGGGACAACCTTTTCTCGGTCAATGCCGACCAGTTCCGAGTCGGGTTCGACACCTACAACCGGCGGCAGGAAGGCTACGTCTTCAACCTCTCCGCATCGGGAGTACAGTCCGAGTCCTTTAATGAGGACTTCTCGTTCGATGCCGTCTGGGAGAGCGCCGTCCAGCTGACGGATTCCGGATGGAGTTTGGAAATGCGCATCCCTTATTCGCAGATCCGATTTCCCTCCATTCCCGAACAGGTCTGGGGCTTGCAGTTTGCGCGACTGATACGTAGGAACCGCGAATACGATCAATGGAGTCCAGTACGCCGTGATATCCAGAATCCTCTGCTGGACTGGGGCACCATGACCGGGATTTCCGGAATCGATCCGCCGGTCAGGCTTTCGCTCACACCTTACCTGTCGTTTGTCGACGAAAACGCGCCGGTGACAGACAACGGAAAACTGTTACGGTACGAAAACTCCTATTCGTACAGCGGCGGAGCGGACCTCAAGCTGGGACTGAATGAAAGCTTCACGGTGGACATGACCCTGTTGCCGGATTTCAGCCAGGTGCAAAGCGACAATAAGATTAAGAACCTAACCGCTTTCGAACAGATTTTCCAGGAGTACCGACCTTTCTTCAAAGAAGGAGTCTCTCTCTTTGAGACCGGGGGACTCTTCTACTCCAGAAGAATCGGGCGAACTCCTTCCCTGTTTTATTCCGTCAGCGGCATGACCGACTCTACGGAATTCATTGAAAAGAATCCCGGAACGGCGCATCTGTTGAACGCCACCAAGATCAGCGGTCGTACCGACGGCGGACTGGGTATCGGACTGATGAATGCGGTGACGGGCAACACCTTTGCAACAGTCAAAAATACCGAAGGGGCGTCACGCAGTCTGCTCACGGAGCCGGCCACGGACTATTCCGTGCTCGTACTCGACCAGCAGCTCAAGAACAACGCCCGTATCTGGTTCGTCAACACCGCCACCGTCCGGGAAGGAGCCTGGCGCGATGCCGACGTGTTTTCGGGCGGCTGGCAGGTCGAAGACCGCAAGCACAACTACCGCCTGAAAGGAAGTTACGGGGAGAGCCATGTGAAATCTCCGGTAGATACGGGAGGATATCAATGGAAAACAGGACGGACAGGTTCCGTCAATTTCGACAAGATCAGCGGTAATTTCCAGTTCGGCACTTATCATGAGGCGGCTACCCGGGACTATGACAAGAACGATCTGGGTTATAACTTCTTCAACGACTATTACGAGGCCAACGCCTATTGCGGGTATAACCTCTATCGTCCGTTCCTGAACACCTTCCGGCAAGGATCTGCAGGTGCCTACATCGACCGTACCGGCAGGCTCAGCCGCAACAACGAGCTGACTTCCCTGTCCGCGGGCATGAACGTGTTCTTGCTGGACAACGATAACTGGTCGTATTTCGCAAACCTGTATTCCTCCCTTACCGAAGGACGCGACTGGTTCGAGCCACGGGTGCAAGGACGCTTTTTCAAGTCACCTGTAGCTATGGGCATATTCACGGACTTTTCCACCAACTACAATAAGCCGCTTTCCTTCAACTACGGCTTCTATGCCAACCGTGTACCGAGTTTCCAATCCCACTCCGCAGGCGGGTTCATCGAACCGATGGTCAGGATCAACGACCATCTTTCGTTCAGCGTGCGCAGCGATTACAACAGCACGAACAATGAAAGAGGATACTGTACGTTCGACACAGCTGGATCTCCGGTGTTCGGTCGCCGGGATGTGACCACGTTGACAAATCTGCTGACCTCCCGCTATCAGTTCAGTCCAAACATGTCCCTCGCCCTGCGCATACGCCATTACTGGTCGCAGGGTCGGTACGACGCGTATTACAATCTGGCGGAGGACGGCAGCCTTACGGACTACCCTGCACCGACAGGCGCTCAGCCGTTCAACACGGACTTCAATACCAACTATTTCAATGTGGACATGGTCTTCAACTGGGTGTTTTCGCCCGGGAGTTCACTGCTGATAACCTATAAGGGACAGGTTTCGGCCGAGGATAGCGACATAACCGGAGGTTATGCGGAGAACCTCCGGGGAACACTCGGTGCACCTCAGCGCGACATCGTAGTCATCAAGGCCCTCTACTTCCTGGACTATGAAAGAGTGACTCACCGGAAGAGGTGATGAACCTAATCGTACCTTAGCGACTCCATTCCCTACCTTCGTCTTCCACAAACCCTCGTAAAATGATAACTGCGTCCGGCATTCGAAAATCATACGGCCCGTTGCAGGTGCTTCGCGGCGTTGATATCTCCATAGCCGCTTCCGAAGTGGTTTCCATTGTCGGCGCGTCCGGGGCGGGAAAGAGCACACTTCTCCACATTCTGGGGACGTTGGACAGTACAGACAGCGGCAGCATCAGCATCGCAGGAACGGACGTGTCGGATCTGAAAGGTTCCGCACTGGCAAAGTTCCGCAACAGGCATCTGGGATTCGTATTCCAGTCGCATCATCTGCTACCTGAATTCACCGCACTGGAGAACGTGATGCTTCCTGCACTCGTCGGCCATGTTCCCAAAGCGCAAGCTGAAAAAAAAGGTCTGCAGCTTTTGGAACAGCTCGGGCTCTCCGGGAGAGCGACACACCGGCCATCCGAACTCAGCGGCGGTGAGCAGCAACGTGTGGCCGTGGCGCGGGCGCTGGTCAACGACCCCGCGGTGGTCTTTGCCGATGAACCTTCCGGGAACCTTGATTCATCCGCAGCCCGTTCCCTGCATGAACTTTTCTTTTCCGTGCGGGAAAAACAGAAGGTCACTTTTGTCATTGTGACACATAACCTGGAGCTCGCGGAAATGGCCGACCGGACTTTGACCATGAAGGATGGCATCCTTTTGCAAAGCAAATAATTCATAAGTAGCTGATTTTCTGTTTTATACGATCTGTTTTTCCGGGGATTTCCGGTGGGCCGCAGATTAAAAACCCCTCAGCCGGATTCTGGCCTGTTTTTTGCATCTCCTTGAATAACTCTAACTTCGTACCCTCTAACCATCCTTCGGCCCTTTATGACTCTTCTGAACAGATTTGCCACCCTGTTAGTGGTTAGCAGCCTCTTTTCAACCACCGCTTTCACCCAGCCTCCTCCTGCCGATAAAAAAGGGCAGGATATCCTGAACGGTGTCAGTACGCGTTACAAGTCCTACAAATCGGTGAAGGCCGCCTTCACGATCACGGTTGCGAATCCGAAAGACAAATCAAAAACCGTTGAAAAGGGGACATTGTATCTAAAAGGTTCCAAATACAAACTCGAAGTGGCGGGGCAAGAAGTGATTTCCGACGGCAAGACGCGATGGACCTATGTCAAAGATGCCAACGAAGTGCAGATAGATGTGCAGCGGACGGATGAGAACGGCATCTCTCCGACCAATATCTTCACGATGTACGAGAAGGGTTGGAATTCCCGTTTCATGGGCGAGACCAAAGAGGGTACCCGGACCTTGCAGCATGTCGAATTGGTTCCAGTCGATCCCAAAAAGAAGAACATCTTCAAAGTCAAGCTTTCGATCAACAAGGCCGACAAGTCCATAGTAAGCGCAGTGATGTACGACAAGAACGGAAGCACCCAAACCATCACCATGGATAAGTTCATGCCGGACGGCGCTTCCGACGAATCCATATACGTCTTCTCCGCCGCAAAATATCCCGGCGCAGAAGTCATCGATCTTCGATAACATCTTTCACCAATATCCACTAAAACCCTCCATTACCATGAAATTAAAATCTACCTGTCTTTCGTTGGTGACCCTTTCGTGCCTTTCCTTGACGGCCATGGCCCAGCCTACCATCACCACTTCTGAACTTCCGGTCGCAGGCACGGCCTGGATCACGGCCAATGACACGACTTACTTGTCAGCCATTCTTCCCGGTGGTGCCAATGCCAACTGGAACTACTCCGGGCTGCAGAACCATGGAACCGATACCGTGGTCTTCCAGTCGGCCGTCGGAACCCCGTATGCAGGGGATTTTCCCGGCGCCAATCTTGCCTCCTACGATGCCGCTTCCGGCGGATGGACCTATTTCTCGACCAACAGTTCCGGTATCTATCTCAACGGCGCCTATGATCCGACTTTCGGACCTGTCACTTTCAATCCGACTTCCCTGTTCTGCCCGGTTCCTTTCACTTACAACGATACGCGTACGAACAACAATGGCCTGCAGATCATCTTCAACAACGCGGGTACCAATATCCGCATCACCATCAATTCCCAGGTGAATTTCCTGGCCGACGGCTATGGCAGCCTGACGACTCCGGCCGGCAATTACAACAACGTTTTACGCGTACGAGCGACAGACCTTTCCACCAACACCATCGAGGCCGAGTTGATTGCGGGCAGCGGCATCTTCATTCCCGTCAGCACCTCGCAATCACAAACTACCACTTTCCGTCATTACCGTACCGGTACGACCAACAGCTTTCTTCTCGAAGTCACCGGCGACAGTCTAGGCACCTATGCTACCGGCGCCTCCTACCTGTACTCGACCAACGTAGGCATCGACGAAATAGCGGGTAGCCGCGCATCGGTACAGCCGTATCCGAATCCGGCGTATAGCACCGTTTCGTTCCCCGTCCCTGTACCGCAGGACGTGACCGCTGTGGAGGTCGTATCCATGGACGGACGCTCCGTCAGGATCCCTGTATCCGTTTCAGGACAGCGTGTTTCGTTCTCTACGGATGCGCTTTCCAACGGAATCTATCAGTTCCGTTTCGGAACCCTTTCCGGAAAGATGACCGTACAGCACTGACCCAGACTCATCCGCTGAAAATCATGAAGGCCGTGAGGAGCAATCCCACGGCCTTCTTTCTTTGATGGCTATACGTTCAGTGATCCGCCTTGTCGACCGGATCTCCATAAAGATCGAAATCTTCGGCCCGATGAATAGTCACGTCGGCGAAATCTCCGATACGCACATATGTATTGCCGGCTTCGACCAGGACTTCGTTATCCACTTCGGGAGAGTCGGCTTCGGTGCGACCTATGAAATAATCCCCTTCTTTTCGGTCAAACAATACCTTGTAGGTGTTGCCCACCTTTGTCTGATTGATTTCAGAGGAGATCTGCTGCTGGAGGGCCATGACCGCCTCTGCCCGCTCCCTCTTCACCTCATCCGGAACATCATCTTCGAGCGTATGGGCATGTGTATTCTCCTCGTGCGAATAGGTGAAAATGCCCAGACGATCGAAACGTGTGTTCCTCACCCACTCCTGCAGCTCTTCGAAATCCTGTTCGGTTTCTCCGGGGTATCCTGCAATCAGCGTGGTGCGCAGCGTGATGCCGGGCACCTTGTCGCGGATGCTGTTCACCAGGTCGATGGTTTTCTGTTTGGTGGTCCCCCGGCGCATGCTCTTTAGCATATTGTCGGTGACATGCTGCAACGGCATGTCGAGATAGTTGCAGACATTGGAACGTTCATTCATGACGTCGAACACTTCCATCGGAAATCCTGAAGGATAGGCATAATGCAGCCGGATCCATTCGATACCGTTAACATCCGACAACCTGCGAAGAAGTTCGGGCAATTCACGTTTGCCGTTCAGGTCCAGCCCGTAGTATGTGAGGTCCTGGGCGATCAGGATGAGTTCCTTGACGCCTTTCGCGGCAAGTCCCTTGGTCTGTTCCACCAGCAGATCGGCCGGAACGGATGCATGCTTCCCGCGCATGAGCGGAATGGCACAGAAGGAACAAGGCCGGTCGCACCCTTCGGCGATCTTGAGATAGGCAAAGTGCTGCGGAGTCGTCAAAAGCCGCTCTCCGATGAGTTCGTGCTTGTAGTCGGCGCCGAGTGTCTTGAGCAGTTTGGGAAGGTCCCGTGTACCGAAGAACTCGTCCACGTTGGGGATCTCCTTGCGGAGTTCGGGCTTGTACCGCTCGCTGAGGCAACCGGTGACGTACAACTTGTCGATACGTCCTTCGTTCTTCGCTTCAGCGAAGCCGAGGATGGTATCGATACTTTCCTGCTTGGCGTTGTCGATGAAGCCGCAGGTATTGATGATGACGATGGCCGCATCGTCGTCGGTGGATTCGTGGGCGACCTCGAAGCGGTTGGCACGAAGCTGTCCCATCAGTACCTCGGAATCATAGATATTCTTCGAACAGCCGAGGGTGATGACGTTCACCTTGTTCTTTTTCAGTGTCTTGGTCCTCATGGCGGAATCAGTTGCCCCCGAACAGGGATTCGACAAAGAGTTCCTTGTTGAAAGGCTGGAGGTCCTCCATCTTCTCGCCTACACCGATATATTTGACGGGAATCCTGAACTCGTCGGAGATACCGATCACGACTCCGCCTTTGGCTGTCCCGTCGAGCTTAGTAAGTGCCAGTGCATTCACCTCCGTCGCCTTGGTGAACTGCCGGGCCTGCTCGACGGCATTCTGTCCGGTGGAAGCATCCAGGACCAGCAGGATTTCGTGAGGAGCATCCGGCACGACCTTCTGCATCACCCGTTTGATCTTGGAGAGCTCGTTCATCAGGTTGACCTTGTTGTGCAGTCGCCCTGCCGTATCGATGATGGCCACATCGAGGCCTTGTGCAACGGCGGATTGCACCGTATCGAAGGCGACGGATGCAGGATCCGACCCCATTTCCTGGCGGATGAGAGGAACATCGGCCCTCTTGGACCATACGTCCAGCTGGTCGATGGCAGCGGCACGGAAGGTATCGGCTGCGCCCAGGATGACTTTCTTACCGTGCTGCCTGAACTGCCAGGCGAGTTTGCCGATCGTAGTCGTCTTACCGACACCGTTGACACCCACGACCATGATGACATAGGGAGGTTTAATTCCGGAAGGAAGACTGAAATCGGTAGTCGCCAGTGTATTGTTCTCGGCCAGAAGTCCTGCGACTTCCTCCTTTAGCAGCCGGTTCAACTCCGATGCGCCCAGGTATTTGTCCTTGGACACTCTTTCCTCCAACCTGCGGATGATCTTGAGGGTGGTGTTCACACCGACATCGGAGGAGACCAATATCTCCTCGAGCTCGTCGAGCACATCGGCATCCACGGTGGACTTACCGACTACGGCTTTGGTGATCCGGGAGAGGATCCCGGTCTTGGTCTTCTCCAGACCTTTGTCCAGGCTTTCCTTCTTCTCCTTTGAAAAGAAATCGAACAGTCCCATTTTCAGCTTATAATAAAAAAGCTTCCTTCCGAAGAAAGAAGCTTTTCAAACCCGTGAACCGGGTGAATCATTTCTCTTTCAAAAAGTCCTTGACGTGGTCGTTGTGTACGACTTCCTCTTTGAACTGGTATCCGCCGGTGGCCGGATTCTTCACCATCTTGATGACTTTGGAGAATTCCTTTCCTTTTCCGGACTTCAGGGTAGCAACTACTTTCTTAGCCATGGCCTAACTCTTTACGTGGTTGGATTACTTGATTTCCTTGTGAACCGTCATCTTCTTGAGGATGGGGTTGTATTTCTTCATTTCCAGACGGTCCGGAGTGTTCTTCTTGTTCTTCGTCGTGATGTAACGAGAGGTGCCGGGTTGACCGCTGGTCTTGTGCTCGGTGCATTCGAGGATGACCTGGATGCGATTGCCTTTCTTTGCCATTTTGATAAGGTATTTACGAAACCGGCCAATCGGGTTTCGGGGTTGCAAATGTACTTAAATATTCCCGAAAAACCCAAAAAACAGCGCTAGTATGGCAATTTTTGAAAAATCAGGCTATTTACCCTGTTTTATCAATTTTTCGATCAAAAAAGGGTCTTTCGGGAGGCGGCCGGAAAGGACAACCGGTTCATTCGGGGTGATCAGCACATCATCCTCTATCCTGATTCCGATACCCCACCACTTGGGGTCGCAAGGGCTTCCTGAAGGAATGTAGATACCCGGCTCTACGGTGATGACCTGCCGGTCCTGCAGCGGCCCGAACGAGCCTGCATCGTGCACGTCCAATCCCAGGTAATGGGACGTTCCGTGGGGAAAATATTCCCGGGCCTGCTGCTCCTCCTCGATGATTCCTAATTTAATCAGCCCCTTTTCAATGGTTTTCAGAGCTGCGCGGTGCGGATCACGGAATTCCTTGCCGGCTCTGCACTCGGCGATACCGGCTTCCTGCGCTTCCAGCACCAACGAGTAAAGTTGCAGCTGTTCCGGCGAGAATTTGCCTGAAACGGGAAGCGTGCGCGTGATGTCAGCAGTGTAACCGTGGTACTCCGCACCCATGTCAAGCAGTATAAGGTCTCCGTCGTTCAGTTTCCGCCTGTTCCTGTCATAGTGAAGGATGACGGAATTACCGGCACTGCCGCAAATGCTGGGATAGCCTACATCTTCGGCACCGGAACGATGGAAAACGTATTCCCCCTTTGCCTCCACCTCGTACTCAAACATTCCCGGCCGCACGGCCGCCATCATCTCCATGTGCGCATCCACGCTGATGTCGATGGCCTTCTGCATCAGTACCAATTCCTCATCCGACTTGATCTCCCGTAGTCGAGCCAGCATCTTGCCGAGCCGGAAGTCATCTGTCTTGACCCCGGCAGCAGCCGTTTGTTCCTTGAACTGCTTCAAAAGGTCGAACAGGTCGAATTCGTCCATGCGTTCATTCACAGCTCCCTGAGGAAGCTTCTTCGTGAGTATCCTGTAACGACCGCTGAATACTTCCTGAAAGAGCCCGGTATCGGAGGAGAGTGACACATCCCTGACGCCGGATATCTCCCGTGCAGCCTCCGGTGTAGCCATGCGTCCTGTCCATCGCTCTGCATCGGCATCCCGCGGATGTATCACCAGACGTTCACTTGTTACGACACCATTTGTACCCGTCAGAGAGGGTTTGAAAAGAAAAAGAAGTGCATCCTTTTCGTCAAAGCCGGTGAGGTAAAGAAAATCGGGATCCTGATGGTATACATAGTCGACATCGTTGGATCGATTCCTCACCGGTGCAGAAAAGAGGACGCAAACGGAAGAATCCGGCATCTGCTCCAGCAAAGCCTGCCTGTTACGGGCAAAAAAAGCGGAAGAGGGATGGTCGCCTTCTTCACGATAAGGTGTTAAGGGTGATTGCGCACGGGCAAAAAAAACGGAGAACGATGAAAGGCCAACGTACAGCAGAAGCGTACGCGCACCGAACCGTTTGAGCTGAAGATCACTGAAACGCATGGGAAGGATCGACATCTGCGACCAAGGACATGAAAGTAGGCATTTCAGATGACAATATCAGAAGAGGCGTATCATGAAAATCCTCTTTTCGGGACGTATTGTAGTGCAAACTGTGCGACACATTGAACTTTGAACCGTGGACTTTCCTCATTACCTTTGACGCTGATGAAATTCCAGTATCCGCAATTCCTTTTTGCGCTTTTCGTCCTCAGTATTCCCGTCATCGTCCATCTTTTCAATTTTCGCCGTTTCAAGCGGGTCCTCTTCACCAACGTACGTTTCCTACAGGAAATAAAACAGGACACCCGGCAACGCTCACAGCTGAAACATCTGTTGGTCCTTATCAGCCGTCTGGCGGCTTTCGCCTTCCTGGTGTTCGCGTTCGCGCAGCCCTATATCCCGTCGGAGAAGGGAACGAGCAGGGCGTCCAGAAACGCTGTAAGTTTCTGGATCGACAATTCTTTCAGTATGAATGCGAGCGGAAAGTACGGTCCGCTGTTGGATGTGGCCCGTGAAAGGGCCAGGGAGGTAGCCCTCTCCTACCAGCCTTCCGATCGTTTCCAATTGCTCACCAACGACTTCGAGGGCAGGCACCAGCGCTTCGTCAACAGGGAAGAATTCCTTCAATTGCTGGACGAAGTACGTCCGACTTCCGCGGTCCGTACACTGGACGAAATCATCCGCCGTCAGGAGGATGCATTCGGTGCTTCGCCGGGCAGTGACGGAGAGCAGCGGTCTTCTTTCCTCCTCTCCGATTTCCAGTCCACCCTGCTTGACGCTCCCCTGTCGCTCACCGACAGCACCATCGCTTTTTACGTCCTGCCTTTCGCCGCCCAGGAGCAGAATAATATTTACATCGATACGTGTTATCTGAAGAACCCGTTTGTACAGCCAGGCAGCACCCAAGAGCTGACCGTCCGGATAAAGAACAGCGGCAACGAGGATGTCGAAGACGTTCCCGTGAAATTGTCGGTGAACGGCGGACAGAAGGCTTTGGCCACGGTCAGTCTGCCTGCCGGCGGATCGGTGGAGACCCTTCTTCCCTTTACGGTCAGCGCCAGCGGCTTTCAGCAAGCCATTGTCTCCCTGACCGATTATCCGGTAACCTTCGACGACACCTTTTATTTCTCCTTCCATGTCAGGCCGGATGTTCGCGTGACCTGCATTCATGGCGGAAGTCCGAATACGTATTTGCAGGCCCTTTATGGGAATGACGCCTATTTCTCCTACCGGGAATTCGGCGAATCGCAGGTGGATTACAACGCCTTATCGCTTTCACAGCTTGTCGTTCTTGACCGACTTGAACTATATGCTTCCGGGTTACAACAGGAGGTACTGCGTTACATGCAGAACGGCGGCAACGTCATGGTACTCCCTTCGGAGGGTTCCTCGGGCGAGGGTTTCAGGGGTTTCGCTGCGACCGCAGGACTTCCGCAACTGTCCGGTCCCGTTGCAGCGAATCAGAAAATCGGAAAGCTGGAAACATCGCATCCGCTGCTCACCGGTATTTTCGAGCAAGGCAAGTCCGTCCCTGATAACATGGACCTGCCGGTGGTGCTGAAGACGTTTACGCAAACCTTTACCGCCAAGTCCGGCACTCAGCCATTGCTCCGGCTTGAAGACGGTTCACCGTTCCTCACTTACACCCCTATCGGCAAGGGAGGATGTTTCCTGTTGTCTTCACCGCTGGATCCCGTATGGACCGGACTTCAGCAGCATGCCCTTTTCGTTCCGTTATTCCTCAAAGCTGTTCTGCTCGGTGCTTCCGAAATTGGTCCGGGCAAGACGACAGGGGTCTATTCGGAGTTCACTCCCGGGGATACAGCACTTTCAGGCGACCAGGTCTTTCACTTATCCAATCCATCGACCGGTTTTGATGCGATCACAGATACCAGACGGAATGCCGGCGGAAGCCTGTTGTCGGTGCGCGACCAGGTGAAGACCGCTGGAAATTACCAAGTAACCGCCGGAGCAAATACGGTCAATGTCGTTTCCTTCAATTACGACCGTAAGGAATCAGATCTGCGTACCATGGACCCTTCGGATATCGAAAAGGTCTTCACTGCTACAGCTGCGGCGCCTCCTGCCCTGCTGGATACCGAAGATCCGTCTGTCGCACACTCTCTTTCGCGCCTCCGCGAAGGTGTATCGTTGTGGAAATACTGCATCATCCTCGTGCTGCTCTTCCTCGCAATCGAAGTCCTGTTGATACGCTACTTCAAGAAAAACGCTGTTTCCTCATGAACCTGCATCTTCGCTCCGTTCGAATCCTGTCTCCCGGATCCGCCCACCATGGCCAGACCAAGGACATCCATATCGCTGACGGAAAGATCGCATCGGTCGCTGCTCCGGGGAAAAGTATACCGAAAGGGGCTACGGTGATAGATTGCGCGGGTTCCTGTGTCTCACCCGGATGGTTCGATCTGCATGTGAACTTCGGTGAACCCGGTTTCGAACAGCGCGAAGACCTGCGTTCCGGCGCTGAAGCGGCAGCCGGAGGAGGTTTTACCGGCGTGTTGTACATGCCCTCCACATCTCCGCCGATCCAGACCAAAGCAGACGTGGAGTTCATCCGCCGACGCACAGAAGACGGACTGGTAGAAGTGGTTCCCGCCGGATGCCTCACTGTTGGGCGTGAAGGCAAGGACCTCGCTGAACTCTACGATATGCAGTTGTCAGGCGCGAAGGCGTTCACGGACGACCAGCATCCGATCCGTAATGCCGGTGTGCTTTTGCGTGCGCTGCGCTATTGCAAGGATTTCGGAGGACGTGTAATGGTCTTCGCTGAAGACAAAGACATTGCAGGGAAAGGCCAGATGAATGAGGGGCCCGTCAGCACACGGCTGGGCATGAAGGGTATTCCCGCCCTTGCGGAAAGCCTGATGATCGGCCGTGACCTGCAGGTATTGGAATACACCGGAGGAAGACTTCATTTCTCCACCGTGAGCACGGCGGAGGGGGTCGACCTGATCCGCAACGCGAAAAAGAAAGGACTGGACGTCACTGCCGATGTCTCCGTGGCTCATCTTTTCCTGAACGACGAGGCATTGGAAGGATTTGACAGCTTCTACAAGGTCAAGCCGCCGCTGCGGGGTGAAGCTGACCGACAGGCGCTTATAGAGGGTTTGATTGACGGCACCCTCGACGCCGTTACTACCGACCACCGGCCGCACGATACAGAGGGAAAGATGAAGGAGTTCGAATTGGCGGAGTTCGGAATGAGCGGTCTGGAGACAGGATTTGCCGTACTCAACACTGCTTTAAAGGGCAGCGTCAGTGATGAGCGAATCGTGGAAGTGCTTGCTGTGAACCCCCGTAAGCTATTAGGACTGGAGGTCCCGGTGATCGAAGAAGGGGCGCTCGCCAATCTTACGGTCTACGATCCCGAAAAGCAATGGAATGTAGTTGCCGAAGACCTTCGTTCCAGGTCGGTAAACAATCCTTTTATCGGTAAATCACTTTCAGGTAAACCGATAGCGGTGATCAACCGCAGCCGGTTTCAGATCATCTGACCTTGGTCCTTTCCGATTTCCAGACCTCTTTCAGTACCAACAGGTTCATGGCGTTGGGGGAAAGTCCGTGCACATCCGTTCCTGTCAAACGTATCACCTGGTCGTAATAGAGGACGATCACGGGAGATGCCTGCATGACCATACGGTCCATTTCCCTGTATTTGGCAAACCGAAGCGAATCATCGGTAGTGGCCGCTGCATCGCGGTATGACCGGTCAAAAGCCGGGTCCGAAAAACGGGTATAATTGGGCCCGGAGGGAGCGGCGTTTTCCGTCAGGAACAGAGACAGATAATTCTCGGCATCCGGATAATCCGCAATCCATGAGCCGCGGAAGAAGTTCAATTTCTGTTCGGCCACGAGTTTACGGTGTACGGCGGCCTGGTTCACGTCGATGCGTACCTTGAATCCTACCTCTTCCCACTGGCTTTTGATGTATTCACAAAGGTCCAGATAGGCCGAGGTGGTGCCCAAGACTATTTCATCAAGACCAAGGCCGTCGGGATGACCGGCTTGGCGGAGCAATCTTCGCGCAGCTTCGGGATCGAAGGCATATCCAATCGATGAATCCGGAATGAAGGAAGGCAGCCCGGGTGGCACGAAACCGTAGATACCCGGGGTTGCCCGGCTGTTTCGCAGGTATCTGATCATTCCTGCACGGTCGAATGAAAGGTTAAGGGCCTTGCGTATACGGACGTCGCTTAACGGCGACTTGCGGACGGCCTCAAGGGAAGTATCAAGCAGTATGCCGAGGTATTCCGTATTCAGATACGGAAGTGCTTCGAGCCGGAAACGACCGCGATGACGCGGCTGCAGGTCACCGGAGGGTGTCAGCAGCTCGTCCTTATAGGATGCATCCAGACCGGATATGAAATCGAGATTGCCTTTGAGGAATTCGATGAAAGCGCTTTGCTTGTCGCTGATGAATCCCACCTCAACAGCATCAAGTCTGGGCAGCCGGGCGCCGTCAGCACCGCGTTGGAAGTAGTGCGGATTACGGTGCATGACGAGCTTAACTCCTTCCTTCCAACATGCCAACATGAACGGGCCGGTTCCGCAGGGGTGTTCCCTGAAGTCCTTACCATAGCGCTCCACGACTTCACGTGGCACTACCGAACAATACGGCATGGCCAGCAGGGAAAGGAAAGGCGGAAAGCTGCCGGTCAGACGTATGCGTACTACTGAATCGTTCAACGCAGTGATTCCTGTCAGTCGACCCGAGGAGTCCTTTTCCACCATGTTCATCACCCATCCGCCCGGTGAGGCCACGGCCGGATCTGTCAGCCGGTTGAGCGAGTAAACCACATCATCAGCTACGAGCTTTCTTAAGACCCGAGTAGATGAAGAATCACTTTGTATATCTATCTTATAATTATCAATATCAATGAAATATACATCTTTACGCAAATTAAATTCATACGTTCTTCCATCTTCCAAAAGCGCCCATGAATACGCGATAGACGGTTTCACCCGAAGTGCCGAATCTAGTTCTACGAGGCCGTCATACAGCTGCCGGCAAACCCAGATGTGGGACTGATCCTTGGCAAAGGCCGGGTCAAGTGTGAAAACTCCGGAAGCATCGTTGTAACGAAAAACCCGATGACTATCCGCGGGAGGCTGTTGCCGACAGCTGATCAGGAAGATCAGCCAAAAGATGCACCATGTTTGCGGGTAGTAACGGAATTGCATAACGATGCCAAAGTTATCGGTATGCATTTCTTACCTCTTCCTTGCCGTGGATTCTTTTCAACCTTTCCTGTTTGCGAAATATTATGTTAAATACCGTGGGAGGCCGACCGCCATACAATCACTATCTTCGCGTGCCGATGTCCAACCTGCCAACTGTCGCTTTCCACACGCTGGGTTGCAAACTCAATTTTGCCGAGACTTCCACTATTTCCCGGCAATTCAAAGAACGGGGGTTCCGCAAGGTGGACTTCGATTCCACGCCGGACGTCTATGTCATTAATACCTGTTCCGTCACTGAAAATGCCGACAAGGAGTGCCGGCAGCTGGTACGAAAGGCGCTGTCCATCAACCCCGATGCCTTTATTGCTGTCGTAGGATGCTACGCGCAGCTGCAACCTGATCAGATTGCGGGCATCGAGGGAGTCGATGTAGTGCTCGGCGCGAACGAGAAATTCAATCTATTGTCTTTCCTGGGCGATCTCTCCAAGAAGGAATCCGCATCGGTCCATTCGTGCGAGATCGCCGCGGTCACGGACTACCGGTCCTCCTACTCTCTCGGGGACCGGACGCGTGCCTTCCTCAAAGTCCAGGACGGTTGTGATTACACCTGCTCCTATTGCACCATTCCCGGCGCCCGTGGGGCAAGCCGCAGCGATACTGTAGAGGGCGTAGTAAAGCAGGCGGAAGAGATCGCATCCCGTGGTGTAAGGGAAATCGTACTGACCGGTGTGAACATCGGAGATTTCGGGCTGCATCCCGGAGCTTCTTCTTCCGGAAAACGGAAGGAATCCTTTACGGACCTCGTCAAGGCCCTCGACCATGTGGAGGGAATCGACCGTTTCCGCATCTCCTCCATAGAACCCAACCTCCTTTCAGACGAAATCATCGATTTTGTCGCCAGTTCAAATCGTTTCGTCCCGCATTTCCATATACCGCTGCAATCCGGTTCCGACCGCATCCTGCGACTGATGCGTCGACGCTATCCGCGCAGTCTTTATACTGAAAGGGTAACACGTATCAAGTCCGTTCTTCCCCACGCGTGTATCGGCGCGGATGTCATTACCGGATTCCCTTCCGAAACCGAGGAGGACTTCCTGGAGACCTATCGATTCCTGCAGGAGATCGATGTCTCCTATCTGCATGTGTTCACCTACTCAGAGCGAGCCGGAACCGATGCTCCCGGCATGGCGGGTGCCGTTCCGATGCAGGTGCGCAAACAGCGCAACAAGCGTTTGAGGATACTTTCTGCCAAGAAACAGCGTGCCTTTTATGAAGCGCACTCAGGTGATTACAGGACTGTGCTGGTTGAATCCGTTACGGAAAACGGCGCGGTGAGCGGCCATACCGACAATTACCTCCGGGTAGTCCTGCCGGGGGATGCATCCATGGTCAACCGTCTTGTGGAAGTCCGGCTCGGAGAAATTTCCGAAGATGGGATTTTCATCGGAGAACCGGTTGAACTGACTGTTAACGAAAGAAACGACTGAAAGCCCGAACATGTATCCCGGAATATCAGATTTGTTGAACGACCTTCTAGGAACGGGTTTCTCGGCCCACTTCCCTCCTACCTTCGGCACGTTGGTAGCCATTTCCTTCCTTTTTGCCGCATGGACGCTTCGACTTGAATTGCAACGAAGGGAAAAAGCAGGATTGTTGCAAGGAGTCGCCGAGAACCAAGTGAAGGGACTGCCCGCTTCCCGTTCGGAGATCGCATGGAACGCATTCTTCGGTTTCATACTCGGCTTTAAGATCGGCTATGCTTTTTTCAGGTCCGATGCCTTCTTTGCCGATCCGCAGTCAGCCTTGCTCTCACTTCAGGGACATTGGGCCTCCGGGTTGATAGCCGGAGCCTTTTCGGGATGGTGGCGGTTTCGTGAAGGCGAGAAACAGCGCCTTCCAAAACCCGTCCACGAAACCGTGACGGTTTTTCCGTCCGACCGTGTCGGAGACTTCACCATGATGGCGGCACTTGGCGGACTGATCGGCGCCAAGATTTTCCATATGCTGGAGTATTGGGAGGACTTCGTGAGGGATCCGATCGGTATGTTCTTCAGCGGTTCAGGTCTGACGATGTACGGAGGACTCATTGTCGGTTCCGTCACCGTCTTATGGTATGCCAGAAAGCACGCCATTCCCCTCCTTCAGCTGTGTGACGCCGCTGCTCCGGGGCTGATGCTGGCCTATGGTACCGGTCGTCTGGGTTGTCAGCTCTCCGGTGACGGCGACTGGGGAATCGAGAATACGATGGTCAAACCCGATTGGATGGGGTTTCTCCCGGACTGGTGCTGGAGTTTCAAATACCCGCACAACGTCGTCGGAGAAGGTATCCCTATCCCCGGATGTGAAGGGAAATACTGTTACGAATTAGCGGTCGGCGTTTTTCCCACTCCTTTTTATGAGGCCTTGGCCTGCATCCTGCTCTTCTTTGTGTTATGGTCGCTCCGGCGGCACATCCTGTCTCCCGGAAGGATGTTCTCCCTCTACCTGCTTTTCAACGGCATCGAGCGTTTCCTTATCGAACTCATCCGTGTCAATTCAAAGTACCATTTCAACGGGTTCGGCTTCACCCAGGCTCAACTGATTTCCTCCCTGCTCATTATCCTGGGAGTGGCCGGTTGGTTCCGTTTCCGAACCTCCGTCCATCGCGCATGAATCTTTCCGCCCTTTGCAGCGAAGTTGCGCGGCTCACCGCCGATGTGGGCGGATTCATCCGCGAGGAGCGTATGCGGTTCTCCGCGTCCGCGGTAGAACGCAAGGGACATAATGACCTTGTCTCTTATGTCGACATGGAATCCGAGCGAAGGATCGTGGAGCGACTGACCCACCTGCTGCCGGAAGCGGGATTCATCGCCGAAGAAGGCACATCCAACCGACATGGAGACCGATACCGCTGGATCATCGACCCTTTGGACGGTACGACGAATTTCATCCATGGGGTACCTGTTTACTGCATCAGCATCGCCTTGTATGACGGAGAGGAACCTGTACTGGGGGTCATCCACGAACTCAACCTCGACGAATGCTTTTCTGCCTGGAAGAACGGCGGTGCCCGGCTCAACGGAACTCCGATACGGGTATCTGACTGCTCCAACATGGCCGATTCCCTGATCGCGACCGGATTCCCCTATCACGATTACGGCCGGATGGCTCCTTATATGGAGGTCTTCGATCATTGCATGAAGCATACCCGCGGATTGAGAAGACTCGGCAGTGCAGCTGCCGACCTTGCATACGTTGCGGCCGGACGTTTCGAGGTCTTTTACGAATACGGCCTCCAGCCGTGGGACGTAGCAGCCGGAGTGGTATTAGTACGGGAGGCAGGAGGAATCGTCACGGATTTCAAAGGCGGAGAAGGCCACACGTTCGGCAGGGAGATCGTCGCTGCCAACGCGGGCCTTCATGCGGTGTTCCTCGATGTGGTGAAGAACAAGTTCTCAGCGGGCTGAGTCAGTCGAGGCGGTCCGATGCCGGTGCCTTGTAGCGGACCTCCGATTTGAACATCGTGAACTGCACTTTGAGCGCATCAGCAGCAGCCTTGGACAAGGACACGATGATACCGAGTCCTCCGTCTTTCTGGTCGATTCGGCCTGTCACTTTAACCTGTATTTCACGGTCTGTTTCCAGGTTCTTGACGAGTATCATGGATCCTATGGGTGCTGTGGCGTGCAGTGCGGTCAAGGATCCGGGCTCGAGCTGATCACTGAAGGCCCGGACTCCGACTCCGAACTGGGTGAACTCCTTGCTGAAAGAAATGATACCGGTATGGCCGATGGTCGCGGAGGACAAGTCCTCGTCGACAAAGACCTTGTCTTTACCGGCGCCGTTCAAGGATTCCAAGGTAATTCCCTCGACCGGATCCATGACATTTCCTTCAGGACGCAAGCGCGCCCTGTCATCTTCCGCAGTTTCGGTCAGAGCTGCAGCGGCTGATTCCTGTCCGGGCATCACAGCTTCTTCTTTCGAGCACCCGGTCATCGTGAACATTAACGCAGTAACGGTGCATGCATACTTAAATCGGCGGAGGTTTTCAGATGTTTTCATGGCTGTTGTTTTTTTAGGTTAGACAATCGCGTCCTTTCCGATCCAATGATACAGCCGAATGCCGTGCGACACCCATCGTGATTGTCCTCTCGGCGGAATCCTAGGGATATCCGGCTGTTAATACTTCATACGCGGATAACCATCGAAATGAATGATACTGCATATGAAAAAAAGAGCCCCTCCGTAGAAGGGGCTCTTTCAAGAAATGGACGGCGGTTGAAAAAAAGTGCTTCAACGCACTTTAGGTACGCCCATGCCGTACAGCAATTCCACCTTGAAGCGCTTGTTGGGGGCTTTTATCTGGTCGGCGCTTGAACGGGAGAGTTTGATGACCAAGCCCCGGTTCGATTCCGTTTCTTCCAGTCGGCCGACTATTTTAACGAACACCGAACGGTCGTTCGAAAGGTTCCTGACCATGATGATGGTGCCGATCGGAGCCGTAGCGTGAAGCGCGTAATATTTATTGGGATTCACAGGCTCGTCGTAAATACGGTCTGCGTCTCCGGATTCCTGTACCTCTTTACGGTTCTTTGCAAAGCTGAAATCCGACGGCACCGGCTTGGCAGTTACCGGCTCGGCTTCGGTCACTTCCACTTTGGGTTGTTCCTTTGCAGGAGCCACCGCAGGAGCGACAGGCGACGCAGGTGTAGGATTGGCAGCAGGAGCGGTTGAAGGAACAGCTACCGATGTACCTTTGATGACCAGGATCTGACCGGGTTCAAGAGCATTGTTCTTGATATTGTTCCAGGTGCAAAGATCAGCCGGCTTCACATTATACATTTTAGAGATCCTGTATACCGTCTCTCCCGGAGCGACTTTGTGCTTGGTCTCCCCGGAACCTGTTTTTACAGGCTCCGCAACGGGCGCAGGTTTTGCAGGAACCGGTGCCGGTTTGGCGGCAGCCGGCTTAGACTGATCCATATAGTTCTTCAGGTTGCTCGGATCCGTCGGCTTGGCCTTGGATGGAACATTGACCATTTGTCCTATGCTAAGGGATTCAGCAGACCCTTTATTGGCCAGGCGCAATTCTGCATACGGGATACCGTATTTACGGGCAATGGAGTACCATGTGTCACCGGCACTGACTTTGTGACGGATGACTTGTTTGCCATTTACGGTTTCAACCCCGGCCGAATCTATGGTGGTAGCGCGGGATTCCGGAGTAAAAAATGAAATTGCGATGATAAAACAGGCCAGTAGACTTTTCATTGCTGAAGATTGAGCATAAGATCAGTACCCGAAAGTAGCTTTTTTTAATCAAACGGCTAAAAAAAGTCCTGCTGCTTCACGAAGCAGGGACTTTAGGTCTCGAAAACGACACAATAAAAAGTCCCAAAAAGGTAATAAGGCCGTTTAGGATCAAAAGCTCGAACCCGAACCGATATCCGTTGAGCCATTCCACAGAATTTTCGTTAAGCATATAACAAATCACAGGTGGCAGCAGGCACAAGAAAGGCACCCAGCGATCCGGCACGGAGCGCCGTGTCAGGATGCCGAATGCGAACAGGCCTAACAGCGGACCGTACGTATAGCCGGCGACGGTGAAAAGTTTTCCGATGACAGCTTCGTCGTTAATCATCCGGAAAATGACAATGACCGCCAGCAGCAGCATGGCAAAGCCGATGTGAACCGCATGTCTGACACGTTTTTTGACAGGTTCTTCCCACCCCCGTTTATTGAGTCCTACGAAGTCGATGCAGAAACTGGCCGTGAGTGCGGTGAGAGCGCCGTCGGCACTGGGATAAGCAGCCGAAATAAGTCCGATGATGAAAAAGAGCGCCGAGACGGTACCCAGATGCCCCAGAGCGACGACCGGGAAGAGGTCATCCGTATGGGATGGGACCGTCAATCCGGTGCCTGCGGCATAGCTGTATAACAAAACGCCCAGGCTCAGGAAGAGCAGGTTAATGATTACCAATACGACACTGAAGGTCATCATGTTCGTTTGCGCACCGCGCAGTGTCTTGACACTGATATTCTTCTGCATCATCTCCTGGTCAAGTCCTGTCATGGCTATCGCGATGAACATTCCGCCGAAAAAGTGTTTGAGGAAGAAGTTTTTGGCCGTCCAGTCCGTTACCACCATCCTTGAATAGGGTCCGCTGAAGACCTGGTCCATGATACCGTCGAAACTTATCCCAAGTCGGTCAGCGACCAGCCAGATGGTCATTATCAGCGACGCCAGCATGAAAGTCGTCTGCAATGTATCCGTCCAGACAATGGTTTTGACACCTCCTTCGTAGGTGTAAAGGAGTATCAGCACGATGAAAGCGGCAGTAGTCAGCCAGAAGGGTACGCCCCACGCATCGAACACGAAGGACTGCAGCACATTGATGACGATGTAAAGCCGGAAGGAGGCTCCGATGGTCCTTGACAGCAGGAAGTAAAAAGCGCCGGTGCGGTAGCTGGCCGGCCCCAGTCTCGACTCCAGATACGAATAGATGGAGGTCAGGTTCATCCGGTAGTACAACGGAAGCAGAACTGTTGCGATGACCGTATAACCTGCCAAGTAACCGAACACCACCATCATGTAGGAAAACTGGGTGGTCCCCACCCACCCGGGAACAGACATGAAGGTGACACCGGAAAGCGATGCACCGATCATGCCGTAGGCCACGAGGTACCAGCGTGAGGAGCGATTACCGATGAAATACGTGTCGTTGTCGGCTTTACGGCTGGTCAGCCAGACTACGAAGAAGAGCAGCGCCGAATAGGCTATTACACAGGAAAGAATGAGGGGCGGGGTCATTTGCGGTTGTGAATACAACACGAAGTAAGTATTTTCGTGACCGGGCATCGCCCTCCTTCCGTCTCTTTTATCAACACGACCGTGAGCTCCCTTCCTTCCCGCCTTCTGGAAGACGCTGTCGCCGAGTTCTCCCGGCTACCCGGCATCGGCAAGCGTTCCGCTTTGCGGCTGGTCCTGCATCTGCTACGTGCCGATGCTTCCGACTCGCTGCGCCTCGGAGAAGCATTGATCCGTTTGCGTAAGGAGATAAAGTACTGTTCCCGCTGCCGGAACATTTCGGAATCCGAAGTCTGTCCGATATGCGCGGATCCGCGCAGGGATACGTCATCGATCTGCGTGGTAGAAGACATCCGGGACGTGATCGCCATTGAAAACACCCAGCAATACCGCGGTCTGTATCATGTGCTGGGCGGTATCATCTCCCCGATGGACGGTATCGGTCCGGCGCAACTTTCTGTGGAACCGCTGGCAGACCGCCTGCGCGGAGGGGAAGTCAAAGAGGTGATACTTGCGTTAAGTGCCACCATGGAGGGAGATACAACGACCTTCTACCTGTACAAGCGATTCCAGCAACTCGGTCTCGAAGGTCTTCGTTGCACGACCATAGCCCGGGGCGTGTCCGTAGGCGACGAGCTCGAATACACGGATGAAGTGACCTTGGGACGCTCCATCCTTCAGCGGGTTCCTTACGAACAATCCATGATCCGATAACTCCGGCCGCGTGAAGCTTTCCGTCGTCATCGTCAACTACAACGTGAAATATTTCCTGGAGCAGTGTCTTCGCTCCGTGGAGAAGGCTGTCAACGGCATGGAGGCCGAGATTTTCGTGGTTGACAACAACTCCGTGGACGGTTCCGTGGAGATGGTACAGCAGAAGTTTCCGGGTGTCCGCCTCATCGCGAACAAAGACAACAAAGGATTCTCCAAAGCAAACAACCAAGCCATTCTCGCCTCCACGGGGGAATATGTCCTGCTGCTCAACCCAGACACCGTGGTCGAGGAAGATACTTTCCTGAAGGCTGTCGGTTTCATGGACAGGAATCCGGAGGCCGGAGGATTAGGTGTCAAGATGATCGACGGAAGCGGACGCTTTCTGCCGGAATCGAAACGGGGCCTTCCGACGCCCTCCGTGGCCTTCTACAAGATCTTCGGTCTCTCGCTGCTGTTCCCCCGCTCGAGGACATTCGGACGGTATCATCTCGGCTATCTATCCCCGGACGAAATCCACGAGGTGGATGTGCTTGCCGGTGCGTTCATGCTGATGAGAAGGGCTGCACTCGATAAGACCGGACTTCTGGACGAGGCCTTCTTCATGTACGGTGAGGACATCGACCTTTCCTACCGCATCCAGCAAAGCGGTTACAGGAATTACTACTTCCCGGAGACCAAGATCATCCACTATAAAGGAGAAAGTACGAAGAAGAGCTCCGTGAATTACGTTTTCGTCTTCTATAACGCGATGATCATCTTCGCCAAGAAGCACTTCTCTCCTTCCAATGCTTCCCTGTTCTCCTTCTTCATACGCATTGCCATCTATCTCCGGGCGACGATGGCGGTACTGCAACGGCTTTTCAGGAAGGCGCTGCTCCCGACTTTGGATTTCATCCTGCTCTATGCAGGCATGATCGTACTTAAAGGATACTGGAGCACAGCGGTGAAAGTGTACTATCCAGGTATCTTCACCTACCTGGTGCTGCCTGCGTATGTCCTCACGTGGCTGGTCGCTGTGCGACTGAATGCAGGATACGACCAACCCATCCGGTTCGGCAAGGTCACCAGAGGGGTGGTCAGCGGAACAGTATTCATACTGGTCGTCTACGCACTTCTTCCCGAACAATATCGTTTTTCCCGTGCGCTGCTTCTCATGGGCGCTGCCTGGTCGATCGCGGGAATGACATTGCTGCGGTTTCTGCTGCACTTCCTGTTCCCGAAGCGCTTCCTGCTTTCGACAGATGCGAAGAAGAAACTGCTTATCGTCGGCAATCAGGACGAAGGCTCGAGAGTGCTTTCGCTTCTCAAGATGAGCGGCACCCAACATAATTTCCTTGGGTTCGCCGGAGCAGAAACCGGATCCCAAAAGAACGATTCTCCGGAATACAGGCAGTTCTTGCTGGGGGGCGCCGATAAACTTCCTGAAATGGTGGAAGTCTTCGCACCGGACGAAATCATCTTCTGCGCCAAGGATCTCAGCTCGCAGGATATCATCCGTTACATGTCCGGGATTTCCGGTAGGGACGTGGAATTCAAGATCGCTCCGCCGGAAAGCCTTTTCATCATCGGCTCCTCGTCGATTGACGACCCGGGAGAGATGTATGTGATCGATATCAACAGCATTGGCAGAACGGCGAACCGCAGGAACAAGCGGCTGTTCGATGTAACCGTTTCCCTGATATTGCTGCTGTTGTCGCCGGTTTTGCTTTTTTTTCAGCAACATCCCGCCGGCCTCTTGCCTAACCTGTTCGCGGTACTTGCAGGCCGGAAAACACTGGTAGGATTTTCAGCCGGGCTTGCAGGACGAGAGTCGCTTCCGCACCTGGCGGAAGGAATTCTGGATCCCTCAGACGGAGTTCGGGGAGTGCGTCCCGACGAGGCTACGCTCCAGCGACTCAACGCACTCTATGCCAAGGATTATCAGGTACTTAAAGACCTTTCGATTGTGCGTAAAGGGGTCAGTAAATTAGGTCGCTGAGAAGCCTTTCTGGCCTAAAAATCCTTAATTTTGGCGAAACGGGTGCGGTGCACCCACATCCTAGGTAACCATGATCCAGCTGATCATGCCCAAAATGGGCGAAAGTGTAGCAGAAGCGACCATTCTGAAATGGCTGAAAAAGGAAGGCGACAAGATCGAAGCCGATGAGCCGGTCCTGGAAATTGCCACCGACAAAGTCGATTCCGAGGTTCCGTCTCCTGCAGCCGGTGTCCTTTCCAAGCGCCTTTTCGAAGAGGGCCAAGTGGTAAAGGTCGGTGAGGTCATCGCCATGATCACTGCCGCGGGTGCCGCTCCCGCTGCTGCAGCCTCATCTCCCGTTACGGCTGGGGTCGCTGCTTCCGTTCCTGCTCCTGCAGCTGCTTCCGTCCCTTCTGCTCCTGCGCCTGTCGCTGCTGCGGTAACAGAACCCGTAGCCCGTATCTCCTCCTCCGGACGCTTCTATTCTCCGCTGGTGCGGAGCATTGCCAAGGAAGAGGGAATTTCGCTCGTTGAACTGGAGAGTATTCCGGGGACCGGCGCCAACAATCGCCTGACACGTCAGGACCTTGGTAAGTACCTGTCGCGCCGGAAGAACGGCGGACCGTCTCCGGCTCCAATGGCAACCTCCGTACCGACCGTGGCAGAACCTGCAGCTACAGCTCCCGCCCCGGCACCTGCAGCTTCAGCGCCGGCAACTTCCATTGCTCCGTCGGTCCCCTTGCCTGTCGGTGGAAACGTGGAGATCGTAGAGATGGACCGCATGCGCAAGCTGATTTCGGAGCATATGGTGATGTCCAAGCATACCTCTCCGCACGTCACCTCGTTCGTGGAGGCCGATGTGACGAACCTTGTCAAATGGCGTGACGCAGTCAAAGCAAGCTTCGAAAAGAAGGAGAAAGAGAAGATCACCTTCACGCCCATCTTCATTGAAGCCGTCTGTAAATCCATCCGCGATTTCCCGATGATCAACGTGTCAGTGGATGGTACGCGTATCCTTGTCAAGAAGAACATCAACATCGGTATGGCCGCGGCTCTGCCAAGCGGAAATCTGATCGTGCCTGTCATACGCAATGCCGATATGCTGAACCTTTACGGGCTTACCAAGACTGTGAACGATCTTGCCAACCGTGCCCGGCAGAACAAACTCAAGCCGGACGAAATTCAAGACGGCACCTTCACGCTCACCAATGTAGGGACATTCGGCAACGTGATGGGAACGCCCATCATCAATCAGCCTCAGGTGGCGATCCTTGCCACCGGCGCCATCCGTAAAAAACCGGCGGTAATCGAGACGCCCGAAGGCGATACGATCGGTATCCGCCACATGATGTTCCTTTCGATGTCCTACGACCACCGTGTCGTGGACGGTGCTCTGGGCGGAAGCTTCCTGCGCAGGGTGGCCGACTACCTGGAGCAGTTCGACGTGAACCGCACCATCTGATTGTCGGGCACTCCGCCTGAGTACTCGTACTGACATCCACTAAAAGACTTTCCTCCTCATGTCTCAACTTCAACTTAAGCGTCCCTTGGTGTTCCTGGATCTGGAAACAACCGGGGTGAATGTCGGTACGGACCGTATCATTGAAATCGCACTGCTCAAGGTCTATCCGGGAGGGAAAATCGAATCGAAAGCACACCGAATCAATCCAACGATCCCGATACCCCCGGAATCCACAAAGGTCCACGGGATCAGTGACGCCGATGTCAAGGATGCACCGGCTTTCAAGGACCTTTGCAAGGACCTGAATGCTTTTTTAGGCGGATGCGACCTGGCGGGTTACAATTCAAACAAGTTCGACATACCTGTCCTGATCGAGGAATTCACCCGATGCGGAACCGATTTCGATATGACAGACCGTAAACTGGTGGACGTCCAGAACATCTTCCATAAGATGGAGCAGCGTACGCTCTCCGCTGCCTACAAGTTCTACTGCAACAAGGACCTGGTCAATGCACATTCCGCCGAGGCGGATACCACCGCCACCTATGAAGTCCTGCTTTCCCAGCTGGAGCGTTATGACTCCCTGAAGAACGATGTCGACTTCCTGGCCCAGTTCTCCGCAGTCTCCAAGAACGTGGACCTGGCAGGACGGGTGGTCTATAATGACAACGGTGAGGAAGTCTTCAATTTCGGAAAGTATAAAGGCCGTTCGGTGCGTGAAGTCTTCCGTAGCGAACCTTCCTACTACGATTGGATGATGAAAGGGGACTTCCCGACCAACACCAAGAATGTCATCACGCAGATCCGACTGAAGGATTTCAACGCCGGCAAGTAAAGGGTCCCCCTCATGAAGATCATCTGCATCGGAAGGAACTACGTCGCCCATGCCGAGGAGCTCAAGAACGAGGTCCCGTCAGAACCTGTTTTCTTCCTGAAACCCGACACCGCATTACTTCCTCCCGGGCGCGACTTCTATCTCCCTGACTTTTCACGGGAAATCCATCATGAGGCCGAGCTGGTCCTAAAGATCTGCAAGGAAGGAAAGAACATCGCACCTGAATTCGCTCACCGTTATTTCGACCAGGTGACCGTGGGACTTGATTTCACCGCCAGGGACATCCAGGACCGACAGAAGTCGAAGGGGTTACCGTGGGAGCCGGCCAAGGCTTTCGACCACTCTGCCCCGGTCGGAACCTTCATACCGCTGGATGATATCCGTGACAAGGGCAGTTTTTCTTTTCACTTGGACAAGAACGGCGAAACGGTGCAGTCGGGAACCATCAAAGAAATGATCTTCCCCTTTGCGTCCATCATCAGTTATGTTTCACGATTCATCACCCTTCGGAAAGGAGACCTCGTCTTCACCGGAACACCGAAGGGCGTAGGGCCGGTACAGGCAGGTGATCTTTTGGAAGTTTATCTGGAAGACCGGAAGCAACTCACCGTCAAGGTGAAGTGATACGATCACAAACCGTTCCGTTCACTTGGACGGAGTTGCCGGCTGGTCGGAAAGCAGCGGCGTGTTTATGGATTCCTTGTTCATGGACACCATCCACTTGCCCTCTTCTTTTACCAAAGTCAGAACGGCTGGAGCTTCGTTGCTGCCGGCAGCACGGTATTCCACCGTAGCCGTATTGCCGTCGATTTTCTCGGAGAGCACATCGAATTGCTTTTCTTTATTGGCTGAATCCGGCATCATCTTGTCCAGATCGTCCATCATTTCCATGACCCTGTCCCCCTCCTCGTTACAGTAGGCCTTCGCACGGTTATATTCCTTCTTGCCGTAGCTGTTCAGGAAATTCTCGGCTACCTCACGCGGGGAATCCCCGCTGCCGCAACCTGCTAAAAAGAGGGCTGCCACCCAAAACAGAACCGTCTTAGCGTACCATCGAAGGGTGAACGGAATCGGACGGGTGGTAAAACGGAGGCGGGTAGATTTGTTTGGCATAACGGTTCAAATAAAGGTTGTCGCACGCACAGTAGAGGTAACCGGCAATCTCGGTCAAAGGTAAGGAAATTAAACCCGAAGAGGCCGAGCGGTAAACCTTGTATACTAATTCGGTGCAATACAGTTCGCTGTCGGAACCCAGATCGAAACGTTCATCGAAAACAGGCGGATTCCTTTTCAGCGCTTGGCACGCATCCATCACCTTCTCGACAGTATCCGCAGATTCGGTCAGCCGGAAGACGGCAATAGAATCGGCTTTTGAATCGGAACAATAATCGTAAAGTGATTCTGAAAAAAGCTCTCTTCCTGACTCGGATTCTAGCATATGAAGAACCGTCCACTTCCCCTCATCCCGGCAGAGCACGCCCGCATGCGAAAAAGACCTGTCATGGAGGGACATCCTTAGGAAAATATCACTGATCACGCCTTTTCCGCAGCGCAGTATGATGTCACCCTGACGGAGCAAAGAAGTATCCGGAACGTGTGAATGAGATGAGGCCTCCTGAAGGGTAAATGAATCAATGTTCCGGGTGCACGAAATCAGGATGACGGCTGAGACGATGACCATCCGGATCCCGATCATCCCAACGGAATAGAGATCACGAATTCGGTAAACTCACCTGTCTCGCTGTGCATGGTCAGGCGTCCGCCATGTCCTTTGGTGACGATGTCATAACTGAGGGAAAGCCCCAGCCCTGTCCCCATGCCGGTCGGCTTGGTGGTGAAGAAGGGGTTGAAGATCTTCTCTCGGATGTCGACAGGAATACCTTCACCGTTATCACGGATATGGATATCGATCATACCGTTATGCAGTCCTGTGAAGATGCTTAGAACGGGTTCGTAATCGAACCTTCCTTCCTTGTCCGCACTTGCCCTGCGGAGATTCATCGAATAGTAGGCGTTGTTGAAGAGGTTGATGAGCACCCGGTTGAAATCCTGCTGCATCAGCGGGACTCTTGGCAAGGATTCGTCCTGACGGAAGTCAAGCCGGCAATGGAAGGCCGGCTGGGAATTGCGGAAGCCATGATACGTCAGCCGCAGGATTTCGGAAATCATTTCGGAAACATCCGACAACTGTTTTTCGGAGGAACCGGTCCTGCTGTGCAACAGCATGCTCTTGATGGTCGCATCCGCGCGATGACCGTGCTGCAGGATCTTGGCAAGGTTCAATGAAAGGTCCTCCATCAATTTCTCCTGTTCGGACTTGTCCGTGGAAGACCGTATCTCGGTCAGCATGTCCTGGGCAAGTGCCGAGAAGTTGATGATGAAATTCAGCGGATTCTGTATCTCGTGGGCGATACCTGCAGTGAGCTGCACCAGCGATGCCATTTTTTCGGCCATGACCAGCTGCTGCTGAGCGGACTGGAGCTGGTCCAGGGTTTCACGCAACTCTCGGTTCCTGATGTTGAGGTCGCGGGTACGTTCCTCCACAAGCCCGGTCAGTTCCTCCTCCCTGCGGATGAGGGATTCGACCAGTCTCAGGTTCTGCACCCTCAACCGCTGGGTAAGTATTCCGATTATCTTCTCGACGATATCAGGACGGTCTTTCAAAAGACGGAAAAAAGCTTCACGGCTGACCTGCAGGAAGTCGCACTCCTCCAGCGTAGTCACGTTCATGGACCGCGGTCCTTTATCCAGCAACGCCAGCTCCCCTACCACTTCCCCGCTTTTGAATTCGGCGACCACCTGAAGATCATCGTGCACCTTTACAGATCCTCGGGTGATCAGGAACATATTGTCGCCCTCCCCGCCTTTGCGGATGATCAACTCGCCGGCAGGAACTGTCATCAGTATGCTCTGCTTGCTGATCTTGCCCAGCATATCATCAGGAAGGAGAGCGAACAATTCCGTCTTACGGAGCAACCGGATGAGTTCGTCGTTGGTGAGTTCTTTCATGGCGTCTAGCGGAAGAAACGGGTCACATGCGCTCGGGGACGGTAATGCCCAGCAGCCGGGTGCCTTCACGAAGCACATCGGCAACCACCCGGGCGAGGTTAAGCCTGAATGCGGTGGCGGAAGGCATTGATTCGTCGACTATCACATGGTCGTGATAGAAATGGTTGAACGATTTCGCCAGGTCATAGACATAACCGGCTATAAGGGCGGGAGAAAGCTGTTCGGCGGCAGCAGACAAAGTTTCCGGATACGCATACAGCAGCGCGACCACCTTCTTTTCCGCTTCGCTCATGGCATGTCCTTCCATGAGCACCGGATCTGCGGAGTAGTTCTCGCCTTTACGCAGCACCGAGCGTATCCGTGCATGCGTATATTGTATGAAAGGTCCCGTATTACCGTTCAGGTCGATACTTTCGGCGGGATTGAACAGCATCCGCTTCTTCGGATCCACTTTGAGGATGAAATACTTCAACGCCCCCATCCCCAACGTACGGAACAAGGCCTTGGCTTCGTCGCTCTGGAAATCGTCGAGCTTTCCAAGTTCCCGTGTGACGTTCTCCGCTTCCCGCGTGATCTCCCCGATGAGGTCGTCGGCATCGACTACCGTTCCTTCGCGTGATTTCATCTTCCCGGAAGGAAGGTCCACCATTCCGTACGACAAGTGGAAGATGCCGTCCGCCCAAGGGCGACCCATTTTACGGAATATCTCACGGAGCACCTTGAAATGGTAATCCTGCTCGTTCCCGACGACATACACCAACCGTTGCAGTCCGGGGTATTCGTCGAAACGGAGCTGCGCGGTGCCCAGGTCCTGGGTTATATAAACGGAAGTTCCGTCCGCACGAAGAACGACCTTCTGGTCGAGCCCTGCATCCGTCAGGTCGATCCAAACAGAACCGTCAGGCTTACGGAAAAACACACCTTTTTCGAGTCCTTCCTCGACGATTTTCTTACCCAAAAGGTAGGTTTCAGACTCGTAATACGTCTTGTCGAAATCAACACCCAGTTCGTCATAGGTGACGGCAAATCCGTCGTACACCCAGCCGTTCATCGTTTTCCATAACGAGATCGTATCGGGGTCGCCCGCTTCCCAGTCGCGCAGCATCTTCTGGATTTCAGATTGCAAAGGAGCCTGCTTCTCGGCATCCTCCTTGGATCGACCTCCGGCTACCAGCTCATCGACCTGTTCACGGTATTTTTTGTCGTACAACACGTAGTATTTGCCGACAAGATGATCCCCTTTCATTCCGGAGCTCTCCGGTGTCTCCCCGTTGCCGAATTTCTTCCAGGCGAGCATGGATTTACAGATGTGTATGCCGCGGTCGTTGACGAGGTTCACCTTCACAACATCGTTTCCGGCCGCTTTGAGTATTTCCGCGACCGAATAACCGAGCAGGTTGTTCCGGATGTGACCGAGGTGAAGCGGCTTGTTGGTATTCGGCGAGGAGTACTCAACCATCAGCCTGGAACGAACAGGCAGGTGTGGATTGGAAGTGGGATCGAAAAGCGAAGCCGTATTACCCGCCACATCGGAAAAGAAACGCTTCCAGAACAGGTTGTCGATGACCAGGTTCAGAAAACCCTTCACGACGTTGAACCGCTCGATGAACGACGTACGCTCCAAGAGGTAGCTGCCCAGTTTATCACCGAACTCCTCCGGCGACAAGCCGGCAGGTTTGGAATACGGGAAAACGACTATGGTGACATCCCCCTCGAACTCGCGTTTGGTCTCTTGGAGAGGAATGGCGCCGGGAGCAACGGACTGGCCGAAAAGTTCTTTCAGGCCTTCGGAAACCGACTGCTTCAATTCGGCATCAAATCGGATGATCATGATGCCAATTTCCTAAAAAAAAGCTTACAGCTGACTGACTACCCGCTGAAGGATTTCAAACGTGTTTTCAGCCATGAGATTTTCCTTGTCCAGGGTGGGATTCACCTCGCAGATCTCGAAGCAGCAGACTTTCTCGTTCTGAATGAGACGGACCAGCAGACTGCCGGCCTCTTTCTCGGTGATGCCGTTCCGGACGGGTGTTCCTGTCCCCTTTGAAATGGATGAATCCATGGAATCCACATCGAAAGAGATGTAAAGGATGCCGCACGAATTGAGGTGGGCCAACGTATCTCGGGCGATCTTCTCCACACCGTTACGCTTCACTTCCGCCGAGCTGAATATCTTCACCTTGTGTTTCTTGAGCAGGTATTGCTCTTCGGGTTCCACGTCCCGAAGCGCGATGTAGACCAGATCCTTGTATTCGATCTTGGGATAGATATTACCGATGCGCTTGAACTTGTTCCACCAGTCCAAAGTCTCCTTGTCCGGTTTGTTCATCTTGTTCTGGGCGTTGTCCTCACCCAGGACAGCCGCCAACGGCATACCGTGCATGTTGCCGGATGGAGTCGTCCACGGTGAATGAAGGTCGGCATGCGCGTCAATCCAGATGACACCGAGCCGCTGCTTGGGATATGCCATCCGGATTCCGGAAATGGTCCCCGTAGCAGTACTGTGATCGCCGGCCAGAACAATGGGGAACTCATTGTTTTTCAACGATGTACGTACCTGCTGAGCGATGCGCTCCACCAACTGGAAAATACCCTTGATCCTTTTCGCATAAGGACTGCCTGCGGATTCAAAAAGGAGATGGTTCTCATTGGGGACTTCAACGGAATCTATCTTCTTGAAAAGATTGCTCCCGTAGTCAAGTGCAGCGATCTTGATGGCATCGGGACCCATGCTTGCTCCGCGGGTACCGGCACCGAGCTCTGACTTCACCTCGATGAAGCGTATTTTTTTAGTGGCCATACGGTCAAATATCCTTTCGTGGTACGAGGACGTGATAAGTAAGTTACTTACTTTAGCGGGAATTTCGCCATCCGGGTCGGCCGGATGGTCCAAAAAACTCAAAAACAGCTTACATAGACTGATTTCGGCCTGCGATGAAGAACACCTACCGCGACCTGATCGAACAGACCTTCTACTTTCCCCAGGAAGGTTTCGAAGTGATCGACAACCAGCTCCATTTCTACGGTATCGACCTCATGGAGATCATCAAGCAATATGGAACGCCTCTGAAGATCTCCTACCTACCCAAGATCGGCTCCCAGATCAAGAAGGCCAAACGGATCTTCAACGTCGCCATCGCCAAATCCGATTACAAAGGCAGCTATACGTATTGTTACTGTACCAAAAGTTCGCATTTCTCATTCGTACTGCACGAGGCGCTGCGTCACGACATCCATCTTGAAACATCCTCGGCCTATGACATCCCGATCATCCGGGCTCTGGCTGCCGAGAAGAAAATCGACAAGAAGGTATTCATCATCTGCAACGGGTTCAAGCGTCCGCAATATATCGAAGGCATCACCGGTCTCATCAACGACGGTTACGAGAACGTCATTCCGATCCTCGATAACATGAAGGAGCTCCCTCAGTACGAAGCGAAGATCAAAGGGCGAAAAAAGGTGAAGGTCGGGATCCGTATCGCTGCCGAGGAAGAACCCAATTTCGAGTTCTATACTTCCCGGTTAGGCATCCGGTACGACGAAATCGTCGATTACTACAGCAAGCACCTGAAGAAGAACAAGCGCTTCGAACTTAAAATGCTCCACTTCTTCATCAATACGGGAATCAAGGACACCGCCTACTACTGGAGCGAACTCAACAAATGTGTTTCGGTGTACTGCGAGCTCAAGAAGATCTGCCCTTCCCTCGATTCGCTGGACATAGGCGGCGGATGGCCGGTGCGCCATTCCCTCGGATTCGAGTACGATTACGAATACATGGCCGAGCAGATCATCCGCCAGATAAAATCGGCCTGTAAGTCGCAGGGAGTGGACGAACCCAACATCTTTTCGGAGTTCGGCAGCTTCACGGTCGCAGAAAGCGGCGCTACGCTTTATTCCGTAGTCGACAGCAAGCAGCAGAACGACAATGAGAACTGGTACATGATCGACAGCTCGTTCATCACCACGCTTCCGGACACATGGGGTATCAAGCAGAAATTCATCCTGCTGGCCATCAACCACTGGAACAACGATTACACCCGTGTCAACATCGGCGGGATCACCTGCGACAGCGACGATTATTACAACAACGAATCGCATGTAAACCAGGTATATCTTCCCGACAAGGACCGTACTCCGGAAGAACCTCTCTTCATCGGATTCTTCCATACCGGCGCCTATCAGGAGAGCATCGGAGGATACGGTGGCATACAGCACTGCCTCATCCCTGCGCCGAAACATGTCATCATCGACCGCGACGAAGACGGTGAAGTGACCACTCGCCTTTTCGCCAAGGAGCAGAGCTCAAAGAGCATGCTCAAGATCCTGGGTTATTGAGCGCGATCTAGAATTAAGAATGCAGCATGCAGAATGGTCATCTAATTGACTGACTGATCCGTACATCCTGTCAGGAATCAAGCACCTTTTCAATAAACATGGAACCGGGAACCCGGGACTTGCAACCGAAAACGAGGAACCATTCCGCCTCATTCCGTCACAGTGACCCCGGCGGGACCTGCTGCAGAAAACGAACCGATTGGCTCCGTGTGGTTGTTCAGGCTGTGACGTCTGAGCACCTCGACCACCGCTTCGGCCGCATCCGGGGAAACGGCAACCAGCAGACCGCCGCTGGTTTGGGGATCACAGAGTGAAATGAACTCCGGACCGTTGATGCCTTTCACCTTCTTTTCGTAAGCGTTCCAGTTCCTGTACGTGTTATCCGGAAACACAAAACGCTCCCGGTGCGAGAGTGCTCCTTCCAGATGCCTGAGCCGAGAAAGCCGGATTTCCGCCGACAATCCCGAACCTTCACACATTTCCAGCAGGTGTCCCAGCAACCCGAAACCGGTCACATCGGTCATGGCATGCACTCCGCGTATGGCAGCGAGTTCAGGACCGCAATCATTAAGCTGTGTCATCGTCTCCACGGAACGTCGTGTCTCCTCCTCTGAGGCTACGCCTCGTTTCGCGGCGGACGACAGGATCCCTATCCCCAGCGGCTTTGTCAGGAAGAGCAAGTCTCCCGCGCAAGCGGTATTGTTACGTTTCAGGAATTCCTTGCGCACGATTCCATTCACGGACAAACCGAATACCGGCTCCGGAATGTCGATGCTGTGACCGCCGGCCAGCGGGATTCCTGCCTGGTCGCAGATCTCACGGGCACCTTCCAGGATCTTACCGGCCAACTCAGCCGGCAGCTTGTCGACCGGAAATCCCAGTATGGCGGTGGCAAGAACAGGCTTCCCTCCCATCGCATAGACATCGCTGACCGCATTCGCAGCGGCAATCCGTCCGAAGTCGAACGCATTATCGACGATGGGAGTGAAAAAATCGACGGTACTGACAAGACAGTCGCCGCCGGGAAGTTCCAGTACCGCGGCATCGTCACTGCTCTCGTTACCCACCAAAAGTCCGGGGAAATCCCTGTTACTCCTGGCTCCGTGCAGTATGGTCTCAAGGACGGCCGGAGCGATCTTGCACCCGCAACCCGAGCCCTTGGAAAAAGTCGTCAGTCTTATGTTGTCCATGACCTTGTCAGGATATGACGGTTTTAGAGAATCGCAGCAACCGTAGCGCGAATTCCTCCGGCGACTCCTTTGGATTCCACGGAATAACATGAATGGATGAAGGGTCCCTTAAAGAATTGCCGTGCTGGTAGGTCTTATCATAGTAGACGAAAAGCTTCTCGAGCCAGGATTTCAGATTGCCTGCCTCAAGCGCTTCTACCGCTGCTTGGGCATGCTGGCCGCCCAGTTTCTTTGTAAGCCGCAACGTCGCCTCAATGAGCTCCGCGCGATCGAAGGAGCCATAATCCCTGATGATGCGTTCCATACGCAAGGATGTCGGTAATTCCACCTCCATGACAACGGACGTCCGGATAGCTTCGTAGACCTGCTCCGGCAGTTTTATCCTGCCGATGTTGCGGCTTTCATTCTCCAGCCAGCAAGGTCTGGTGGAATCGGCCTTTCGCCATTCCTCCGACAGCAGGTTCTCGAACTGTTCATTGGAAGGCTGTGGCGGTTGACCGAGCGCACCGAACGAAGACCCCTTGTGACAGGCAAGTCCTTCCAGATCGATGACCTGCTCGCCGAGGCGAGACAGCTCTTTGAGTACATCCGTTTTTCCCGAACCGGTCTTCCCGCCGATGACCACCACCTTCCTGGGCTCGTTGAAGGATTCCAATACCGATGCACGGTAAGCCTTGTATCCGCCTTTCCGGACACTGACTTTGAATCCGGCCAGTCCAAGGATCCATGCCATGATGGCGCTTCGCATCCCTCCCCGCCAGCAGTACACCAGCACATCTTTATCGGGGAACTTCTCTTGAGCAGTCCTGACGATGTCACCGAACTTAGGTCCTACGAGGTCGAAACCGGCAAGGACGGCCGCATTTCGGCCTTTATGCTTATAGGTGGTGCCGACGATGCGCCGCTGTTCGTCATCCATCAGGGGAATGTTCACGGCGCCGGGGATATGCGCGTGCGCGAATTCAGAAGGGCTCCGGGCGTCGAGAAGAAGCGATGCCATATTGATTCAAATATACCCAACGGAAGCGTTTCATCCCCTCGCTCACTGCACAGTTATCCCCAAAGGAAATTTCATAATCGAACGGTCGACACGATCCGTATCATTTCCCGTTTCCCGGGAGGCCCCTGCAACGCTTCCACCGTGAAACCGGCTTCGCGAAAAGCCCTTTTGACGATTCCCTTGGCACAATAGGTGAGTAACCAGCCGCCGGGGCGCAGCCATCCTGCCGCTTTGGCAAGCATCTGCGGAGTCCAAAGCTCCGGCTGAGCCCTAGGGCCGAAAGCGTCGTAATAGACCAGGTCGTATGCGGAAGGGGATTCGAGCTCCTGGGCCTGCGTACGATATTTGGTAAAAAAGAAACGGTCTGTCAACCGCATTGTTTCCCCGAAGGGACACGAATGCATCGTTTCTAAGGCGCCTTGCTCCCCGTTCTCGGCGTATTCAAGGTCATTGAGGATTTCAACAGGCAAAGGAAAAGGCTCGAGGGCCGAATAGTGCACCACTGTATCCGGTGATCCGGCAACCGCCCTTAAAGTCAGCAGCGCATTCAGTCCGGTGCCCAATCCCACCTCGAGGATATCCAGCCTTTCAGGGGCACACTTCAGCCTTGCTTCAACTCCGTTACGGATGAAGACGTGCATCGATTCACTCAGGGCACCGCGCCTTGAGTGATAACATTCATCTAAATGTACTAGCCGGACGGAGGAAGAACCGTCTGCCGTGCGGATAATCTCATGACTCATCCTTTGCTCCGTGCGGTTGGTTCTTGGAAAGAAGGGCTACATCCCATTCCAGTTTTTTTCGAAACGGCGACTTGCGGAAGACACAGTCTTCGAGGGTGCAAACCGGACAATTGACGGGCCGGCATGGATCGGTATGGATGAAGAATTCGACACGGTTCGAGAAATGGCCGTTTACGATGTTCTCCAGCTCCTTCAGCTGACGATGAGCACTCTCCAGGTCGTCGTAATAGGGCAGCGTGAGGTGTGCGTCTATATGGATATGAGCGCCGTATTTGACGACGCGAAGATTATGAACGTCTATCCAACGGTCCTTTCTTTCCTTGTTCAGGACTTCCGTGATGGATTCAAGTGTAGCGAAATCCGCCTCATCCATCAGTCCGGAAAGGGAATCCCTCACCAGTCTGGAACCTGTGACCAGAATGTAGGTTCCTAATAGGATGGTCAGCGCGGTATCCAGCCAAGTCCAGCCGGTAAGGATCATTAAACCCAACCCGACTACGAGTCCTACAGAGGACCAGGTATCAGACAACAGGTGATGACCGTCGGCCACCAGCGTCGATGAATGAAGTTTCTTGCCGGTCCGAACGAGATAGGATCCCATTACGAAATTCACAAGCGATGTGCCGAGCGTGATCCAAAGTCCCAGATCAAGGCGTGCCAGAGGAACAGGATGAAAAATGGAGTATACGGCCTTTACGATCATTCCGCCGCCGGCGAAAAAAATCAAACCTCCCTCCAACCCTACGGCAAGATATTCCATTTTGCCATGGCCGTACGGATGATCTTCATCCTTGGGACGGGACGCGTACACCAACGAGTAGAGTCCGAACGAAGCAGCTACTATGTTGATGATGGACTCGAAGGCGTCCGTAAGTACGGCGTTAGAGCGAGTCAGCCAATAAGCGGTGAATTTTGCAGCGGTCAGCAACAAACCTGCCACCAGTACTTTCCGCATGATACGGATTTTCTGAAGGTTCTCCCTTCGGATCTGTTCGAGCGGACTCATTTAAAGTCGATCTGGGTAGCACCGCCTCCGAATTTCTCCGCAGGGGCCTCACAGTAGCTGATGTTGTCGAATTTCTTGAGGGCTTCGCGTATGGCGCTTCGCAGAACGCCGCTGCCGACACCGTGGATGAAGGTAATCCGGTTGAGATGATCCAGCAACGCCTGGTCCATCTCCTTTTCGAACACCGAAAGCTGATAGGCGATGATCTGACCGGGGGAAAGTCCTGAGTGATCCTTCAGCAATTCTTCGATGTGCAGATCTACCACTTTCTCACGACTCAGGATGGTGAACCCTCCTCGCTTCTTGTCCTTCCTGACGGCTCTGGAGGAGCGAAGCTCTTCTTCATCCACCGTAAAACGACGGATGAGGCGGTTGATGTCGGCGACCTCTTCCCGCAGCACCAGCAGTGGCACCTTCAGCGTCTGGTCGAAGAGTGTTCCGAAGCGGTTGGAGGCCGCTTCCAGCAGATCGGCAGGACGAAGCTCCATATGCTTCACCAGCGGCTGCCGCGGCCGATACTCCCGGTTGGAATACAGGATGAACTGGAATTCCATGCCGTCCATACGGTATAATTGATCCTGGGTGAATAGCCCGATCAGCATCTCAGAGCGGGGATTCATCTGCCCGGTCACCGGGTGTGACCGGTACTCTCCTTTTTCACGACTGGCAAGTATGGAAAGGTGCATTTCCGTAGTATTGACCAGCCAGATTTCCACATCTGAAATCAAGGGCGAGGAAGGGTCCTTCAGTTCGAGAACACCGTAAACAGTCTCATCCGGTTCGAAATACTGGATAAGCCTGGTAGCTATCGTTTTGGACGAGGAAGAAGGGAACTGACCGGCCGGCTCCTCAAGGGAATCCGTCCCGGTCGGCGTCTGCATGGATATGTGATCCATTTCAGGTACGAACTCCACAGGGACTACATCGGCTCGGGCAGCCTGGTGTAAAAAGCCGAAAGAGTCTATTATTTCTAAACGATCTCCACTAAGAACCCGTGATACATGCCCTTCTATCGCCTCATTCAGAAAACGAACTTTGTCGCCGGGTTTGAACATCGCGTTCTTAATATATTTCAAATTTATGGTATTAAAAATTCATTTTGGCATTTAATAAGGTTATATTTGTAATGGAGCTTATCGATTAATCTGCGTTTCAGGCAGACTTTTATTTATCAATATGGATTTTTTTAGTCAGCTGTTTGACTTTATCCTGCATGTAGACCAGCATCTGCGAGAAATGGTGCAGGACTATCACGGGTTGGCTTATTTCATGCTGGCAGCTATCATCTTTTGTGAAACCGGTCTGGTATTCACGCCCTTTCTGCCGGGTGACTCTCTTTTATTTGCGGCGGGAGCGCTGGCCGCCCAGTCCGTCGGACTGGAGATTACGACGCTGGTCCCCTTGTTGTTCGTCGCTGCCGTCGCAGGCGATTCCAGCAACTATCTGATCGGCCGCTTTGTCGGAGACCGGTTGGTGCATGCCAAACGCAGCCCCATCCGTAAAGAGTACCTTGAAAAGACGCGGAAGTTCTACGAGCAGCACGGCGGCAAGACGGTCGTACTGGCCCGTTTCATGCCCATCCTCCGGACCTTTGCACCCTTCGTGGCCGGACTAGGAACCATGATTTACCGCCGATTCGTCTCATTTTCAATTCTTGGCAATGTACTGTGGATCGGACTCTTTACAATTGCCGGTTACCTATTCGGTAACATACCGTGGGTCAAAGAGCGGTTTTCGACGGTGGTTCTTGCCATCATCGTGATTTCACTCCTGCCTATGGCCATAGCTTTCCTACGGGAAAAACTCAAAAAATAAACTGCGGATTACCCTAATATTCATCAATCATCAAACTGGAGCAAACCATTAATGAGAAAATTCGGGCTTTTCGGTTATCCCCTCAGCCATTCCTTCTCCCGTAAGTTCTTTACGGAGAAGTTCGAGCGTGAGGGCCTCGCCGACTGTGTCTACGAGAATTTCGAGACACAGAACATTTACGATCTCAAAAAGATCGTCATGGAAAACCCCGACCTAGTCGGGTTGAATGTCACCATCCCTTTCAAGCAGGATATCATCCCCATGCTTGACAATCTTGACGACATTTCCCAGCGCATCGGAGCAGTCAACTGCATCCGCATCCAGCGCTTCGAAGGGGGACGCTTTGAATTGCACGGCTACAACACCGATGCCTGGGGCTTCGAGCTTGCCATCCGTCCCATCCTTCGTCCTCACCACCGCCGTGCCCTCATCCTGGGCACAGGAGGTTCTGCAAAAGCGGTAAGTTTCGTCTTCCGCAAGCTGAATATCGAGCACTTCTTCGTCACCCGCGAAGAGTCTCGTTTCCACTACTGTTACGCCGACCTGAACGAGAACGCCATGAAGGCTTTCCAGGTCATCGTGAATACGACGCCGTTGGGCATGTATCCGGATGTGAATACGTATCCGAACATCCCCTACGAATTCCTAACCCACAAGCATCTCTGTTTCGACCTGATCTACAACCCGGCGCAGACCCGCTTCCTGGAGAAATCCAAGGATCACGGAGCATTCATCCACAACGGATTCAGGATGCTTCGTCTGCAGGCGGAGAAGGCCTGGGAGATATGGAATCAACCGGTCTATTCTTGAGATACGGGCATATTGCCTGAAAGAAGTCCGGTCCCGCAGTCCGGACTTTTTTTATACCCAAAAGGTTAGGGATTGAAGCTTCAAATAAGCCCTACCTTTGCAGGGATGCCTTTCCGACTTACTTCCGATTTCAAACCCACCGGCGACCAGCCGGAAGCCATTCGTCAGCTGACGGAAGGCCTCCGGCTTGGTGTCCGTGCACAGACCTTGCTGGGTGTCACCGGATCCGGAAAAACGTTCACGGTAGCCAATGTGATACGGGATACGGGACGACCTACCCTCATCCTGAGCCATAACAAGACGCTCGCCGCACAGCTGTACGGAGAATTCAAGCAGTTCTTTCCGGAAAACGCAGTCGAGTATTTCGTCTCCTATTATGACTATTACCAGCCGGAGGCTTACATCCCTACGACCAACACCTACATCGAGAAGGATCTTGCCATCAACGAAGAGATCGAAAAGCTTCGTCTCAGCGCGACGACTGCCCTGCTGTCCGGAAGAGAGGATGTGATCGTCGTAAGCTCGGTCTCCTGCATCTACGGCATCGGCAACCCAAGTGATTTCAAGGCGAACACGGTGCGTGTCCGGGAAGGTGAACGCATCTCCAGGAACGCCTTTCTGCACAAACTGGTGACCTCCCTTTATTCACGCACCGAAAACGAACTGGAGCGGGGAAAATTCCGTGTAAGAGGTGACACCGTGGACGTCTTTCTCGCCTACGGGGACATCGCCTACCGTTTCTTTTTCTTCGGAGATGAAATAGAAGAGATCGCCCTGGTGGAACCGGCCACCGGAAAAACCATCGAGAAGCAGTCGTCCGTAGTGATCTACCCCGCCAACATCTTCGTCACCAATCCGGAGCGGCAATTGGAAGCTATCTGGCAGATCCAGGAGGACATGGTCCGGCAGGTGGAATACCTGAAATCGCTGGGCCAGCATCTTGAAGCAAAACGGCTGGAAGACCGAGTCACCTACGACCTGGAGATGATCCGCGAACTGGGTTATTGTTCCGGAATAGAGAACTATTCCAGATACTTCGACGGTCGTCCGCCGGGAGCCCGGCCCTTCTGCCTCATCGATTATTTCCCGGACGACTTTCTCATGGTGATTGACGAAAGCCATGTCACTATTCCGCAGATCCGAGCCATGTTCGGCGGCGACCGTTCCCGTAAGCAGAACCTCGTGGAATACGGCTTCCGTTTGCCTTCGGCTCTCGACAACCGCCCGCTGCGGTTCGAAGAATTCGAATCACTGATCAATCAGATCATCTATGTAAGTGCCACGCCGGCTGAGTATGAGCTGCAGCAATCGGAAGGTGTACTCGTGGAACAAGTCATCCGCCCGACCGGATTGCCGGACCCTGTGATCGAAGTACGCCCTGCAGTCAACCAGGTGGACGACCTCCTGGAGGAGATCGACCGAACCGTCAAGAAGCAGGAGCGTGTGCTGGTCACCACACTCACCAAACGCATGGCTGAGGAACTGGCCAAGTATCTCACCGGACTCAGGATCAACTGCCGCTATATCCATTCCGAGGTGGACACCTTGGAACGGGTCGAGCTGCTGCGTGACTTGCGGCTTGGAAATTTCGACGTGCTGATCGGAATCAACCTCCTGAGGGAGGGATTGGATCTTCCGGAAGTCTCGCTCGTAGCGATCCTCGATGCCGACAAGGAAGGATTCCTGCGCAGCAACCGTTCGCTTACCCAGACGGCCGGAAGAGCCGCCAGAAACCTGAACGGTCGCGTGATCTTCTATGCCGATAAGATCACGGAAAGCATGCAGCAGACCATGGACGAAACCCTTCGGCGCAGGGAGAAGCAGCTGAAGTACAACGAAGACCACGGCATCATACCCAAACAGATCGTCAAATCGAAGGAAAGCATCATGGGGCAGACAAAAGTCGCTGACTCCAAGGCCTACGAAGCGGATGCCTATATGGAACCGGAGAGTCCTTCGGTAGCAGCAGACCCGGTCATCAAATTCCTTTCACAGGATGAACTGAAGAAAATGATATCGCAGACCCGGAAGTCAATGGAGAAGGCAGCGAAGGAACTGGACTTCATCGAAGCTGCGCGGTTGCGTGACGAGATGTATGCACTGGAAAAAATGATCAAGGATTCAAAGCACTGACCTGCGAAGCAGCTCCATCCTGAAAGTGGTTCTTCCGAAGAGCGGATGCACGTGCTCCTCCCCTGCTTTTACGAATCCGACGGACTCATACAACCGGACTGCAGGTTCGAGGATATGAAGTGTTTCCAGAAAAATGACGCCTTGGGCGAGTGCGCCCGCTTCCTCCAGGCAAGCATCCATCAGCAGGCGTCCGGCGCCCTTTCCTCTCCATGCTTTCTGTACGCCCATTTTTGCAAGCTCCACGTCACCGTTTTTCTCGAGAATGAGTGCAGCGGTGCCGACCGGAACGTCATCCTTGAGCACGAATAACACGGCTCCGCCGTTCTCGAGAATGGCAGGTGCAGCGTTGAGCTGCCGTTCATCGGCCGGCGTGACTGTAAATAACTCTTCTAACCACGCTGTGTTAATGGCCCTGAAATACTGTTCCCAACCGGGCAGATCCGGCGCTTTTACGATACGAAAATCCATGTCCGAGTTACCTGCAATTTAACTAATTTAGCGGCATAAAGATTTACCCATGAAAGAGATCACCGTCCAGGAGCTGAAATCCAAAATCGACAACAAGGAGGACTTCCAGCTGATTGATGTCCGCGAAGAGCTGGAATATGACATCTGCAACCTCAATGGAGAGCTGATCCCTATGGGCAGCATCATGGACCAAGTCGAGCGTATCTCGAAAGACAAGCCCGTGATTTTCCATTGCAAGGCCGGGGCCAGAAGCGCTGCCGTAGTGAACGAACTGGAACGTCGCTTCGGGTACACGAACCTGTACAATCTGAAGGGCGGAATCGGCGCCTATGCGAGGGAGATCGACCCGAGCATCCCGATGTATTGAGACTCAGAAGCAGAGAGCCCGGAAGCGGGGTTTGCGTCCCGGCGAAAGCTCCAGGGCCGGAGCCGGCAACCGTATGATGTTGATGACTTTGAATACATGGCTCAGCCATTTCTTTTTTGTACGGATCCTGGCCAGATCGAAATCGATTCCCACATAAAATTGCCGGTATCTTTCGAACGAAGGGATGGCTTTACCGTCCACTTCCGACGGATTACCGCTTCCTCCCGTCATACCTTCTGCGCCGATTCCCGCTGAAACGCTCAGCCAGCGCGGAAAATCCCTGCTCATGAATGAAGCAGGGTTCACGGAGGCCCAGAAAGTCATGCCGTTATAATCCTTGAGGATCCTTTCCGGCCAAGTACTTCCGAGCAATTCCGGCCGGTATTTCGCATAAGGTGTCCTATGGAACGAGTATTTCAATACGATACGCTGCTCCTCCCACGTGAGCTCCTGAGCCAGGAAAGCGACAGCGCCCAAAGTATTTGCCGCCATATCATACTTCGAAAAACCCCACTCTGAGGAGAATCCGTCGAACACCTCGACGGTGGACTGGAACATGAACGCGATGCCGGCACCCAGGAATGCTGCACGGCGGCGGTCATATCCGGCCCATGCGAAAGAACGGGCGAGCGGCTTTGCAATGGAATAGGTATCCCATAGATGAGCGACCTTGTCCATCCCCTCCCATTCTCCGGAATCATCGAAAAAATGGAAGCCGCTTTGAGGATAACCGCTGTACCACTGTGTGTACAGCCAAGCCATGCTTCCGGCATATAGTCCCCCGATCCCGGTGAACAATACTTGCTTCTTTCTGGTATCAGCAAGTGACCCAACCGAATGAGACAGGGAATCCTTCTCGATTCCCAGGGAGAATTTCGGGAGGAGAGATTGAAGAAATATGAAGACAAGGATGAAACGCCGCAGCATGACGGTGCAAGATAATCATCCGTTCCGGGTCATTCATCGAATCAATGTGACTCGACCCGTCCTTGAACGCTGAAGTCCGTCCCGGTCAAGGTAATCCACCATGCACGTATATACTCCTTGAGGAAATCCCGCACCGTCCCAGTACGCAAAAGTATCCATCGCACGAAATACGGATTTCCCCCATCGGTCGAACACCTGCCATTGCAGCACCTCGGCGGAGCCGTAGGTGACAGTGAAAACATCATTGACAAGGTCGCCGTTCGGCGTAAAGGCGGAAGGAAAAAATGGAATATCCATGCAGTTGAGCTCGAGATAGACGGAATCTGTCCCGGGACAACCTGACATACTGACGACCCGGACCCAGTACCAGCCTTCGCCGGAAGGGACCAGCGTATCGGAAGTAGAACCGTCCTGCCAGAGGAAACCGGAGTAGGAACCGATCGTCCGAAGCGGAACGGGATCATCGGGACAGAAAAAACGGTCCGCACCCAGATCAGGCCGGAAGAACGCCAGGGAGTCCACGCTGACAGTGAGCGTATCGGTGAGCGGACAGGCATCTGCTGCATCCAGGGAGAAAATATAGTCGCCTTCCGGTAAACTGCCCGGCGACGGCCCGGACAAGGTGTTGTCGCTCCATGACACCGATAATGATGCGATGCCGGCAGGAAGCGGAGAAAGAAGAATGGAGCCGTCACTTCCTCCTGCACAACTCACCGGACGGATACTCGCAGTGTATCCGAGCGTCCTCACCGGAATGGTCACCTGTTCAGCCCCCAGACATACATGAACCGAAGTCAACGTGATGTTCCAGTCACCCGCTACCGTGAAGGTATGTGACACGACGGCTGCTGCATTCGCTTCTACAGTGCCGTCACCGAAATCCCATTGCCGGGAGTTGATGCAATCCGGTTGCAGGTCCTCAAAAAGCACTGTCCTCGACGAAAGGCAACTGAAGTCGATGGCGGCTGAACGGGGAGGTAGTTCGTACACTTCAAAAAGGTCGACGGCAATACCGTCGTAATCGTTGCAAGTGGTACCTGATCCGAAGGTGAAGCGAAAGCGGACCGAAGCAGATCCCTTCAGCTCCTGCAGGCAATAACGGGCTCGCACCCAGGCGCCGCTGCCGTTTCCGCCACGGCAGGAACCGGAGGTCGGCTGCAACGTACCGGACCATCCTGAAGAAGGATTAGCCAGCCCTGAAAGATTCGTTACGGAGGAGATCGTGTACCAATGATCCGCCTTACAGCCGTCGGAGGAGGTAGAGCCCAAAGTACGCCAGGTGGATCCGCCGTCCAGCGAGTACTGAAGATTGCCGCCGTCGTACTGGTATTCCGTTTCCCAGAAGATGAGGAACGCGAGTTCAGGACGTTGGAGTGAAGAAATGTCGAAGCAGGGCGATTGTAGCCACGAACGCTGAGCACCGCTGTAGGAAGAGCCGCCGAGTCCCCCGGTGATCCAACAAGCGGACCCATCCCCTGCTGAAGCTATAGTGGCCTTTGCAGGGGTGCCGAGAGCCCAGTCACTGTTCGTGCCTCCGGTCGACCATCCCGCCGTTCCGGATTCGAAACTTTCGGCATACGGAAAGGTGGAAACCGTGGATGGACACTGCGCTGCGGCCGCACAGGGCAGCAACACGTACAGTAACGTTTTCCACCTGACAATCATCCTATGACATAACGTCCGGAGATCGAGAAGAGTTCAGTCTGCCGGTTTGCAAAAGTTGGTATCAGAAGCCTGTAACCATCCGGTCTCTAGGGTACTTGACCGTATATCCGATGGTACGTGACTCCACACCACCGGCAGGCACATCCAGTCTCCACGTTACTTTTCCGGTCGATTCGTCAAGTGTACCGTCCGAATATTCCCGGTCCGAGACCTTGATATCTGAATTCTGAGAAACCGGAAGCTGGTCCTCCAGCAATAGCGCTATCGGTTCTTTACGGGTATTACGTACCGTTATTCCGAAGTACTGCTCCCTGACAGTATTTCCACCGGCAGTCCTTGACTTGGTCATTTCCGACTTAGCTTCACGTTTGACGATGATACGTTTATCCCTTCCAAGGGAGAGATCGAGCGTATCCGGAGCCGAACGCGGATCGATGTAGGATTCACCCACATAATTTCCTTCGTAGTAGACTTTCGCATCGCCCGGAAGCAGGTCCAGGCGATCCCAGCCCGAAACCCTTGCCAACAGGAATGCATCCTGGTCGATCTTGGGTGCAGCGTAATAAAGATAGGCAGCCGGCAATTCATGGCTCCTGATTTCCACAACAACCGGCTTCCCGTCGCCACGAATCGTATATGGCTGTGAGATGTCGAAATCGGTAGACATGGCGCCCTCGGCTACGGTCACATATTGTTCCATGGTCGAAATGGCATCCTCGGCCATCATTACCGCAGGTGCCGCTTCACCCATCATCATCGGCGCCCTCGCCGCTTTACGGGCGGATATCGGTACAGGCTGATAAAAATTCAGATACCAAGGGTTAAGAACCGGTTTCTGTCCACCGACCGACGGATTTCCGGTAGAAAGCACGATATGGACATTCTCCCACTCCTCGTTGCAGGTCTGCACTACGTTTGCTTTGTATGCCAGACGTACCGGCTTGGACAACGAAACGGCTGAGATGTCATAGGAAGGTGTCCAGGAGGCTCCGGAGGTGTAATACACCACTTTGAGATTCAGCTTAGCGGCCTGCGCAGCGAGGACATCGATCACAATGGTACCCTGCGGACGGCTGTATTTGGCATTCAGTTCGCTAAGCTGTTTGTTCATCCTCTCCTGGCGTTCCTTCAGTTTTCGCTGCTCGTTTTTCACGTCGATCTGTCGGTTCCTCAGATCGATCATCCGCTCACGGAAATAATCGGCTACTTCCTTGAGGATGTCTACGTCGACGCCGGTATTTGCCCCGCCCACCGAACGGTTGGCATTCATGAGCGCCATCTCATCAATATAGACCAGTTCCAAGGCGTTTATTTTCTCGATTTCGCTGTTGAGGATTCGTAAGGAGTCCTCCAAACGGCGTACCTCGGCGGGTTTGCGTTCGCCGGAAAGATAATCGAGCCGGTAGGAAATACCTGCAACGGTAGCACTACCGGTTCCTGTTACATAGATGGACTGGGGATCTACGGCGGCAGAAAGGCCTTCGACAAGCAAGGTGGTGGTTCCTGCTTCAACGGAAGTGGAAACCGTCCGTTCAACCTGTGAACCGGACTGGTAAATCCGAACACCGGTTACCTCGCTGCCGCGGATCTGTTTTTCGAACTGTGCTTGGGAAGACTGAACCAAGGAGAAGAAGAGGACAAATAAGGCTAGACGCTTCATGAAGTCTGGTTTTATCGTTGGTAAGGGCAAAGACCGTGCTAAACGGATTCCATCAGGATGATTTCTATTTTTGAGTGACGGTAAAGACAGTACGACGGTTCCGGGCTCTGCCCTCTTCGTTGGCATTGGAAGCAATCGGGCGGGTTTCACCGAATCCGCGGAAAGTGAGTCGGCTCCTGTCGATATCGCGGGAAAGCAGGTAATCGTACACTGCTTTCGCACGTCCTTCGGACAGGATCATATTGGACGCCGGGGAGCCGGTATTGTCCGTATGTCCCTCCAGTGCCAGACGGATCCCCTTATTCAGCTTGAGGTATTCCGCGAACTCGTTCAGCACGACTTTGATCGTATCGTTGATGCGATCGGAATTCGTGGCGAAAAGGATGTCGTTGATCGTATACTGCCCTCCTACCTCCAGGGAGTTCAGACCGATTTCCTTACTGCGTACAGACTGGTTGGAAGTATCCTTCGTGGAGACATACTGGGAATGGAAATCATATCCCTCTTTCTTCACGGATACCATCAGGTCGTGCTCGAAATCGACGATGAAAGCATACTCGCCGGTGGTAGAATCCACATCAATTTTTGTGAGAGCATTGGTGACCACATCCCTGACCTCGATCGTCGCAGGAGCCGTCTCCTCATGCCCGAGTTTCAGCTCACCCTTCTGGAAATAAACTTTTGATGGCCTGGCTCCGGGATACAGCTCGAAGGAATAGATATCGTAGCCGGTATTCCCGTTGATCTTGTTGGATGCGAAATAACCGCGCTTGCCGTCCGTACTGACGAAGAATCCTACTTCGTCCGCATCGGTATTGATAGGATATCCGAGGTTTACCGGCTTTCCCCATTTGCCGGTACTGTCCTTCCTGACCATGAACAGGTCGAAACCTCCCAGTCCCGGAAGGCTATCGGAAGCGAAATAGAGTGTCTTACGGTCACTGTGGATGAAAGGCGATTTCTCGTTTCCGCCGGTATTGATGGCCGGCCCCAGCTTGGCGGCCTTGGACCATTTTCCGTCCTCCTGCATCCTGGAGAAGTAGATATCAAGACCCGACACCGAATCCCGGGCAGAGGCGAAATACAGCATTTTTCCGTCAGACGTTATGGACGGCTGAGAGTCCCACTGCTTGGTGTCGTTCACTGACCCCAGGTTCCGTATCTCTCCCCACTGCCCGGCGCTGAAGTCCGACGTGCAGATGTCGAAATTACCTTTGTTATTCACGGTGAAGTACAGGTGCTTGTTGTCGATGGAAATAGTGGCACCACCTTCGTTGTTGCTGTTAGCCCTGTTGAAAGGAGCCTCCATCGGCTTTCCCTGGTCGTAGGTACCGTCCGACTGCATCCTGGCTACCATGAACTTCTCCACTGACTGTGGCACCAGCATGTTCTTGTCCTTCATCTCATAGCGGCGCGTGAAGAAGGCCATGGAATTATCCGGGGATATATATGGCAGGTATTCAGGATCGGCCGTGCATAATGCACGTACCGGTTGAGGATCGAACGGCACCGGATGGCCGTACAATTTTGATTTCACCATCATCCGTTCTGCCTTCAGTGCATGCTCCTCGTTGACACGATCGAACTCCAGGAACTTTTTGAGATGGTCTTCCGACGACTTCCAGTCCTTCCGGTCGAAATACAGCCATCCCAGCTGAAACCAGGCTTCCGGATCTACCTCCGGACACAGCTCGACGGCCTTCAGATAGCTTTCCTCCATCAGCTTGAAGTCTTTCCGCTTCAAGCCGATCGACCCTTGCAGGAAATACGCATCGGCAAACTCCGGATCCGCCTCGATCGATTTTTCAATCTTCTTCAGAGCATCCTCGTACTTCCGGGATTTGAATAATCCCGCGGCATCCTCATAAGCCGAAACCGCTTTTTTTTCCTGAGATTTCGGACAAGCCGGCTGCTGCGCCGCAAGCCGAAGGACAGATAGCAAGCAGGTCAAAAGCAGCATACTGATGCTGCGGAGCGCAGGACTGAAAATAGAAATCACTTCTTCAAAGGATTCAGGTTCTTCAACTGCTTTTTCGCCTCGTCCTGGGCTTTCTTCTTCGCCTCGTCCGCAGCAGCTTTCGCTTTGGCTTCGGCTTCTTTCTTCAGCCGTTCCGCTTCCTCTTTCGCTTTTGCTTTCTCTGCCTCCATCCTGGATGCTGCTTCTGCTTTCAATTTATCCGCTTCCTCGCGTGCCTTCGCTTCTGCAGCTGCCTTTTGCCGTTCAAACTCGGCTTTAGCTGCATCCTTCAGGGCATCCATCGCCTTCGCTCCCTGACGGTTGAGATCCGTAGTGATTTTGGGATCCGTGACAGTCCCCTTGATTCCGATTGAAACCGGTATCACGTCGCCGACCGAAACGGATGCTCCTTTGGCGTTAGCAGCGGCTACAAGGGAATTGATGGCCGAGTTGGCGCCTGCACCGAGTTTACTGCGCGGAAAATCGACGTTCATGGTATAATCCATGGACTGGTCGAATCCGTTGGAGCCTGCTAACTGTGTTTTGTAACCGTTGACGGTAAGGTCAAACGGGTCGATGTACACGCGACCCTCCATGAACGTGAAAGATGGATTCATCGAAGGAACAGTCAGCTGCTTCCATTCAGGCATCTTCAGCAGATCGGCTACCTTCACAAACGCCGGGAATCCGGAAATCACGATCGCAGTAGTACTGAGCTTTCCGGAACCTGAGAGCGAGTTAAGTACGGGACTCATCGTCTTATCCAACGTGCCTTTCAATGTCATGGATGTGCCGAAAGAACCTGAACAATGCTTCGCCAGCGGGGCCATTTTACCGACCGCCGCGATCGATTTGACGGTCTGCTGGATGTCAAGTCCCTTGACATCGAGCGAAAAATCGATTCCGGGCGACTTTGGATTTCGGGTTTCATAGGAACCGCTCATGGCGATATTCCCGCCCAGCATATCCAGAGAAACTCCGTTCAAAAGTAATGCACGGTCGCGGACTACGATGGTCCCTTTCACATTCCTGATATCGTAATCTCCGTAAACAAGCCGACCGATGGCGGACGAAAGTGTGAAATCGATGTTGCCGGGAATTTCAACCACGGACATGGCCGATGTATCGGCGACCGCCGAGTCGGAAGTACCGGTCATCCACTCGTTGAGGTCCACGGCGGAGGAAAGCAGGTTCAGACGGCCGCGAAGCGACTGATCCTTCACCATATAACCCAACAGATTCTCGAGCGCTCCGTCAGCTTTAAGGTCTGTTTTACCGACGGTCATCACGAGGGTGTTCATCCGGATCACCCGGGGATCAAGGAATAGTTCCAATGCCCTTATGGACAAGGGCTTAGGGACATCAGGCGAAGAATACATCATGTCTTGCAGTCGGATCGTTCCGGCTGCCGTGAAGCCGCTGAAATCCTGCTTTTCTGCTGCCGACATCCTTCCCTTCATCGTGGCATCCGCACTCAGACTTCCCGTCAGCGTAGTACCTTGAGACAACGGATAGAATTTACCAACATTGCCAAGGTCAAGGCGACCTTTCAGCATTGCATCGATGTCAGGATCCGAGACCGGTGTCCGAAGAGTAAGTCTTGCATCTAAAACATCTCCTGCAACGTCGGCATGGAAACGCGACAAGTTGATGGCTGTATGGTCCGGCACACCGTCCGGATTGTTCACGGAAAGGTCTACAGCAAGGCCTTTCACCTCTGCAGGCAGCGAAGGGTATTTGAATCTTCCGTCGGCGATGCCCAGTTCCAGTCCGAATCCGGGCATCGACACTGCATTGTACCGTCCTTTCAGGAAGGCTGACAGCTTCATGGTGCCGGAGGCTTCAACGGAGGCGAAATCCTTTGCATAGACTGCAGGGATCATCGATAAAATGGTCTTGAAGTCGGTCTGTGCGGTGGCGAACTTCAGATCTATGTCAATGTTGGTGTCAGGCATGGCGACAAATCCGTCCACGGACAACTGAAGGTCGTTAAGTGTCACCTTGTTATCCTTGAATACGAACTTGAAGTTCTTCATATCCATATCGAGATCCGCCAGTATCGCGGTACGGGCTTTGCTGATGTAGGGTACTCCTCCGTATTTCATCGTGGCAGCATCCGCCGTTGTTGAGGTGGAGAGCGTAAAAAGATCCTGGGTGAAATCCCCTGAACCGGAATGCTCAACGCCTTCCAGGAGGAGATGGAATCCGAGCGATTTGTCGTCGTACAGTATCCTGGAATCCTTGATGGCATATTTCTTCAAGGATGCCTTGAAGGCGGAGGGTTCCGAGGGCTCTCCGGGAGGTGAAGGTTTTGCAATGTCCCAATTGGCTTTGCCGTTTTCGTCCACCAAGAAATTCATCACGGAACCGTCCACGGTTACGGACCGGATACTTATTTCATCCCCGCTGATCACACTCATGATGTCAAGCGTGACAGACAGGGAATTGGTCCGTATAAGAGTGTCGCCGTCAAAAGGTTCCTTATTGATTACCGAAAGTCCTTCAAGGCGAATCGACAGGTTAGGGAAGTTTCGGATCAGGGAAAGATCTACATCCTTGAAATCGAGGGTGGCATTCAATGAGCTGTTAGCCGCTTCCTTAATCTTGCCGACGATCTTGTCCTTGAAAAGGAAAGGTGCGGCGACCAGGAAAAGCAGCAATACCGTAAGAATGATGCCGGTCCATTTAAGTAACTTCTTCATAAGATTTATCTTTTCAACGATGATTCAATGGTGTCAAGACGTGCCGTAGTGTTCCTGAGCAGATGGTCCGCAAGCGTCAGCGCCGTCATGGCCTCTACGATCGGCACCGCTCTGGGGACAACGCAAGGATCGTGCCTTCCCCGTGCAGTCAACTCCACTTCGGCTCCGGAGCGATCCACGGTCCGCTGGCTCCGCATCAATGTGGAGACCGGTTTGAAGGCTAACCGGAATCGGATCTCCATGCCGTTTGAAATGCCGCCTTGTATTCCACCCGAGCGGTTGCCGGTGGTCGCGATGGTCCCGTCATCATTCCTGACGAAGGGGTCGTTATGTTCGCTGCCCCTTTGCCTTGCGCCTGTGAATCCGCTTCCGTACTCGAAACCGTGAGCCGCGTTGATACTCATGCAAGCACCGGCCAGCGATGCCGAAAGTTTTTCAAAGACCGGTTCTCCGAGTCCTGCAGGGACGCCTGTCACGGAACAGGTGACGACTCCGCCGCAAGTATCACCATCGGCCCTGACTTCTTCGATGACCTTCGTCATCAGCAAGGCTGATTCAGGATGGGGACAACGGACAGGAGATGCATCCACCTGGGAGCGCAGGTAACTCTCTTCCTCATTTTCCATCATTACATCCGCCACGCGGGAAACGTAAGCGGTGATGGTGACACCGAAGCGCTCAAGAAGCTGCCGGGCTACGGCACCGGCTGCTACGCGAGCTGCAGTTTCCCGGGCCGAGGAACGACCGCCCCCGCCGGAGGAAGTGGTTCCGTATTTTACATGGTACGTGAAATCGGCATGCGAGGGGCGGAAGACCTGCCGCATCGCGCTGTAATCATCGGAACGCACATCCTCGTTACGGATCAGAAAGGCGATGGGAGTGCCAAGCGTAATCCCGTTATCTATTCCCGACAGGAACTCCACCTTGTCCTCTTCGGAACGGGAGGTGGTGATGGACGACTGACCCGGACGCCGTCTGGCCATATCGGCCGCAATTCGAACGAAATCCAGCTGAAGTCCGGCCGGACAACCGTCAATGATGCCGCCGATTCCGGGGCCATGGGATTCACCGAAAGTAGTGAGTCGAAAGAGTGTTCCGAATGTATTGCCGGCCATAGGCGATGAAGGTACAGAAAACGTCAGGCCGCCCGGAACGACCTATTCGCTAGTTTCAACGAACAGATGTTAATGTAATTGTGTCCGGCTGGAGGAAAAACCGGATTCACTCATCGCGGGTTTATTCGTATTTTCGTCGACCGAAAATGCCGGCGGCTTGACTCTTCTTGTATACAACATCCGGTTCCTGGTTCATACGGAATCTTCCCCGGTCGACTGCTACCGTGGCATACGCATGGCTTCCTGCAATGTGATTGAAAATGCCTGGATGTCGGTTGACGGAGATACCATAACCGCTTTCGGCACCGAAACCCCCTCAACCCTTTCGGATTTCCGAAAGCTGAATCCGTCTGCGGAGTTCCTCGATGCCGGTGGAGGCGCCGTATTCCCGTCCTGGTGCGATGCCCATACTCACTTGGTCTACGCAGGCAGCCGGGAGCGGGAATTCACCGACCGGATCAAAGGACTTTCCTACCAGGATATTTTTGAACGCGGCGGCGGAATCTTGAATTCAGCGGCGCGTCTTCGGGAAACCTCGGAAATGGAGCTGTTGGACAGTGCGACCCGACGTGTCCGTGACATGATCCGCATGGGTACCGGAGCCATCGAAATCAAAAGCGGCTACGGACTCGATGCGGAAAGTGAACTTAAGATGTTGCGTGTCATTCGCACCCTCAAAAAGACACTGCCGGTGGAGATAAAAGCCACCTTTCTCGGCGCTCACGCGGTGCCGATGGAATTCCGGGACGACAAAACCGGATATATCCGCATGCTTACGGATGAATTGATGCCACGGATCGCAGATGAGAAACTCGCCGACTACTGTGATGTGTTCTGTGAAAAGGGATACTTCTCCAAGGAGGAGACGCTGCATATCCTGACAGCGGGAAAACGTCACGGCATGATTCCGAAGGTGCATGCCGAGCAGCTGTCGCACAGCGGCGGCATCGAGGCAGGTATAGAAACCGGAGCGGTGAGCGTGGACCACCTGGAGTACATTTCCGACAACGACATGCTGTTACTGGCGGAATCCAATGTCATGCCCGTTCTGCTGCCGGGAGCACAGCTGTTTCTTGGACTCCACGCACCTCCTGCCAGGAAGATGCTGGACGCAGGACTACCACTAGCGCTCTCCACCGACTTCAATCCCGGCAGCAGTCCGACGGGGAACATGAACCAGATGGTCTCCCTGGCCTGCATCCTGTACAGGATGACGCCATCAGAAGCCATCATCGCGGCCACGACCAATGCGGCGTATGCCATGGGAGTAAGCTCCACCCACGGCAGCATCTGCGGAGGCAAGAAGGCGAATTTCTTCATCACTCCTCCCATCCCATCGCCCGATTATCTGCCCTATTGGTTCGGAACTACACTTACGGAACGTGTCGTCCTGAACGGCCAATTGATATCCTGACACCTTGCCATGAAACAACTCCTTGAATGCGTACCGAATTTCAGTGAAGGAAACGACCTTCAGGTCATCCGACAGATCACCGATGCGATCGAATCCGCAGAGGGCGTCAAGCTCCTGAACGTGGATCCGGGAAAAGCCACCAACCGGACCGTTGTTACTTTCGTCGGTGAGCCGGAGGCTGTGATCGAGGCGGCATTCCGGGGCATCAGCAAGGCAGCCGAACTGATTGACATGAGCCGTCACAAGGGCGAACATCCACGGATGGGAGCAACCGACGTCTGTCCGCTGATTCCCGTATCCGGTATCACCATGGAGGAAGCGGCGAAATGGGCTGCGCTGCTTGCCGAACGCGTCAGCAAGGAACTCTCGATACCCACCTATCTGTATGAGGCCGCCCAGAAAGACCCGGCGCGGAAGAACCTGTCGGTGATACGGGCCGGTGAGTACGAGGGATTTTTCAGAAAGATCAAACTTCCGGAGTGGAAGCCTGATTTCGGCCCTGCGGAATTCCCTGCCAAGACCGGTGCCACCGTCATCGGTGCGCGTGATTTCCTCGTCGCTTATAACGTGAACCTGAACACCACCTCAGTGCGGCGCGCCAATTCCGTTGCTTTCGACGTCCGTGAGAACGGCCGGAAGGTGAAAAATGAAAAAGGGGAAGAAACCGTACAGCCGGGAACCTGCAAATCCGTCAAGGCGATCGGCTGGTTCATCGAAGAGTACGGAATCGCGCAGGTGAGCATGAACCTGACCGATATCACGGTCACGCCGGTACATGTCGCTTTCGACGAGTGCGTGAAGAGTGCGTACAACAGGGGCATGCGGGTGACCGGTTCCGAGCTGGTAGGACTCATCCCCTTGAAATCACTCACGGATGCCGGTCGTTATTTCCTGGAGAAGCAACAGCGATCCACAGGTGTTTCTGAAAAAGAGCTCATCAAGATCGCTGTGAAATCCATGGGGCTCGACGAACTCGGTCCCTTCAACCCTGACGAGCGGATCATCGAATACAAGCTTCGTCAGGCACAGGAAGGAAGACTAACCGCCATGACGCTGAACGCCTTCGCGGACGAAACCGCATCCGAATCCCCTGCTCCCGGCGGCGGTTCCATCGCCGCCTATGTCGGAGCCTTGGGCGTTTCGCTGGGAACGATGGTGGCTAATCTATCCTCCCATAAAAAAGGCTGGGATGAGCGGTGGAAGGAATTCTCCGACTGGGCCGTAAAGGGCCAGGAACTCAAGCAACAGCTGCTGCAGATGGTGGACGAAGACACCAACGCCTTCAACCGCATCATGCAGGCTTTCGGCCTTCCAAAGGGAACCGACGAAGAAAAAAAGGTGCGTTCGGCGGCCATTCAGGAAGCGACTCGCTATGCCACAGAAATCCCCTACAGGGTCATGGAGCTGGCCTACCGTTCCTTCGAAGTGATCCGTGCCATGGCCGAGCGGGGAAATCCCAATTCGGTCACGGATGCCGGTGTCGGAGCCGCTTGTGCCCGGACCGCCGTGCTCGGAGCCTATATGAATGTCCGCATCAATGCCGGCGGGCTCACAGACAAGACCTTTGCGGAAGACATCACCGGACGGGCAAAAGCGATCATGGACAAAGCCGCCAAGGAAGAGGCCGAAATCCTGTCTATTGTCGAGAGCAAGATTTGAACATCCGGTTCTTCAATACCTTTTAGGACTTGTTCTTCCGTGCCGTGAAATACTTCGGACCTTTAGTCCGTTAAGGTAGTTCACGTCCATTATGAAGGAATCCTGGTTTTCCAAGAAAGCGCTCCAGCGACTGTACTTCTCATTTCCCGTACAGCTGGTGGTCCTTCTTTTCAAGAAGAACCAGATCATGCTCCTCTACTGGCTGGTACTGTTCGGTTGGGTGACCAACTCGATGTCCAAAACCTTCGGGATCCCCTTCCTGTTCCTGGACCCCGAGTACCGCGGCGAGGTCGGTCTGCTCTCCTTCTTCATCACCGGATTTTCCACGGGCGCCTTCATCATGGCGTTCAACATCTCCAGTTACATCATCAACGGTTTCAGGTTCCCCTTCATCGCGACCCTTGCGCGGCCTTTCTTGAAATTCACCATCAACAACTTCATACTTCCGGTCCTTTTCCTGCTGGTATATTGTTGGAACATGATGAACTTCCAGCTCACCAACGAGTACCAGAGCTTCTGGGTCTCCGTAGCGGAGTGCTCCTCCTTCCTGACCGGCGTGTTCCTGGTGATATTCCTTACTCTGACCTACTTTTTCCGTACGAACAAGGACATCGTGGTCATGTTCGGTGTCGCCACATCGGACGCTGACCCCAATGCGCCCATCGCGGAGCACATGGACGAACGCCATCGTGAACGCATCATCCGCAAGAACCGTAAGCTCATGCCTCATCTGCGGCAATGGCGCGTGGACACGTATCTCAGTCAGCCCTTCAAGGTCAAACTGGTGCGACGCACCGGGCACTATTCCAGGGAGATGCTGTTGTCAGTCTTCCGTCAGAACCATCTGAATGCCGCCATCATTGAGATCATCGTATTCGCGCTATTCATCCTGATCGGTCTCTTCAAGGAGTATTCTTATTTCAAGATACCTGCGGCGGCAAGTGTGATGCTCATCTTCTCGATGATGCTCATGCTCAGCAGCGCCTTTCGCTTCTGGCTGAAGTCGTGGACAAGCACCGCTTTCGTCCTCTTGCTGGTGGCGATCAACATCCTCTCCGCATACGGCATATTCTATTCCGAGAACAAGGCTTACGGACTGGAATACGAAACAGGTAAAGCAGCCTATAACCTGGACGCGCTGAAACGTCTGGATGACCCTTCCGTCGTACGGGCGGATTTCGACAGCACTATCGGGGTATTGGATGCTTGGAGAAGCAAATTCGATGACAGTCTGCCTCCGAAGATGGTATTCATCAATTGTTCCGGAGGCGGATTACGTGCCACCATATGGGCCTATCGTATCCTGCAACTGGGCGACAGCCTTACGCAGGACCGGCTCTTCGAAAGCAGCCAGCTGATCACAGGCGCTTCCGGTGGAATGATGGGCGCCAGTTATTACCGGGAGCTGGCATTACGGCGCAAATTGGGTGAGGACGAGGATCCGCAGGAACCGATCCATATCATGAACATCGGAAAGGACCTTTTGAACCCTGTCACGTTCAGCATAACGGTCAGCGATCTTTTCTTTAACCTGCAGCGCTTCCGCATCGGGAATACGGTCCACAGCAAGGACCGGGCATATGCCTTCGAGAAACAGTTCGGAGAGAACACCGGTCACCTGTTGGAGGAGAGAAAGCTGGCTGATTATGCCGGTTACGAGCGGAACTCCTCTATTCCGATGATGGTGCTGTCGCCGGTCATCGTAAACGACGGCCGGCAATTGCTGGTGTCTCCTTTGCCGTTGCGATATCTCAGCGCTCATGTCAGCGACAGCCTGTTCAACTTTCCGAATACCATCGACGCCGTGGATTTCAGGGCTTTACTAAAGAACCAGCTGGCGGACAGTGTCCGCTTCCATTCGTTGCTGCGCATGAACGCCACCTTCCCGTATATCCTGCCGGCGGTTTCGCTGCCGACGGAACCTGTCGCCAAGGTCATGGACGCAGGTATCCGGGACGTGACCGGCTTGAAGACTTCGCTCAAGTTCGTGCATGTGTTCCGCGAATGGATCGAAAGGAACACCTCCGGCGTCGTATTCGTCGACATAAGGGACTCGCACAAAGAGCGGCCTATTGAAAACAAAAGCCAGCCGTCCGTACTGGAGAACGTCGTTGTCCCTTTGGGCAACATCTACAAGAACATGCTTACGGTACAGGATTTCAACCAGGACGAAGCCTACGAGTACGCAAAAAGCTGGATGAAGGCCCCTTTCGATTTCGTACTGTTCGAATTGCCGACGAAGGAGCAGGAGATCTCACTGAGTTTCCATCTCACTACCAAGGAACGCAGACTTGTCGTCAACTCCTCGGAGCTTCCGGGGAACAAGGAATCGATGGAAAAGCTGGTCGAACTGCTTGTCAACAACAAACTGAAGCAGTGACTTGTCAGTAGGTCAGCAGTCGTCCGAGGGTCTCGGAAAGCCTGCTCTTCGCTAAGAAATTGTTCTCGAGTTCCAGGTTCATGGGCACCGGAGTGTCCAGGCTGGCGCAGCGCATTACGGGCGCATCGAGCCACTGAAAACAGCTGTCGCTGATGTGAGCGGCAATCTCGCCTCCTATTCCGCCGGTAAACGTATCTTCATGAAGCACCAATGCGCGACCGGTCTTACGGACAGAGGATTCGACCGTTTCGCGGTCCCAGGGCAGCAACGTGCGCAGGTCGATCAGGTCCACTTCGGTCTGAGGGTTCTGCGACATCCACTCGAGCATCCAATGGACACCCAGTCCGTAGGTGATCACAGAAACGTGGGTACCCTCACGGATACGGGCGGCTTTTCCGATTTCAAGGGTGTAATAGCCGGAGGGAACAGGTCCAGTCACGCTCCGGTAAAGCGCTTTATGCTCGAAGAACATGACCGGATTAGGGTCCTCGATGGAGGCGGTGATAAGTCCTTTCGCGTCTGCGGGAAAAGCAGGATACACGACCTTCAAACCGGGCGTGTGGACGAACCAGGCCTCGTTCGACTGGGAATGGAACGGACCGGCGTTTACTCCGGCTCCGGTGGGCATCCTGACTACGACGTCAACATTCTGTCCCCACCGATAATGCGTCTTGGCCAGATTGTTGACGATCTGGTTGAAGCCGCAGGTGACGAAGTCGGCGAACTGCATCTCCACGACCGCCTTCATTCCGTTGATGGCCAGTCCCTGAGCAGCACCGATGATGGCTGATTCGCACAGCGGGGTGTTGCGCACACGGGGCTTTCCGAACTCCTCCAGAAATCCCTGCGTCACTTTGAAAACTCCGCCGTATTCGGCGATGTCCTGTCCCATGATGACCAGGTTGCCGAACCTGCGCATGGACTCCCTAAGGCCGTCGGAAAGCGCATCGACGAACCGCATTTCCGTCACTTCATTGGAAGGCGAGACCGGGACCGAAGGCCGACGGTCATACATGTCAAAGAGCTCCGTTTCGGTATCCGGTTCAGGGGACTGCTCAGCAAAAGAAACCTCTAGATTTTTCTCGATCTCCTGCTTTAAACCACTGCGAATCTGTGCGATATGGTCTTCCGTAAGAACCTTTTCAGCAAGCAGAAACTGCTCGAAATTGACGACAGGGTCTTTTCTACCCCATTCGTCGAAGAGGTGTTGCGGGACGTATTTGGTGCCGGAAGCCTCTTCGTGCCCACGCATCCGGAAAGTAAGGCACTCGACCATTACCGGTCGAGGGTTGCGTCTTATGGAATCGGCAAGGTCGCTGAAGGTTTTAAGCGTCTCGAGGATGTTGTTTCCGTCCACCTGAACGGCTTCCATCCCATACCCGATGCCCTTGTCGACGAACTGCTTCATCCGGAACTGCTCGTTGCTTGGCGTGGAGAGGCCGTAGCCGTTGTTCTCGATCACGAAGATGACCGGCAGGTTCCAGACGGCGGCGACATTAAGGCTTTCGTGAAAATCCCCCTCGCTGGATGCACCGTCGCCGGTGAAGACCGCGGTCACCTGACCGTTTCCTTTCAGGAGATTGCCCAGGGCGATACCGTCGGCCACGCCCATCTGAGGCCCCAGATGGGAAATCATTCCGATGATCCTGTATTCCGGGGTGCCGAAATGAAAGGAGCGGTCGCGTCCCTTGGTGAATCCTCCAGGCTTGCCCATCCATTGGGAGAAGAGGCGGTGGAGCGGTATCCTGCGCGTGGTGAAGATTCCGAGGTTGCGGTGCATCGGAAGAATGTATTCTTCCGGGCGAAGGGCCATTCCCAAACCTACTGAAATAGCTTCCTGTCCGATGCCGGAGAACCACTTGGCGATGCGTCCCTGTCGAAGGAGCACCAGCATCTTCTCCTCGATCATGCGAGGCTTCAGCAACTCCAGGTAGATCTGCCTGAGCTGGTCGTCTGTCCAACGTGTGCGGTGAAAATTCATACGTAAACCCGGAAGCTGTTAATGATCAAAATTATATAAATTAAGGGGTACCTTTGCAAAGCATGGAATCCTTTTTGAACTGGCAGTTCGTGGTTGTGATGCTACTCTTCGCATCGGCAGGATTCTATCTGTTCAATTACATACGTCGGCAGTTCAAAGGCGGAAGCAAAGGTTCTTGCGATTCCTGTAATTCTGAAAAGACTGTAAATAAAAAAGGGGACCGGTAAGGCCCCCTTTTTTATGATGTAATCTACCGGATTACTTGGCTTCTGCCGGAGCAGCAGCGGTGGTATCCATTGCAGCAGTGGTATCAACCATTGCAGCAGCCTCAGCAGCAGCGGCAGCCGCCATAGAGTCAGCAGCAGCGATAGAATCGGCAGCCATTTGCTCAGCGCTCTTTTGATCGGCGCTGGGACCACAAGCTACCAAGGCGATGATGCCGGCAGCGAACAGGGTAGAGAATACTTTTTTCATTGATCGGTTTTGTTAGGGTTTGTTATTTTAATGGGCGCAAAATTAAGTCAATTTCAATTCTTAGCAATTATTTTTCGAAAAAAAATTAACATTTTAGATGTTAAAATCTAATCCGAAAAACAGTCAACACACAGATAACCAACGTTTTAATGTAAAGAACAACAAATCTGCCGAAATCTCGGCTCTTTCTCTTCATCTTTACACCAAATTCGCAGGGAATCGGGTGTAAGATTTTCAGCCTATTTAACACAACCTTTGATGAAAAGGTTACGGTTCCGGATGAATTTCCGGCCTGAAAAACCAATTTCCCACACCTTCCGGTTGCATTTCGCGGACAATTCGATACTTCAGTATTTTTATCCTTTCCATGCGCTTGATTTCCGCCCCGCTCCGTATCGTATTCCGGAAGACCCTCTTACTGCTGGGCGTCTATACCCTGTTGCGAGTCCTTTTCTTTGTCTTCAACGCTTCCGCATTCGGCAACTCGGGGACTTTCGCAATACTCTCCGCCTTTCTGGAGGGGATCCGGTTCGACATCGTCGCTGTCACCATCGTCAACCTTCCTTACCTCCTATTTCAGTTCGCACCTGAATCCTTCAGGGATCGCAGGTGGTTCCGTACGGCCGAGCGTTCCGTGTTCCTGATCGCCAACCTGCCTTTCCTGCTGGCCAACTGCGTCGATCTCGGGTTGTTCAGGTTCTCGTCACGGCGGTTGACTGCAGACATATTCTCCATCATGGGTTACGGAGAGGATTTCATGAACACCGTACCCAAAATGGTCGCCGACTTCTGGCTGCAGGGCGTGGTGTTCCTGTTGCTTTCGTGGCTGCTGATTGCGGGTTATGACCACATCGAAAGACGTGCTTCCGGGGGAAACACCTCCACCCGCTCCTACCTGTTCTCTTCCTTCCTGCTGCTGGTTCTCGTCTTCATCGGCTTCCGAGGAGGCATCCAATACAAGCCGCTTTCCATCCTGTCAGCTTCACGGTCGGGCGAAACGCCGTTGATACTCAATAGCAGTTTCACCCTTCTGAAGACCTTTGGAAAAGACGAGCTGAAACCGCTTTCTTTCATGTCCGTCCGGGAAGCGGAAAGTATGGCACCTACCGTCCACCGATATGGACACGACACCTCCTTCGTACGCAAGAACGTGGTCATCATCATCCTCGAAGGAATCGGCAAGGAGTACGTAGGCCGCCTGAGCGGCAAAGAGACCTATACGCCTTTCCTGGACTCGCTCCTTTCGCAATCATTCAGCTGCACACAGGCCTTTGCAAACGGCAAGCGTTCGATCGAGGGGATTCCGGCAGTGGTTGCCGGTATCCCTACGCTCACTGACGAGCCGTTCATTTCCTCCCCCTACACCGCCAATACGATCACCTCGATCGCCGGATTGCTGAAACCCTATGGCTACACGTCTGTCTTCTTCCACGGTGGCTCGAACGGGACTATGGGCTTCGACCACTTCAGCCGTATCGCCGGGTACGACCGCTACTTCGGAAGGAAAGAGTACGGTGACGACCGCGACTTCGACGGTAACTGGGGCATCTTCGACCTCCCCTTCCTGCAGCGGACTGCAACCGAGCTTTCCCGTCTGAAAGAACCTTTCTCTGCCTGCGTCTTCACTCTCAGCTCCCATCACCCTTACCCGGTGCAGCCGCCTTTCGACACCCTGCTTCCCGCCGGGAAACTCCCGATACTCAAGAGTGTCCGCTACACGGACGCCGCCCTTCAATCCTTTTTCAGGACAGCCTCCGGCATGCCCTGGTTCAGGAACACCCTTTTTGTCATCACTTCCGACCATACCGCACTGGCAGACGACTACTACTACAAGACACGTGCAGGCATCTATGCCATTCCGCTGGCTTTCTTCGATCCGAAGGTCGCCACACCTGCCAGTTGCGGACTTACCGTGCAGCAGGCGGACATCCTGCCTTCGGTGATGGATTACCTCGATTATCCTGTCCCCTTTTTCGCGCTGGGCTCCAGCATCTTCGATGCAAAAGAAAGGCACTGCGCCGTAAATTTCCTGCACGGCACCTATCAGTTGTTGCAGGACGACCACTCCTTCATATTCGACACATTGAACGGATCCCAATTGTACGACCTGCGAAAAGATCCGCTTCAGTTCCATGACATCATCAGCTCCGAGCCGCGGCGTGCAGCAACAATGGAATTGCAACTGAAAGCGATGCTGCAGCAGTACAATTCTTCGCTCCTGGAAAACCGCATGACGGCAAGTCCTCAACTTTCATCCTCACGATGAACAAGAAGATCCGTTTCATCGTAAATCCGCGTTCCGGCACCCGGTCCAAGGAGGGCCTTCCGGAACTGATTCGTCAGCAGCTCGACGGCTCCGGCATCACCTACGACATCCGGTTCACCGAACGTGCGGCTCATGCGACTGAGCTGAGCGCAGAGGCCCGTGATCTCGGGTATGGTATCGTCGCAGTGGCCGGCGGAGACGGCACCATGAACGAAGCTGCTTACCCTTTGGCGGGCAGCGAAACCGTAATAGCATTGCTTCCCTGCGGTTCCGGAAACGGCTTGGCCAGACATCTTGGCATCCCCGTAGATACCGATGAAGCACTGCGACTGATCGGCAACGGTAAGACGGCAGTGATCGACACGTTCACTGCAGGTGGAAGATTCGGAGTGGGCACCTTCGGAATAGGATTCGACGCGCACATCGCGCATCTTTTTTCGAAAAGCAGGAAGCGTGGTTATATGACGTATGTCAGGCTGGTGCTCGGTGAATTCAGCCGTTTCCCTGCCATGAAAATCCGGTTCAACGCAGACGGAAGGGATATTTCGGAAGAACTGTTCCTGATGACGTTCGCCAACTCTTCTCAGTTCGGAAACAACGCCGTCGTGGCTCCCTCTGCCGATATCAGCGACGGACTCATAGACGTCGCAATGGTCCGTCCGTTTCCTTGGTTCAAGGCTTTTTCACTCATCTACCGACTTACCAAGAATACACTCGACCGGTCTCCCTACTATTCATCGCTCCGCGGTCGCAATTTCACGGTCTATAATTCCGGGGCGCTGGCAGTCCACATTGACGGAGAGCCTGTCACGCTTTTCGGGGATTTCGATGTAAAGGTGAATCCCGGATCGCTCAAAATAATCGTACCTTCCGCCTGATCCTCACCATGAAACGCGGCAATCCCATATCGAGAGCCCTGGGCGGTATCGCGCACGCGTTCCGGAAGCGGTTGTCTCTGCGTATCCACATGTCCGTAGCTTTCACCGTCATCGTGGCCGGAGGATATTTCGGATTGTCCTCCATCGAATGGTGCATCATCACGGTCTGCATCGGAGCGGTGCTTTCCGCGGAACTTTTCAATACCTCGTTGGAACGCCGCCTGACAGAAACAGCTCCTGAGAGTCTGGACGAGGATTCCTCCTCCCTCGATATCGCAGCCGGTGCTGTCCTGGTCGTATGTCTGGCTGCCGCACTCATCGGCTGCATCGTTTTCATCCCCTACTTCATCGACAGATTCCTCTGATACATGTCAGGCAAGAACCGAAACAAGGAAGGCGTAGTCTACTCTACCAACCCCGATTTTTCCTACTCTTTCATCCGTCAGGAGGAAAACGACACACGGCCTCCCGGGCAGCAGGACCTGCGCGTACAACTGGATAAGAAACAAAGAGCCGGAAAGGCGGTGACACTTATAACGGGATTCATCGGTACTCCCGGCGACCTGGAGGCCTTGGGAAAAATGCTGAAGAACAAATGCGGCGTGGGCGGCTCAGTCAAGGACGGTGAAATCCTCATACAGGGCGATCACCGTGACCGAATTCTAAAACTGCTGCACGAAGCAGGCTACAAGGCGAAACGGTCCGGCGGATGATTCATTCAGCCGGCTGTACGTATGCGTTTGTAAAGGCGTATAGCCAGGAAAAGTGCCAGACCGAAAAGGATGAAACCGGCCAGCCCTTTGACCCAATCCAGTGAGTCCTTCAACACGACCAGGAAGACAATCGCCACCAAGAAAAGCGTCGCCACCTCGTTCCAGACCCTGAATGCGTTTCCGGACCAGTCGCTGCGGTCACTGACCAATCGGCGGTACATCCGGCCGCACCACAAATGATAGAGGGTGAGTCCTGCCACGAATAAGAGCTTGAGCCATAACCACGAGGGGAAGGACGTTCCGTAGTAGGAATAGCCGAGCCATAGGCCGAAAATCCAAGTAAGGATCGCCGAGGGCCAGGTGATGCCGAACCAAAGTCTGCGTTCGGCCCCTTTGAAATGCCTGATGAGTATGGAGCGGTCCGGCTCGGACATGGCATCGGCTTCGGCATGATAGACGAAAAGGCGGACCATGTAGAAAAGGCCGGCGAACCAGGTGACCACGAAGATGATATGGAGCGCTTTGAGGTACAGCATTTACCGGTTCAGTTCTGCCTGGAAACTACACGCTGATAAAGGTTTTCGTAAAGCGGAAGGATCTCACGGATATCGAAGCGCTTCGCCTGCGCCAGGGCATTTTTCTTGAACTCCTGAAGCGTTGCTTCGTCGGATAGGATGCTGAGCGCGTTTGCCGCCATATCGTCGACATCCCCTACTTCACTCATGAATCCGGTCACTCCGTGGATGTTCAGCTCCGGGATTCCGCCGGTGTTGGAGGAAATGACCGGCACCTGACAGGCCATCGCTTCCAAAGCGGCCAGTCCGAAGCTTTCACTTTCGGAGGGAAGTATGAAAAGATCGCCGACGGACAGTACCTCCTCCATGGCCTCCAGTTTACCGATGAAGCGGATACTGTCGGACATCGGACACTCCCGCGCTTCCTTCTCGACTCTGCCACGCTCCGGACCGTCACCTATCATCAGTAGTTTGGCAGGAATCCGCTCTCGTATCCTGTTAAAGACGGCAATCACGTCATTCACCCGTTTTACCGGCCTGAAGTTGGAGGCATGTATGATGATCTTTTCGTTATTGGGGGCTATAGCCCGGCGAAAATGCTCCTTTTTCAACCTGGAGAACCGGCTAAGGTCAATGAAATTAGGGATCACCTCGATCTCTTTGGATATTCGGAAATTGACATAGGTGTCGTTGCGGAGGCTGGCGGATACGCTTGTGACCGCATCGCTGTGGTTGATTCCGAAGGTGACCACCGGACTGTAGCTCTCGTTCTTCCCAACAAGGGTGATATCGGTTCCGTGCAACGTGGTGATGAAAGGAAGGCTTATCCCTTTCTCTGCCAAGATCTGCTTGGCCATGTATGCCACACTGGCGTGGGGCACTGCATAATGCACATGTACCAGGTCCAGCTGCTCGAAGACGGCCACATCCACCAGTTTGCTGGTCAGTGCGGATTCGTAAGGTGCGAATTCGAACAACGGATAATCCGCTACGGTGACTTCGTGATAAAAGACATTCTCCTGGAAGTGCTCGAGCCTGACGGGCTGACTGTAGGTGATGAAGTGAACACTATGACCCTTCTCCGCCAACGCCTTTCCGAGTTCGGTAGCGACGACACCGCTTCCGCCGAACGTGGGATAACACATGATACCGATCCTCATCACCTACTAACAATTGAAGTCCCAAAAGTAACAATTAATGAGGCTTGATGTTAACGGAGGATTGCGTCGTACAACGTCTGCTGGATGGACGTCCTTACGTTGAGTTTTCCCAGCAGTTCGTTGCCCGAGGACGGATGTACCCGGTTGGACAGGAATACATAGACAAGATCGTACCGGGGATCGACCCAGACACAGGTTCCGGTGAACCCCTGATGCCCGAAAGTCAGCGGAGATGCGGATGCACTACAGGGGCTTGGCTTTCCGGGCTCGGTTTCAGGCTTGTCGAAAAGGAGTCCGCGACGGTTCTTTCCAAGCGGATACGCCTTTGACGTGAAGTTCCGGATGGTCTCCGGCTTCAACAGTTTCTCGCCTCCATAAGAGCCGCCGTTCAGCAGCATCTGCATGAGAACGGCCAGATCGAAAGCATCGCTGAAATAACCGGCGTTGCCGGAAACACCGCCAAGCATGGCGGCAGCAGGGTCGTGGACATCTCCCTGCAGCAATCGCTTCCTGAAAGCGGTATCGAGCTCAGTGGGGACGATCCGTTCAGCGGGAAAAGATTCCAGCGGAAGAAAGCCGGAATGATTCAGCTGCAAAGGCTTGTAAATGGCCTCTTCCACGAATTTATCAAGCGTCATTCCGGTCGTCTTCTCGACGATCCAGCCGGTAAGTATCGGTCCCAGATCGCTGTAGACGTATTTACCGGTCTCACCCATCGGTGCCTGATTGATCCATGAGAAGATACTGTCCTTGTACTCCATTCTCAGATAAAGACTGTCGCAAACCCTGATCGTGTATTTTTCGTCACGGACCGTGGAGTACACACCTTGCATGAAGCCTCCTTTCGATTCCATTGTCCTTTTCCAAAATGGTATCCATGACGGAAAACCTGCCTGATGAGTGAAGATCTCCCGGACAGTGATGGAACGTTTATCGCCCCTCAGCTTCGGAAAATAACGTCCGATGGGAGCATTCAGATCCAATTTTCCGGACTCACAGAGTTTCATTGCCGCCATGGCAGTGGCAGTGACCTTGGTGACAGATGCTACATCGTAGAGATCGTCAGGCAACACCGCCTGCAGCGAGTCATAACGATGGAATCCGAAGCTACGGTCGTAAACCACTTTGCCGGATCGGGCGACCAGCACCTGACATCCGGGCATGGCGCCGGATCGGATGGCAGAACTGACGATCGTATCGATACGCTGCAGAACAGAAGCATCCATTCCGGCCTCTGCCGGCAGGGCATACTTCAGACGCAACACCTGCTGCTGATCCGTTCCCATGCCCCTTATGAAACGCTGGTCGGCCTGTATCGGTAACCTTGCAGCAGCAGGGGTAGAACCGACCAGCAACTGGGCCGCCAACTCATGGGGAAGCGCAAAGTCCTCGTACGCCATGATGACCGCTTTGGCTCTATCGAGGTTCCGGAACCTTGTCAGGGTATACGCATTTCCGAAATCCACGAACACGGTCGGATACGCAGCGAGTACGGAGTCGATGAACAAGGCTGCGTTTTCCGACACCCCGTATCCGTTCTGGGAACGCATCGTGGTGCCATGCAGGGAAAGCACGACCAGGTCGAAATTCCCCAGAAAAGAATACAGCGCCCGGAACACTTCGGTGGAAGCGTCCTTCTCCTCGGTGAAAAAATCGGCACGCACATGGTCGGACAACAACTGACTGAAACGGTTGTCGGCAGGTGCGCCCACGGAAACGACTGCGACGTGCCGTGAAGAAAGTCCTGTGAGCGGTACGGTGTTGTCGCGGTTTGTCAGCAACGTCATCGACCTTTCGTATAACTCACGCTGAAGGCTTGAAAAGGCAGGAGCATTCAGGTCCCTGTAAAGGCCCGCGGTATCCACCGGCACAAATTCATTCAGACCGCACCAGTACTTCGCCATAAGGATCTTCCGTACCCGACGGTCTATCTCTTTCTCGGAAACCGTTCCTGAATCGACGGCGGCGGCTATTTCCTCGATGCCTTTGTGAACATCTTCGGAATAAAGCAGCACATCGTTGCCTGCCAGAAACGCCGCCAGATCGAGCGTACCCGGGCGGTAGCATGCGCTGGCACCTTTCATGTTCAGGGCATCCGTGAACACGAGTCCTTTGAAGCCCATTTCCTCTTGCAGAAGGCCGGTGACAATGGGTCGGGAGAGCGTAGAAGGCAGATCGGAAGAGGTCTCGATCGAAGGCACTTGCAGGTGTGCGACCATCATGGAGGCAACACCCTCCCCGATCAACGCCTCGAACGGCATCAGCTCGACGGAGTCCATCGCTTCGCGCGACTTGCTGATGACGGGCAGGGAAAAATGGGAATCGCTTTCGGCATTGCCGTGTCCCGGAAAATGTTTCCCATTGGCAAGGATGCCATTGTCCTGCAGTCCGCGCATGTACATGATCGAACGCCGCGTTACCGCGACAGGATCGTCGCTGAAGGACCTGCTGCCGATGACCGGGTTCAGCGGGTTGTTATTGATATCCGCATCCGGCGCGAAATTGATATGGATGCCCAGCCGACGGCACTGGCGGGCCATGTCGGAAGCCATGCGATAGACGACGCTGTCGTCACCGATGGCGGACAAAGTCATCTGTCGCGGATAACGGACAGTACTGTCCAGCCGCATGGCGAGCCCCCATTCTCCGTCGATACCTACCATCAGCGGCACTTTGGACATAGCCTGATAACGGTTGGTCAGCAGGGCCTGCCTGACGGGACCACCCTGAAAGAATATGACCCCTCCGATTCCCCAGTCTTCGATGAGCTTGGAGATCTCGTTGACATGGGAGGAATCCTTGTTGCTCCACGCGGCCACCATGAAGAGTTGACCGATTTTCTCCTGAAGTGACAGGCGGGAGAGCACGGAGTCCGCCCAGGAGCGCGCCTTATCGGTAAGGAATGGAGGATCAGCAGCCCTCAAGGAGGCTGAACCAAGAAACAGCAGCGTCACCGTCAGCAGCAATGACACCAAAGACCAACGACAAAGCGACCGCACGGGAATGAAAACCATCGGATGTAAATTTACCCTTCCGGGCACGACCAACGTCTGCGAACTTCCGATGTTCTTAACAGAAAAACGTCAGTAAACCCTCAAGCGGGCAGGTCACCTTCGGCCATAAAGCGGAACACGTGATTCCTCGCCGGCCAACAGCCTTTCAATATTCCGTTGATGGGTAGCCAGGATCATGATGGCGACGGCCAGTGAAAAGATATTGATGCTGGAGTTGGTCGAATAGAAGACCATGATGACAACCGGAAAAGTGACCCCCGCGAGCATGCTGCTGAGGGAAACGTAGCGGGTCGACATGAAGGATATCAGGAAGACCAAGGCACAGAGGCCGGCAGCCTGCGGATGTACGCCGATAAGTATTCCGAGCATGGTGGCGACGCCTTTGCCTCCTCTGAATCCGACATAGATCGGGAAAACATGCCCCATCAGTCCGCAAACGGCTAACGCTAATTCGAAGTCGATGAATTCCGGGGAACGGGAATCGTAATCCCCCACCAAATAGGCCATTTTTACGGCAAAAAAACCCTTCAACACATCCATAATCAGGACGGCGATGCCCGGCTTCTTGCCCAACACCCTGAAGGTATTGGTGGCCCCGGCATTACCGCTGCCGTATTCACGAACGTCGATGCCGTAGAAGGTGCGGCCGACCCAGACCGCCGAGGGTATGGAGCCCACCAGATAAGCCGCCAATAGGCCAATTATGTTATTGAATGTCAGCAATTTGCGTTAATGCGGCGCACGTAGCGGACGGCAATTTAATAAAAGCGCCGGATTATTGACCGTCGGAAGGAGCCGGCGGTTGCGGTTGCATCTTTTTCAGGAAGTTACGCACGGCACGGTCGGTGGTGAGCATGAATTCGTAATCAGGCTTGTCCTTCTCCTTCCTGACCCGCTTCTCCGGCTTCATCTTGTTGATGACATCGTTGAAGGAACTATTGGATGAGAGTGTCTGCATCAGCCCTCGCGCATATCCGAAATAATACCAGACACCGTTTTCAGGTTCCAGGTAGACATACAGCGCATCACCGGAACGCTTATGTACCACTTCCACGAAACCGCTGAGTTTTCGATTGACCGAAACCTTGTCGATACTACCGACCCCTATTTTTCCCACGCTCCGGTAGGAACGCGTCATATCGTCCCAGGTCATATTCAGATCTGACAGAAACAAGGTATGTCGAAGCTCTTCCGGCATTTTCTTGAAGGTACCGTAAAGCGTAAGCTCACTCAATATCTTCTCCGCTTTCTCCTTGCCGGCCAGCTCGGTGATCCCCCTTTCATAGGTCGGACGGCCGATATCCGAAGTAGGTTCAAGCAGAGCGTTGTTGGACAACTCATCCCACATGACCTTGAGCGCGTCCTCTTCGAACGGAAAATCGACGGCCATAAGGACGTTCACGCTGGTGCTGTCGTTATTCAGGTTGGTGGTGACATTGCCGACCGTCTTCACTTCAACCTGGCCGAGCTGGGAGCCGAAATCCAGTTTTCCCTCTCCGTATACGAGGCACCGAGCATCATCGAGGCTCAGGAAATTGCCCGGATCAGCGGGACGAAGCAAACGATCCTCTGTCGTGATCTTGAAACGCTTGTCGGCCTTGTCGAAGTAAAGGACACCTGATGCACTTATGATTTCCAGGTCGGATGCCTTCTGCTTCGGCATCAGGAAGGCCGCATAGATGCCCGTACTGTCGCTAGCCTGAGCGACTGCAGCCGCCAACTTCTGTCCGCCGTCAGTGACCGGTGCGTTCACCGGAATACTGACATTCTCCGGATTGATATCCCCTTTGAACTTTATCCAGTTCTGTGTGATCTTCTCGCAGCGGATGTTCGGCTTGGCATATCCGGAAAACGTGAGGAACTGATGCGAGGCCATCAGCTGGACTCCTCCTTTGAACAGGAAGTTGGAACTCAGCGGGAAACCCTGCTCGTCCTTCAACTCTCCGGAAGCTATGGTCTGATAGGCCGTATCAACCCCTATGTCGTCGAAGTGGAAATGGTGCTTGACCTTGTTTTCGTCGATGTAGTCATAATCACCGGATGCCTGATACCTTTTACGCCCTTGTATGTCGACCCTCGCGTTGTAGACCGTGTGATACTTGGTCGTGGTGTTGGCGAGGATCCGGGCGTTCTCCAACGTCCGCATTTTCGCATAGCGCTCGACAACGACCTTTCCGCTATCAGGAATTACATAGGCGTCAGCGGTCTGTACCAATGCGACCTTCTCGGCCTTGATCAGGTAATCTTTCAGTGAGTATTTGGCAAACGGCGCCTTGAAGCGAAGCGAATCCTGACGGGGGTCCAGGCTGACGAATTCCGAGCCGGAAAGCGTGATATTCGTGACCACTGTATCGGAAACCTCCTTGGTCGCCAGTTCGTCGGAGGCGGAAAGCTCCAGCTCCTTTTCATCCATCAGCCACTTGAACCGGTCGATGAAGCTGATATACTGGTTCAATGGGAAGTTCACAATACTTCCGCCCGCGATGGACTTGAACTCTCCGAACCTTTTGGTGAAATCGATGTGTGACTGTACGTAATTGGTCGAGAAGGCGAGCGTAGAAGTCTCGTCGGAGTTAAGACGGAAGTTGGAGGTGTCCGCATCGAAGACATCCATTTTATACTTGAAGTGACCGGACTCGAGTTCACTGGTGACGAATTGCATCACGCCGTTGCCGGTCATACCTGCAGGTGCAAGCGTGAGGTTCCCTGTCATCTTCACCTGGTCGTCGTACATCGACAAGTCCTTCCTTACCCTGTAGATATCCATGAAATCCTTTTGCGGCTCCCAATGCAGACGCACGGTATCGGCAAGCACGCTCGGGAACTCCACACCTGCCAGCGTGGCCTTGCGGTTTGAAAACCGTTCTGCCAAAGTGTTCATGGAGTCCGGCAGGAAAAGGAAAGTATTGGATACGGAATGCGAGGTGAGATAATCCAGCGTACCGTCGCCGTAGAGTCCTTCGTTACTGAGCGAAACGGTATTCGTGAAGGTGCCTTTGCCGGAATAAGCCGGCCAGCCGGACGGGCCTGTCTCGCGCACGAGTCCCAATGAAAGGTCAGGCTGCAGCTTCAGGGAGTCCCTGAAATCGGGGAAGATGCCGGCTGACACGAACTCACCTCCGAACGTGAGTCCCTCACGGCTGAAATTGTCAAGGGAGTCGATGGTGAACGGATCCAGATGGAAATAAAAGCGATCGCGGTCGTAAACACCCTGTTGAATGGAAGGCCGGTCGTAGAAGACATAAGAGTCCTTCCTGGAATTGAACACCGGATATTCCGGATACTCCTTAAGACCGGACTTGTTGATCATGTTGTCGATGAGCAGGTCGCCGTTGATATTCTCGAGGACGCTCTTTACAAAGACCAGTTTGCGGTTGCCGTAGAAGTCGACCTCCTTCGGATCGTCGCTTTCCACCTTGAGCCTTAGCGAGTCGACATTGTTGAGGTTGATCTTGAAAGTCTGGTATTCAAAGCCGAAATCTTTTCCGTGGAATTCGAAGCGGCCTGCCTTGACCCTTCCTGCAAATGAAAAATCGCGGTTCTTTTTCAGCTTTATCTCCTGCTCTTTTGGATAGATGACCACGTTCTGGCTGTCGGAAAGGACCACAGGGGCTACGCCGCGAAGGGTCATTTCATTATTGAGCAGGTTGATGCTGGCATTCGGAAGCGCCTTAATGACCGACTCGAACTGGATGACATCGTAATCCACCTTTCCGACATCGGCCTGGAGGTAATAATACAAACGGTCCTTCACGGTAGCCATGTCTTCACGGCTGTCATAAGCCACGAATCCGGAATTGGAGAACCGGATCAGCATGTTCCGGACTTCCGTAACGGGAAGCCGCATCTCCTTGGCCAGGTCTTCCGTATATACATCACGTGTACCGTGGTTCTCGCAGTATTTCTTCACCCGGTACAGGGGATGCACCTCCTCGATGCCCTGCATCTGCTGGAAACGGTTCTTCCGGAAATAATTGGCCGATTCGAACAATGCTTTGCTCTCCTCTGCCGCACTGATCATACGCATATCGATCAGCGGCTCATTGACCTTCCAGTACAACGCATCGAAATACATGTCGATCTGGTGGTAAGAGTCCATATACGGAGCCTGCGATTTCCCCTCTTCCGCCCTGATCAGTGTCAGTTCCTTGTCGTCCTGCATGTATTTAAGCGTGACTCCGGGATGAAACACGGAGTCATTTTCCATATAGAAAGTCACCGCCGCATTGTCGCTGGTGATGCGGTCCTTGCGGATCGCAAAACTCTTCGATGATGCCCTGAAAAACAGCTTGCCGTTCCTGCCGATGGTAATGAAGGCGCTTGATTCCCTATCTCCGAATCCCGTAATACGGCTGCCAAAAAGTCCGAAACCGCCCGAGAAGTCGATACCGGGAAGGATGTCCCTGATCTCGATGTCCGTAACATAGGACTGGAACCTCGGATAGCTGGCGTTCTCCTCTGTAACATTCGCCAGTATCTTGTCGGAATATCTTCCGATGAGGGGCTCTCTGAAATATGAAGCGCACCGGAAAACCACCGAGTCCGCGAAGAAATCGGTTCCTGAAACATCGATCAGGAAATGATTCAGTTCGGCCACGGCATAACTCTCGTCCAAGCCGGCCCTCCGCCAGTTCACTTTCCCTCCATCCCCTACAAACAGCTTCCGGTTAGGATAGAAGTTGCCTTTTACAGCGGTGATCAGGGAAGAATCGTTCTTAGCCGTACAGACCAGGTCGGCCACCGGAAAAACGATTTTCGGCAAGGAGTCGAACTCGAAATGATACTCCGCAGCGGTCGAGTACCAGCGCGCCGAAACGGATTCATACAGGGTGTTATCCCTGAAAAGCAGCGCACTCGTGTTGATGAAAGTAGAGAAATGACGTGCTGAAAGTCCCATCACCTTGTCGATGGTCGCATGCCATTCGTCGAAAACAAGACCCTGCCGTTGCGCACCGGCAAAGACGGTCAATGCAGAAAGATAATTCTTGAAATCCGGAAATGCCTTCAGCCGTTTTTTGAGCATCGCATTGCAGGTCCGTATGACGGTCGCCTGCTGCGTTTCGGAAAAACGTCCCCCGCGCCAGACCGATTCGAAGCCATCGGCGACTTTTTTGCCTTCGTCCTTGTCAGCATCGACGACAAACCTGCTCACCTCCGTAAGGAAAACCGAAGGGTCCTGGGAAAAGGTCTTGGGCAATTGTGCAGCGGCACGCTCAATGTTCGAGATCAATAGCACTGCAATAACACCGTATGCAAGGAAACCGCCTTTCATGTTCCGGATCATCTTTTAACGAATTGCAACATCCTCCAATTGTCGGAGAGCAAGGACCCGTACGGCTGAAGTCCTACGGAAGCGGCACGCTCCGAAAGTACGTCGACATCCTGTTCGAGGAATCCGCTGGCGAGCAACAAGCCGCCGCTTCTCATCCCGGCTGCATAAGCAGGGATATCCTGCAGCAGGATATTTCGATTGATGTTGGCAAGAACCACATCGAAGTCCTTCCCTGCGAGCACGGATGAATTCCCTTTCAACACATCAATTCCCTTGCTTCCGTTCCGTTCGATGTTCTCCCGGGTATTCTCTACCGACCAGTCATCTATGTCTACGGCCAAGACGCCGTTGGCACCGAGCCGGGTTGCCAGGATCGCCAGGACACCGCTGCCGCAGCCCATGTCCAGGACACTTTTATCGTTCCAGTCCAATCCCAACATGCCTTCGATCATCAGAGCGGTGGTGGGGTGATGTCCAGTACCGAAAGACATCTTCGGTTCAATGACAAGGTCTATAAGTCCTTTATCGGGAACAGGATGAAAGGGCGCCCGGACAACCACTTTACCGGCGATGGTCACAGGGTCGAAGCTTTTCTCCCATTCCTCGTTCCAGTTACGGTCTTCCAGACGTTGAACCGTCCACGAGTCACCGATGAATTCCCTGGGAAGAGTGCTGACCAAATACCGAATTTCATCCACTCCCCTACCATCAGCAGGGATGAAGGCCCTGATTCCTTCTTCATATTCCTCGAACATATCAAAACCGGCGTCCGCCAGGAAAGCTACCAGCACTTCTTCAGCGGCTTTTGGGATTTCGAAACGGACTTCGAAGTATTCCATGATTTGCGGGAGTATCAGCTGCAGAGTTCTACGATGACAAGGAATTCGTCGGCTTTGAGCGAAGCGCCGCCTACCAGGGCGCCGTCTACATCGGGGGCGCTGAACAATGATGCGGCATTGGAGCTGTTGACGCTTCCTCCGTACAAGATGGGAATCCGGTCCGACACGGCAGGAGCCGTCTTGGACACGGCAGAGCGTATGCGGGCATGCATTTCCTGTGCCTGTTCCGGGGAGGCCGTCCTGCCGGTCCCGATCGCCCACACCGGTTCGTAGGCGATGATGCACTGCGACAGGTCCTTTTCATCGAGGGTGAGCAGACCGGTCATCAGCTGGCGCTCCACCGTTTCAATATGGCTTCCGGATTCCCGCTCGGCGAGAGTTTCGCCGCAGCAGAAAATGGGAGTGATTCCATGACGTAAAGCCTGTCTGACTTTTCCCGCCACCGTTTCGTCCGTTTCCCCGAAAAAAGCCCTTCTTTCGGAATGACCGATCAGCGCGAACTCGATACCGATGGATGCCAGCATGGAGGCAGAAACTTCTCCGGTAAAGGCCCCGGATTCAGCGGAGGAACAATTCTGAGCAGCTATGGAAATACGGTCGCGGTGACCGACGCGTCGCAGGACATCGTGAAGGTAGACGAAAGGAGGTGCCAGTACCACTTCGCAACTGCCGGTATCACGAAGTCCGTCTGCAATCGCATCGGAAAGGGCCATGGCCTGGGCGTAGGCGAGGTTCATTTTCCAGTTTCCGGCAACGATTTTCTGACGCATGAGGGATGAACGCTGAGGGGGTACGGTATATTTTTCAGGATGCGGAACGGATTCTGGGATCCAGCCGGCTGTTGATCAGGTCCGCAACGATGTTAAGGAGAATGAACACAAAGGAAATGAAAAGCACCACGCCCATGACCACCGGGAGGTCATAGTTATCCAACGCCTGAACGACCAGCTTTCCGATACCGTTCCATCCGAAGATATACTCCACGAAGACGGCTCCGGCCAGCAACGAACCCAACCAGCCGCTGACGGCAGTCACTACGGGATTCATTGCGTTCCGGAAGGCATGACCGAAGAGGACAGCCACGCTGCTGAGTCCTTTAGCACGTGCCGTTCGGATATAGTCCATCGAAAAAACATCCAGCAGGGAGCTGCGCGTCAATTGCATGATGATGGAGAGCGGTCGAAGTCCCAGCACCAATGTCGGAAGGACCAGATTCTTCCAGGCGATGTACTCGCCGGAGAAAGGATCTATCTCCTTCCATCCGCCGGTCATTTCCAAACCCGTCCAAGAGGCGCAGACATAGCCCAACAGCCAGGCGAAGAGGACCGCCGCAAAAAAAGAAGGCAAGGAAACGAAGGTGACCGAGAACAGCAGGCAGATCCGGTCAATCAGTGAGTCTTTGAACCATGCGGCAAGTGTACCTAACAGGATTCCCAGCAGCAGTGCCAGCAGGATCGCACTGAAAGCCAGTACCGCAGTGTCCGGTATCCGCTCTGTCAGTAACGAGGCGACCTCTTTTTTTGATTGGTAGGAACGTCTCAAATACGGAAACTTGAGGGCAACCTCACGGGCACCTGTCTCCAACAACGTCCAACGCGGCTGGTTGGGATCCGAAAGCGCAAAAAAGCTTCTTGGATCTTTGCTGTAAACGGACAACGGAGAAAGGTCGTTCATGTATTTGAGGAACCTGGACGAGACCGGACGGTCCATTCCCAAATCGCGACGGATGACCGCTACGGAGGCGCTGTCACTGCGCTGACCGAGCATCATACGGGCAGGATCGGCCGGGAGAAGGTCGAAGAGCAGAAATAGTACGACCATGACCCCGAACAGGACCCAGAAACCATTGAACAGGCGCAAAAGGATGTAACGCGGCATGAGACAGATACTGCAGAGGTACAAGAAAACCCGGCTGCGATGACAAAGGCCTTTTTTGCGATAATAACACACTTACACACAACCTGTTTTACCCGAAAATGACATCGGAAAACACTACTTTTGAAACCCTATGACCCCTGACCAAATCGTTTTTTCCGGCCCCGGCAGACTTGGCAAATTGTTGATGCTGTTCGTATTGATTTTCAGTCTTACAGCCGCCAATGCTCAACCCGTCGCCGACTTCACCGCGAATGACACGGAAGGTTGTGCCGGCTACCTGACCGTCCAGTTCACCAGCACATCAACAGGCACGATCACCACCTACGCCTGGGATTTCGGGGACGGCGCCACTTCCATTCTTCCCGGACCCGTTTCCCACACCTACTCTACTCCGGGTGTCTACACCGTCAGCCTGACCGTCTCGAACGGCATCAATTCGGACACCAAGACGCGGACCAACTACATTACCGTCCACGCCAATCCGACGGCCTCCTTCACGGTAAGTCCCGATACTGTCTGTGAGGGAAACCCGATCACCTTCACCAACACTTCCGTTCCTGGCGACGGTGCATTGAGCCAGTGCGGATGGGCATTCAACGACGGAACGCCTCCGGCCTCCTCTTGCTCGACGATCGTGCACATTTTCAACAACGGTACCAATTCGCTGCAGAGTTATTTCCCGAACCTGCTGATCGTGGATGTCAACGGATGCAACAGCACCACTAACGGTGCTGTCCATATACTCCCTGCACCGGAGGCGATATTCACCATCACAGGTTCAGGTAATTGTACTACGCCTGCCACTATCGTCTTCAACAACACATCGCTAAATGCAAACAATGTGTACAGTTGGAATTTCGGCGATCCTTCCAGCGGAACATTCAACACCTCCGTACTGGCACAGCCGTCCCATCTTTACCAGAATCCCGGTATTTACACCGTGCTATTGACGGCCGGAGTTCCCGGTTGCAGCGATACCGACACCGGTTATGTGATATTGGCCAATCCCCAGGCCGCCATCAGCGCAAACGATACCAACATCTGTATCGGCGACACCGTCTTCTTCGCCTCCTCCGGCACCCCCGGCAACTGTCAATGGAATTTCGGCGACCCGGCCAGCGGCGCCTCCAATATCTCCTTCCAGACAAGTCCCTACCACGCGTACCAGTCACCCGGCACTTATACGGTTACACTAACCCTTAACGCAGGCGGGTGCGTGGACATCGCAACACGTACCGTGATCGTCCACTCCCCGGTACCGGTGACGCTCTCCGCGAACCAGCAACTGGGTTGCCAGACCCCGTTCACCGTCGACTTCACGGACACTACGCCGGGAGCCGCGCAATGGACCTGGATCTTCTATGACCCCTCCTCCGGCTCCCAGAATGTGTCCTCTGTCCAGGATCCTTCCCATACCTATAACTCCTACGGCAACTTCGACTTGTCCCTCCTGGTGGTCGACTCCAACGGCTGCAGCAGTTATGTGTTCTACGACGATTACATTTCCATCCTGGCACCATCGGTCGGATTCTCCCTTCAGGACAGCGGATGTGTCGGCGACACCTTTGATTTCACCGCTAACGTCATTTCTCCGAACGACACAAGCATCGTCAGTTATGTATGGGATTTCGGCGACGGCTCCGGCCCCCAGACAGTTACCACACCGAATTTCCAGCATGCCTATACCACCCCGGGATTCTATGACGTCTCCCTGACCATCACCACTTCCACCGGTTGCACAGCTTCGCGGACGTATACCGCCTTCATCCGTGTCGGTGTCCCCCCGACCGCAGATTTCACCTTGTCCGACGACACGATCTGCTTCCAGCAAGGCATTCAATTCACCGACCTTAGTCCGCAGCCCCCGGTCATCACAGGCTGGCTATGGAATTTCGGTGACGGTGCAAGCAGTATGCTGCAGAGCCCTTTCCATCTCTATGACCAGGACACTTCCGGCACCGCGGATCCCTTCGACATCACGCTGATCGTCTACAATAACGGATGCGGCGATACGCTCATCTATACCGACAGCGTTGTCGTATTAGGACCGCTACCGCTCTTCTACGTCAACTACAACTGTGCCAACCCGCTTTCTGTAGAATTTGTAAACCAGACCGGCGGCGCGACCGATTACCTCTGGACATTCGGAGACGGCACCACCGACACCGTCTCCAACCCCGTTCATGTCTACCCCAACCGGGGCGGCTATATGGCGAACCTTACCGCATCCAATTCGGACAACGGATGTGTCACCAATTATCAGCTCTTTATTCAGGTCACCATCCCTGATGCGGTCATCACCCCGCAATACCCGGTCGGATGCTTTCCGTTGCACGACACCATCACCGGACAATTCTCCAGGGATGCGGCTCTCTTCCAATGGAACTTCGGCGATCCTGCCAGCGGGGTGGCCAACACCTCCAATGCCGTTCTTGATACGCACACCTACATGGTCCCGGGCGTTTATCCGGTCGTACTCACCGTCACCGACATCCATGCCTGTACGAATACGGATACGTTTGACATCCAGGTTAACGGACCTACGGCAGGATTCTATGCGGATACCACCACCGGTTGCGCTCCGCTGAGCGTTACTTTCCACGATAACAGCTCCGGATTCGGGAGCGGCATCGATTCCTGGTACTGGGATTTCGGAAACGGGGCGTTCTTCGGTTCTTACGACGTCGACAGCGCAACTGCGGTCTATAATGCTCCCGGGCTCTACAGCGTGCTGCTGACCGTTCGGGATTCCAACGGCTGCACCGACGACCACTACATCTATCAGTACATACGTCCTACGCGTCCGCAGCCGGTCATCAACACCTCCGACACCATCACCTGCCGAAACAGCGCCTTCAATCTGAATGTCTGGCCCGGTCAGTATGTCAGTCAGCCCTGTACCTACTCGTGGGATTTCGGCGACGGCTCCAACGGCTCCGGACAGTTCATCAGTCACTCCTACCCTGACAACGGCCAATACAACGTTTCGGTCATCACCACGGATGCCAACGGTTGCACAGACACATCGGATATCGACCTTACAGTGTATACGACACCGGCGCATTTCTCCATCCAGGCCGTCGACACCTGCGTATCCAACAACGGTATCCTCCAGGCACAGGTATTCGTGAATATCGTCAGCGATTCCAATCAGTATGTCACCGGATGGGACTGGGATCTTGACATCACCACCTTGCCGCAGGGACCCTCATCCGTCTTTTACGCCTATTCCGTAGAGCCGGACACCTATACCGTCAGTCTCGTGGTGACCAACCAGTTCGGCTGCGTGGATACGGTAACCGATCCCGGAGCCGTGGTCGTTCCGGGACCGACTGGTTCTTTTACTTTTTCCCCGGTTTCAGGATGTAGGCCGCTTACGGTCAACTTCGTTGGAAGCAGTTCAAATTCCCTTATTTACACCTGGGATTTCGACGACGGTACGGTAATCTCCGACACCAACCGGTCGGTTATCAGCCATACCTACCTGACGGACGGAACGTATGTACCCAGTTTCTATCTGGGTTTCCAGTTGCCTCAAAGCTCATCCTACTGTTACGTCCCGGTCGCTGACGCAGGCACCGTCGTCGTGACTGCACCCGTTATTGTAGACATCCTTCAGGATACGCTGCACCTCAATGAAGCCGATATCGGCGTGGTGAATGTCGATGTCACGGATCCGAACAATCCGGGACCGCACAACTATTCATGGACACCCGCTTCGAACGTCACGCCGCAGGGAAGTGAAGGGACTTTCAACGTCACGACTGACGGCACCAGCGGTTGGTACCATGTCACCGTCCCTAACGGACAGGGCTGTTCCGGCGAAGATTCCGTGTACATCTACTTCGTCCCCTGCGAGGAGGATCTGCTGGTTCCCAACGTCTTTACACCGAACGGAGACGGCAAGAACGATGGCTTCTCGATCACCTTCGAATGCAAACCGGACGGTTTCCGTTTCGTCATCTACAACCGCTGGGGCAGGATCATCTACGAAACCGACAATCCGGATTTCGTCTGGGATGGAAAAACGAAGAGTGGAGAATACGCCTCCGACGGTGTCTACTACTATACGTTGGAATCGGACGCTCAGAACAGCCACGGTTGGCTGGAACTGATCCGGACTACCAAGAACTGAGAAAAGAAAAAGCGCCTCCGGGCGCTTTTTTCATAACGGGTCGACATCGGGTACTACCTGGACATTCCCCCATTTGGGATCCTGTCGGAAGCGGGCGATGGCGGTGCGGATGAATTCCTTGTGAGGTCCCGGTGATTCCCCGGGAGGAAGCTGGACCAGGATTCCCCGGATATAACGATTACGAACACGGGAGACCAACGGAACATGGGGGCCGTGTACATGCGACCCCATCCTGTTACGCAGCATGGTGCAGAACGCCACTGCCCCCTCGTGTGCCGTACCCTCATCGGGATGACGCACGGAAAGCTCCACCAGACGGGCATGGGGCGGATAACCGAATTTCTTACGGTCGTCCAGCTCCCTGCGGAAGAAAGAGACATAATCATTACGCACCACGTCACGGATCACCCAATGGTCGGGCTGACGGGTCTGGATGACCACTTTTCCTTGCCTGTTTTTTCTGCCGGAGCGTCCGCTGACCTGGGCCATCAGTTGAAACGCGCGTTCATGCGCCCTGAAATCGGGGAAGTTGATCATCTGGTCAGCATCCAATACTCCGACCGTACTCACATTGTCGAAATCGAGCCCTTTTGAAATCATCTGCGTACCAACGAGAATGTCGATGCGTCCCTCCTCGAATTCGGAAAGGATACGCTGATAGGATGATTTAGTATGTGCAGTATCCAGATCCAGACGGGCCACACGATGCTCAGGGAAGAAGACACCGATCTCCTCCTCGATCTTCTCCGTGCCGAATCCGCGCACGGCGAGCTGCGGGTCACCGCACTGCATACAGGCGCCCGGGACTTCCTGCTTGAAATCACAGTAATGGCAGCGCAACTGCCTGGCCGACTTGTGGTAAGTCAGCGTCACCGAACAGTTCATACAATGCGGGATCCATCCGCACTGACGGCACTCCAGAAACGTAGAGAATCCGCGACGGTTCTGGAAGAGAATGACCTGCTCCTTGTCCTTCAAGGCCTGCTGGACCGTCTCCATCAGCAAGGGAGAGAAATGCGACTTCATGAGTCTCTTCCGTGCAGCCTCTTTGATGTCCGTGACAATTATCCCGGGCATCATCACGCCGCCGAAGCGCTCGGTAAGGGTCACCAAGCCGTAACGTCCGCGACAGGCATTGTGATAGCTCTCCACGGCAGGAGTCGCCGAACCCAACAGGACTTTCGCACCGGACTGTTTTGCAAGTACGATCGCAGCGTCTCTGGCGTTATAGCGGGGAGCCGGGTCGAACTGCTTGTAGGAAGTGTCATGCTCCTCATCGACGATGACCAGTCCGAGCCGGGAAAAAGGGAGGAAAAGCGCTGAACGGGCTCCGAGCACAACCTGGGCACGTTGGAGCTGTTGAGAATCCGGATCGAAATTCAGCACCCGGTTCCATATCTCGACACGCTCGTTGGAAGTATATTTCGAATGATAGACTCCTACCCGGTCACCCAGATGCCGCTGCAGGCGTTGTATCATCTGCGCGGTGAGCGCAATCTCCGGAAGCAGGTACAGCACCTGCTCGCCTCTGGCGATCGCAGCTTCTATGAGATGAAGGTAGATCTCCGTCTTACCGCTGGAAGTGACTCCGTGAAGCAGCACCGTATCGGTGCCTTTCCAGTGTTCGAGTATGGAATCATGGGCGGACTGCTGCGCGGCAGTAAGGCCGGAAACCGGAACAATCCGGGTTTCTCCGGGCCGTATCCTGTCAACGACTGCCTCGAACTCTTCCAGGATGCCGTTCCTTACCAAGGATTGGACAGAAGAAGCGGAGAGTTCAGGAAGCAATGAGAGGTCTTTTTTACGGACGTACTCCCTGGATTTGTCGTCATAGAGCAATTTCAGGAACTGCATAAGCGCCTCGAGCTGTCCCGCTTTTCGTTTATCCTTTTCCATCTGCGCAAAAAGCTGTTCCATTTCACGGTCGGAGGAATATACGGTGGCGATCCGCAACCTCGACTCCTTGAGCGGCTTATAACGCTCACCGATCTCTTCCGATACCATGACCAATCCCCGCTCCATAAGCCGCTTCATTTTCTTCTGGACGGCCTTTCCGGGAAACAGGCGCTGGATATCCTGAACGGATACGGAGGATTTTTCGGTCACCAGATCCAGAATGAACCTTTCGTCCTCTTCGAGATCATCGGACGGCAATTCTTTATCTGCGGTACCGGCTACTACGGTCGTTTCGCTTTGGAGCCGCAATGCTGAAGGAACAGCCGCGTTGAAAACGTCGCCCGGCTGACAGAGATAATAAGAAACGATCCAGTCCCAGAAATCAAGCTGCTCCCGATGAACGATTGGCTTATCGTCCAATACGGCCCGCACATCCTTGACGGATCCCAGACCGGGACGATCGTAATGAAGGCGGGACACCAATCCGGAATACAGCTTGTTTTTGCCGACGGGGACGATCACCCTTTTTCCTACCGCCGTTTCTTCCGCCAACTCAGCAGGAACGGCATAGGTGAGTTTCCTGTCGATAGGTAGCGGAAGGATGATATCTGCGAAAAGCGATGCGTCCATGGAAAGGCGGGAGAGCGGCAGACCGCGGATTCGGGAATACCGTCCACAAAGTTAACTTTGCAGTCGGATTCACGATGCACCGGATAAGCGACCTTTTACATTCCCTGCCTGGAAAGACACGTAAGCTCCTCCGCTTCAGCGGACTGGTCGTAGTATTCCTTTTCTCATACCGGCTGCAGGCACAACCGGCGACAAAAACGCGCATTGAACTTCTCAATGCAGATATAAGCGAATTCAACCAGGAGCAGAACGCTTCCGCCACGCGGTTGATTGGAAATGTCCGTTTTCGTCATGAATCCGCAGTCATGTCGTGTGATTCGGCCTACATGTTCCGGGACGAAAACCGGCTGGAAGCGTTCGGCCATATCCGCATGAACCAGGGCGATTCCCTGCAATTGACGGGAGGCAAACTGGACTATGACGGAAATACACGTGTCGCGCAGGTCTACAAGGATATCGTCATGACGGACCGTAAAATGACGTTGCGTACCCGTCGGATCAACTACGATGTAGCAAAAGGGCAGGCATATTATTCGGACAGCGCCCATATCGAGGACGGGGAAAACGTACTGACAAGCAGGAACGGCTCGTATTCCAGCAGTTCCAAAGACCTTTTCTTCAAAAAGAACGTTCTTCTGGTGAATCCCAGATACACGCTGCGTTGCGACACGTTACGGTATAACACAAGGAACGAGACGGCTTATTTCCTGGGACCGACAGATATACGCACCAAGGATTCCAGGATGTACTGCGAACACGGCTGGTACGATACAGGTCGTCAGCTTTCCTATTTTTTCGGGCGGTCGTTCCTCGAAACAGACGGTCAGGTGCTTCGAGGAGATACGCTTTATTACGACCAGCGCCGGGAAATCGGAAAAGGACTCGGCCATGTGTCCCTTTTCGATTCCAGCCGCCAACTGATCATTCGCGGCAGTTATGCGGAGAGGCATCAACTGACTGACTCGTCCTGGGTGACCGGCGATGCGGAGATGGTGCAGTTCGACGAACATGATTCTCTGTTCCTGCATGCAGACACACTGCTTGCCGTTGGAAATCCTGCAGTGGCGGATACGGACCGTACCGGCAAAGATGTCTACGCCTTCCACCGGGTGCGCATGTACAAGACCGACCTCCAGGGAAGCTGTGACTCGCTGGTGTATACGTTCGCAGACAGCACCATCCATTTCTACAGGGATCCCATGCTTTGGTCGGGACCGAACCAGCTTACGGCAGATTCGATCCGGCTGGTGACCGGCAACAAACGGCTGGAACGTATCCATTTGCAACGTAATGCCTTCATCACCTCTCAGTCTGACACTTTGCAGACCGGCCCTGTGGACAGTCTTGGCTTCAATCAGATCTCGGGAAAGAACATGACCGGTTTTTTCAGGGACAATGAACTCTATAGGATCGATGTCAGCGGAAACGTCCAGACCATCTATTACGCGAAAAGCAAGAAAGGCAGCGATGTGGCAGTCAATCGGGCCGATTGCAGCGATATGCGCATCGGGGTCAACAAGAACGAGGTCCGCAAGATCACCTTCGTGAAGGATCCCGAAGGGACGTTGTATCCGGTCAAGGACATGAAGACCTCCGAACTCCGACTTAAAGGATTCAGATGGGAGTCCGAAGAGCGCCCAAAGAACCGTACCGATATTTTCAATTGATATGGAAGCCGGCACAGGCGTACGGATTGACAAATGGTTGTGGGCCGTCCGGCTTTTCAAGACACGGGCATTAGCTTCCACCGCTTGTGAAGAGGGCAAGATCCTGATGCTGGATAAAGCCGTAAAGGCTTCCCGTATCGTAAGAGCCGGTGACAGGATTTCCGTCAAACGTACCGGACTTACCATCCGGGTAGAGGTGCTTCGTCCCATCGACAAGCGCGTGGGCGCAAAGGCCGTAACGGATAACTGCAAGGACCTCACTCCTTCCGAGGATATAGAAGCCTATCGTACCCGCGCAACACGCATGACGATCTACCGGGAACCCGGAACAGGACGACCTACGAAAAAGGAACGGCGTGCCCTCGATGATTTCCTCAGCCCGTTTGACGAATACCCGGAGGAGTAGAATATTTCAACAAAAAGGACGTTTTTGTTGATATCATTTGAAAAATCCGCCCCGCTGAAATGATGTCAGGAGGCGGCCTGTAGGTACCTTTGGGAGTAACATCCATCTGCAGAATCTCTCTCCATGCAAACAGAACAGCTCCGACGAATAGCTTCCCAAGTGCGCCGTGACATCGTACGTCAGACCAACGGGTCCGCCTCCGGTCATCCGGGCGGCTCCCTTGGGTGCACTGATTTCCTGGTGGCACTGTATTTCGAAATCATGAAATACGATGCTAAGAATTTCACCATGGACGGAAAAGGCGAAGACCTGTTCTTCCTATCGAACGGCCATATCTCCCCGGCATGGTATTCGGTGCTGGCCCGTGCAGGATTCTTTCCGTTGAACGAGCTGTCCACGTTCCGCAAGATCGATTCACGTTTGCAGGGCCATCCCGCCACCCACGAAGGCCTGGAGGGTGTCCGTGTGGCATCCGGCTCCCTGGGCCAGGGACTCAGTGTCGCGATCGGTGCTGCGCTCACCAAAAAACTGAACAAGGACGACAGACTGGTGTACTGCCTCTGCGGAGACGGAGAAATGGAAGAAGGACAGGTCTGGGAAGCGGTGATGTATGCCGGAGCAAAAAAGACAGATAACCTGATCATGACCGTCGATGTGAACAACCAGCAGATCGACGGGTCTGTAGAGAACGTCATGCCCTACGGCGACCTTCGTCCAAAAATGGAGGCCTTCGGATGGCAGGTATTGTCCATGGACGGCAACAACATGTCCGATGTTGTTGCCACCCTTCAAAAAGCCAAAGAGCTCTGCAGCCACAAACGTCCCGTGTGCATTCTCATGAAGACGGAGATGGGCATGGGGGTCGATTTCATGATGGGTAGCCACAAATGGCATGGCGTCGCCCCGAATGCCGAACAAACCGCAACCGCGCTCGCACAGCTGGACGAGACGCTGGGGGATTATTGAGTGGTTGGTGGTTAATTCTTGATTCTTAATCCTTAATCCTTAATCCTCTCCGTGCTTCGACTTTCGCTCCTCGTGTTGCTGCTTCTCCTTTTTGGGGGAAGCACGGGGTATGCTCAAAAGGCTTCTGTAAAGGCGGCACCTGCGCTGACACGCATCGAATTCCTTTTCGACGCTTCCCAGAGCATGTACGGTCGCTGGCAGAGCGGACCGAAGATCGATGTGGCGCGCAACCTCATGACACAGCTGCTTGACAGTCTGCGTCACCTCAGCAACATCGAGCTGGCGCTTCGGGTGTACGGGCACCAGAAGCAGTACCCTCCTCAGGATTGCGACGACAGCCGTCTTGAAGTCCCTTTCGCAAAAGGAAACATCTCGGATATTCAGGCAGTACTGAAGCGGCTCGTGCCGAAAGGCACGACGCCGATTGCAAGGTCACTGGAACTTTGCGCGAACGACTTCCCCTCCTCCCCGGCCAGGAATGTCGTCATCCTGATCACCGACGGCATCGAGGAATGCGGCGGAGATCCGTGCGCTATCTCGCTGGCCTTGCAGAAAAAAGGCATCTTCCTGCGGCCGTTCGTCATCGGCATGGGACTGGACGAATCCCTTAAAAAGACCTTCGACTGTGTCGGCAGGTATTTCGATGCTACGAACGAAACCATGTTCCGGGACGCCCTGAACATCGTCATCTCGCAGGCACTGGACAATACCACGCTGCAGGTGAACCTTCTCGACGAACAGCTCAATCCGACGGAGACCAACGTGAACATGACCTTTTACGACAACTTCAGCGGTCAGGCACGTTACAACTATATCCACACGCTTAACTCAAAAGGCAATCCTGACACCCTTGTCATAGACCCGTTGCCTACCTATCGAATCGTCGTCCATACGATCCCCCAAGTGTCCAAGGAGAATGTAACACTTACTCCGGGCAAGCATACCACCGTTGGTATTGACGCCCCCCAGGGAACACTGTCGCTGAAATACGACGGATTATCCGAGTCAAGAAAAGTCCAGGCCATCTTACGTAAGAATAAAGAACTTCGGACACTGCACGTCATGGAGATCAACTCCTCCGAAAAACTCATCACCGGGGGCTACGACCTTGAAATCCTCACCCTGCCGCGAATATACCTGAATGATGTGCGTATCGACCAGAGCAAGACGACTACGGTACAGATTCCGCGGCCGGGTATCGTGACCATGGTCACCAACGGTCCGGGCTACGGAAGCATCTACTCCACCGCGACACCGGAGCTGCAATGGGTCTGCAATCTCGACGACAACCTCACGCGGGAATCCGTGGTGCTCCAGCCGGGACGCTACAAAGTGGTGTATCGTCCCAAGAACTCACGTGAATCGATCTATACTCTGGAAAAAGAATTCATCATCATCTCCGGCGAATCCGCAGTAGTCGTCATCAACTGAACAACAACCGAACTGAAACACACCATGAACAAGTTCCCCTACACTGAAAAGAAAGATACGCGATCCGGTTTCGGCGCAGGACTGCTGGAGCTCGGGCGGAGTAATCCGGATGTCGTGGCCCTCTGTGCAGACCTCACCGGCTCCCTCAAGATGGACGCCTTCGAAAAGGAGTTTCCTGAACGTTTCTTTCAGATTGGGATAGCTGAAGCCAACATGATCGGCATCGCTGCAGGAATGACCGTTGGCGGCAAGATCCCCTTCACAGGCACCTTCGCCAATTTCTCTACCGGGCGCGTCTATGACCAGATCCGTCAGTCCGTGGCTTACTCCGGAAAGAATGTGAAGATCTGCGCTTCCCATGCCGGCATCACCCTTGGAGAGGACGGTGCGACCCACCAGATCCTGGAAGACATCGGCATGATGCGGATGCTGCCCGGGATGACCGTTATCAATCCATGTGATTTCAACCAGACCAAAGCGGCCACGATCGCCATCGCAGCCCATGATGGTCCGGTCTACCTGCGCTTCGGCCGTCCCACTGTTCCGAATTTCACACCTGCCGACCGACCTTTCGAAATCGGTAAGGCATTGCTGTTGCAGGAAGGCTCCGATGTATCCATTTTCGCTACCGGACATCTTGTCTGGAAAGCCATCGAGGCCTGCGAAAAGCTTGAAGCAAAAGGCATATCCGCTGAAATCATCAATATCCACACCATTAAACCTTTGGATGTCCAAGCCGTCTTACACTCGGTCCGTAAAACCGGCTGCGCCGTCACTGCGGAGGAGCATCAATTGTGGGGAGGGTTAGGAGAAGCCGTTGCCCATGCATTGGTCGCAGAATATCCGGCCCCTCAGGAGTTCGTAGCCGTCATGGATTCCTTCGGCGAAAGCGGTACACCGGACCAGTTAATGAAGAAATACGGCTTGGAAGCGGATAACATCGTATCGGCCGCAGAGCGGGCGATCAGCCGTAAGAAGAAGGTGGCGGCAATCGCCTGAAACTGACTTCTCCCCGCTTCCTCGTCGAAGAGCAAGCAATTGCATGCAGGACAACGAAGACGAACGATTGCTGGACAGGTTCGCCGAGGAGGTCACCCGACGGGACGCCTTCCGTGAAATCGTGCACAAGTACCAGGAAGCCGTCTACTGGCACGTCCGTAGAATCGTCATCGACCACGAGGACGCGAATGATGTAGTACAGAACATATTCATCAAGGTCTGGAAAGGATTGCCGGACTTCCGCAGGGAATCAAAGCTGTTTTCCTGGATTTATCGGATAGCCACCAATGAAAGCCTGTCGCTTCTCCGGCAGCGCAGGCGTCGCACCTTCCTTTCTTTCGAAGATGTCGAGGAAACGATCGCTTCCGGTCTGGAAGCCGACCCTTTGTTCTCCGGCGACAAGATCCAGCTGAAGCTTCAGCAAGCCGTCCTGAAACTGCCTCCTCAACAGCGTGTCATCTTCACCATGAAATATTTCGACGGACTAAAATACGAGGCCATCGCAGAAAATCTGGGAATTTCCGTGGGGGGAGCGAAGGCTTCGTATCACCATGCAGTAAAAAAAATCGAAAAATCGGTCCTGGGTGATTAAACCACGGCTCTATAAACACATCCAAAGGAAGTAATGAATCAGCGAAGCACCGATAACTCCGAAAACCGCCTGCCCCGGGAAAATCCATTCAGGACACCGGAAGGTTATTTCGAGAGCCTTGAAGAGAGCCTGTTAGGCCGGATTGATTCTTTACCCTCTACCGAGAAATCCGACCGTCCCGCCCCTTTCCGTGTACCGAAGGGGTATTTTGAATCTCTGCCCGAAAAAGTCCTCGACCGGATCGAACGGGGAGCCAAGGTGGTTCCCATCGGTTCAGCAACTGTTCACCGGGCATGGTGGATGTCTGCCGCCGCTGCCATGGTCTGCGGCTTACTCCTGTTCGGACATCTCGACCGCCCCATCGAATTATCATCCGCCTCCGGGGAAGCCTCCATCAGTTTGGAGGAACTTCAGTCCTCCTATATCGTAGATGACCTGGACGAATCGACGCTGGCCGAAGCCATTTCCGGAGCCACCTTTTCCGATGCTGAGATTCAGGACGATGAGGAGATTCGACAGTATCTCTTGGATAACGAAAACGACTTCTCTCAAATTGATATATAATATTGATTATGAAAAGGTTATATATTTCTATCGCGATCTTGTGTTGCACGCTTCTGACAGCACGCGGCCAGGGGCCCGGCGGAGGCGCCGGCAAACAACGTGAAAAAATCGAGGTTTACAAAATCGGATTCCTCTCCGAACGACTGCAGCTGACCCCCGAAGAGGCCAAGGCCTTCTGGCCTGTTTACGACCAATACCAGGACGAATTGGAAAAGCTGCGTCGGTCGCGGAAAGAGAACCTGATGAATGCCCGTGAGGACATGGACAGCATGAGCGATTCGGAGATTGAAAAGACCGTTGACAGCGAAATCGCTTTCCGCCAGGCGGAACTGGACATCATCAAGAAATACCATCCGCAGTTCAAGAAAGTACTGCCGATTCGTAAGGTAGGAAGGCTGTACCGTTCCGAAGAGGAATTCAAGCGTGAGCTCTTACGAAAGCTTCAAGACAAGAAGGACGACCGGCGACCGGGTCCTCCTCACGGCCGATAATGGAAACGCCCCGATGAAAAACGGGGCGTTTTACATTTCGAGTAACGTCGATTTTTCAGGCACTCACGGCATACAGCTCTTTGAGCTTTTCCACGGCATAATCGACTTCCTGAACGGTCGTGAACCTGCTGAAGGAAAAACGAACGGAAGGGCGCTGCTCGTTGCCATAGAGGGCACGGAGAACATGGGAACCTGCGTTGCTGCCGGAGGAACAGGCACTGCCACCGGAACATGCGATGCCTCCGATATCGAGATTGAACAACAGCATCTCTGCCTGATCTCCCGGCGGGAAGGCTGCATTCAAAACCGTGTAGAGGCTGTCGCCCATACAATCGCCGTTGAACCGAATGCCTGGGATCTCGTTCATCAGCCGGTCTGCCATGTGCCGCTTTACAGCGGCGATGTGACGGTGATGCTCTTCCATGTCGCGGCAGGCGATCTCAAGCGCCTTCGCCAGCCCGATGATGCCGTACACGTTCTCCGTACCTCCGCGCATGTTGCGTTCCTGAGCACCGCCGAAAATGAAGGGGCTGATCTTGACATCGTGACGGATGTAAAGGAACCCGACGCCTTTGGGCCCGTGGAACTTATGGGCGGCGCAGGTGACAAAGTGCACCGGCATTGCGGAAAGGTCAAGCGGAAAATGCCCCATGGTCTGCACGGTGTCGCAGTGAAAGTAAGCACCGTAGCGGCTGCACAGTTCCGCCACTTTTGCGATCGGAAGCAGGTTGCCGATCTCATTGTTGGCGTGCATGAGTGAAACAAGCGTCTTTTCGCCTGTCTGCAAGAGCTCTTCGAGATGATCGAGCTTGACGTGTCCCTTTTCATCGAGTCCGACCCAGCTGATGCGGACCTTTCCCTCCTGCTCCAGCTTCTCGACCGTATGTGTGACCGCATGGTGCTCGATCGGCGAAGAAACGATGTGCTTCACTCCCAAATCACGTACGGAACAGTAGATCGCCGTATTGTTGGCTTCGGTGCCTCCTGAAGTGAAGAATATCTCGGACGGCGTGACATGCAGCAACTGGGCTACGGTCTTGCGGGCCTTTTCGATTCCTGCCCGCACTTCACGGCCGAACGAATGGATAGACGACGGATTACCGTGGTGCTGCCGCATGTAGGTGACCATGGTTTCGATGACCTCGGGATCCATCGGTGTGGTAGCGGCATTATCGAGATATACTTTCATGCGGTAGCGGGTTGTTTACCTCAGCTGATGAGGTCCTTGATGTCGCTGATGATCTTTTCGGCCAGGTTGCCGGCGGTGGTTTGTGACTGCGATTCCGCATAAATGCGGATGATAGGCTCCGTATTGCTTTTGCGCAGGTGAACCCATTCTTTGTCGAATTCGATCTTGACGCCGTCGACGGTATTGACCGGCTGTCGGCTGTATTTGTTCTTGATCCCCTCCAGTACGGCATCGACGTCGATCTCCGGCGTCAGCTCGATCTTGTTCTTGGAGATGTAATAATTGGGATACGTGGCGCGGAGCATGGAAATGCTTTTTCCGCTGTGTGCAAGATGCGAGAGGAAGAGAGCGATGCCGACGAGGGCATCGCGGCCGTAGTGCAGGTCGGGATAGATGATCCCGCCATTCCCTTCGCCGCCGATCACCGCGTCATGCTTTTTCATGGCTTCGACCACATTGACCTCGCCGACAGCGGCTGCGAAATAGCTGCCCCCGGCCTTTTCGGTGACGTCGCGAAGCGCCCGGGTCGAGGAAAGATTGGAGACGGTGTTCCCTTTACGGTGCTGCAAGATGTAATCGGCAACGGCCACGAGCGTATACTCCTCGCCGAACATCTCCCCGTCCTCGCATACCAGCGCTAAGCGGTCCACGTCCGGATCGACGACGATCCCGAGATGGGCTTTCTGCTTGCGCACCTCGCCGGAGATATCCCCGAGATGCTCGGGCAACGGTTCCGGATTGTGCGGGAAATGCCCGTCAGGCACACAGTACAACTCGACCACCTCCTCTACGCCGAGGGCTTTCAGCAAAGGAGGAAGGACGATGCCTCCTACGGAATTCACGCAATCGATGACGACCTTGAACTTGCGCTCGCGGATGGCCTTCACGTCCACCAGGGGCAGCTCAAGGATCTTGCGGATATGCTGTTCGTGGTAATCGGACTCCGTGCGATAGTTGCCGATGCTGTTGACCGGCGCGAATTCGAAGTCGTCCGCCTCAGCGATTCGCAAGACCTCTTCCCCGTCGGCGGCGGAAATGAATTCACCCCGACCGTTCAGCAGTTTGAGCGCGTTCCATTGCTTGGGATTGTGACTGGCCGTGAGGATGATCCCGCCGTCCGCCTTGAAATCGGTGACGGCCATCTCCACGGTGGGCGTTGTGGAAAGCCCAAGGTAAACCACGTCGATCCCCAGCCCCTTAAGTGTTCCGGAGACCAGGTTCTGGACCATGACGCCGGAGATCCGGGCATCACGTCCGATCACCACACTGGTTCTGGGCCCGGTAGAACGACGCAACAGCCACGTTCCGTAGGCCGCAGTGAACTTGACGATATCGACAGGGGTAAGGCCATCGCCGGGCTTACCGCCGATGGTACCACGGATACCGGAAATGGACTTGATGAGGGACACGGGGGAAGGGATTTATGGCTGTTGCGAAGATAATCAAAAAGGGCGAAAAAAGGCTGTTTTTTGAACCTTTTG
>JBJOMN010000009.1:0-30252 GCA_046052345.1 Bacteroidota bacterium | reverse complement strand
CGGACCGTCGTGGTCCTTGAGGACATAGTAGACACCGGACATACGGCCAGGTTCCTGGTCGAGGAGCTGAAGAAATCCGCACCCGCCGAAGTTCGGTTTGCCACGCTTCTTTTCAAGCCCGCCGCCTTGCAACATCCTTTCCGTCCTGATTACACGGGCTTCGAAGTGCCCAACGATTTCCTGCTCGGATACGGGCTGGACTATGACGGTTACGGAAGGAACCTGAACGAAATCTATAAGCTCTCATCCTGATACAATCGATCCCAGCCATGATCAATATCGTCCTCTTCGGACCTCCCGGTGCAGGCAAAGGCACCCAGTCGGAAAAACTGATCGACCGTTTCGGGCTCGTTCATCTATCTACCGGCGATATCCTGCGTTCGGAGGTGGCTAACCGAACGCCACTCGGTCTTGAAGCGAAGAAACTCATGGACCAGGGACTTCTCGTACCTGACGAGGTCGTAATCGGCATGATTGAATCAAAAGTAGACGGGAATCCTTCCGCGAAGGGGTTCATCTTCGACGGATTCCCCCGTACCGAGGCCCAGGCGAATGCGTTGGACCGTCTGCTGGAAAGCAAGGGCACCTCCATCACCCGTATGCTTGCCCTGGAGGTTTCGGTAGAGGAACTTATCAGCCGGCTGCTGAAGCGAGGCAAGGACTCCGGCAGGCCTGACGACCAGGATGAAACCGTCATCCGCAAACGTATTTCGGAATACGAGAACAAGACGGCACCTGTTCGGGACTATTATGCCGGACAAGGAAAATACACCGGGGTGAACGGAGTCGGATCGATTGATGCCATCTTCGAAGCCCTTAGCGGCGCCATTGAAGAGTCCATGGCATCACGTTGAAATCTCTTTTCTTTTCCTTCCGGTCGACTCCTTCCGGCTGTTAGTTTTACCGCATGGCTTCTTCCAATTTCGTCGACTACGTAAAGATCTGCTGCAGGAGCGGCGCGGGCGGTGCGGGATCCGTGCATTTTCACCGCGATAAGAAGACTGCGAAGGGAGGACCTGACGGCGGTGACGGTGGTCACGGCGGGAATATCATCCTGAGGGGCAACAAGCAGCTTTGGACGCTGCTTCACCTCAAGTACCGAAAGCATGTGATCGCAGAGCCCGGCGAAAAAGGATCCTCTGCACTCAAGACCGGCAAAGACGGCAAGGACGAGATACTTGAAGTTCCTCTGGGAACGGTGGCTCGCGATGCCGAAACGAACGAGTTTCTCTTTGAAATCAACGAGGACGGAGAGGAGCGCACTTTGCTTCCCGGCGGAAGAGGAGGGAAGGGTAACAATTTCTTCAAGACGTCGACCCTGCAGACACCCCGTTTCGCGCAACCCGGAGAGCCCGGTCAGGAAGTCTGGAAAGTACTCGAGTTGAAGCTGCTGGCAGACGTAGGTCTTGTCGGGTTCCCTAATGCGGGTAAATCCACACTGCTCTCCGTAGTGTCCGCCGCAAAGCCGGAGATCGCGGATTACCCTTTCACAACGCTTGTCCCTAACCTGGGTATGGTCTCCTACCGCGACGGAAAATCCTTTGTGATGGCGGATATCCCGGGTATCATCGAGGGCGCTCATGCCGGTAAAGGTCTCGGGGTGCGTTTCCTGCGGCATATCGAACGTAATTCCATCCTGCTTTTCATGGTCCCTTGTGACAGCAAGGACATCCGGAAGGATTTTCAAATCCTCCTGGACGAATTGGAGAAATATAATCCTGAGCTCTTGGACAAAAAACGTCTTTTAGCGGTCACAAAATCCGACCTTCTGGACGAGGAGTTGCTTACGGCCATGAAAAAAGAAGTTCCGAAAGGTATTCCCGTCATTTTCATTTCCTCTGCCAGCGGCGCAGGAATCCGCGAGTTGAAAGACGAGATCTGGAAAGCCATCAACGGATGAACGGAACGTTCCTGCAGCGTTTGGACGAATGGGATGGCCGTCTGCTGATGGCCGTGAATGCACTTAACTCCCCCGGGCTCGACAGTTTCTTTTCTGCAATTACCGGAAGGTTCTTCTGGTTGCCCGCCTATGTTTTGCTGGCTGCTTTCCTGATTCGACGTTATAAAAGAGCTTTTCTGGTGATAGCGTTATTTATTGCCGTCGCCATCGCACTGTCCGACCAGATCGCGTCTTCATTCCTGAAGCCTTTCGTCGGCAGGCTGCGCCCTTGCCACGATCCCCGCTGGTCGTCCCTCTTGCATCTGGTCGAAGGACATTGCGGCGGTGCTTTTGGTTTCGTTTCCTCACATGCTGCCAATACTTTTGCTCTCGCTGCGTTCCTGTGGAAGGTCCTGGGAGCTTCCCTGCGACCGTTCACTTATACGGTCTTCCTTTGGGCGCTGCTGGTTTCCTCCAGCCGTGTTTATCTGGGAGTACATTATCCCGGTGATGTCCTTTGCGGAGCGTTACTGGGCACTTCCATTGGCTATGTCTGCGGGAAGCTCTGCAAGCAGCAGATCGAAAAGAAATCCTCCATCGATAACCTATCCTTACCCTCATGAGATCTCACCTTTTTTTCCTGTTAATTTCCTTTCTTTCCTTGATGACTCCGGTCGTCTTGCGTGCAGGAAACGGCAATCCGGACCGTCCCGCTCTGGTAGTGGGTATAGTAGTCGACCAGATGCGGTACGATTATCTCTACAGGTACTCGAAAAACTATTCTGAAAACGGTTTCAAGCGGTTTCTGCGCGAGGGGTTTTCCTGTGAGAACACGCATTTCGATTATGTGCCTACTTATACTGCGCCCGGCCACGCCTGTATCTATACGGGCACGGTCCCTTCGATCAACGGCATCATCAGCAACGACTGGTACGACCGGACTTCGGGACAATCGGTGTATTGTGTGAATGACACCACCGTATCTGCCGTAGGCACCACTTCCATCTCCGGAAAGATGTCCCCGCGCCGGCTGCTTTCCACCACCGTTACCGATGAATTACGTTTTGCCACGAATTACCGTTCGAGGGTCATTGCCGTTTCGCTGAAGGACCGCGGATCAGTACTTCCCGGCGGATTCACCGCCAACGCAGCCTACTGGCACGACCCTTTCAAAAACAATTGGGTGACGAGCACTTATTACATGCAGGAGCTCCCGGGTTGGGCGGAGAAGTTCAATGCCCGGCGGCTGACGGATTCGCTGACTTCGGTGCCTTGGGAATTGTTGCTCGCGGCGGACAAATACGTCGGCAGTACCGATGATGACACTCCTTATGAAGGGCCGTTCAAGACCGAGAGCGCGCCGGTGTTTCCGCACGACCTGCCTGCCATACGCAAGGAGGATTCGGAGCTGATCCGGAAAACTCCTTTCGGTAACACATATACGCTGGAGTTTGCAAAGGCGGCCATCGAAGGGGAGCTTCTCGGCAAGAACGGTCAGACCGATTTTCTGGCGGTGAGTCTTTCATCTACAGACTATGTGGGACATCAGTTCGGAATCAACGCTCTGGAAACAGAGGATACCTATCTGCGGCTCGACCGTGAACTTGCCGCCTTCATCGATTACCTGGACAGCAGGATCGGACGTGCCAATTACTTCCTGTTCCTGACCGCCGATCACGGTGCCTGTGCGAACCCCGAGTTCAATGCCGACCATCGCATACCGTCCGCGGTCATGGAAGAAAAGCCGATGCGCGATTCCTTGCGAATGATGCTCCTGAAGCAGTTCGGCGACAGCAGCATGCTTGTTTCTGCAGGTTCTACCGGAATTTATCTCGACAGGGAGAGGATGCGTAAAAACAAGCTCGAAGCCTCTAAAGTCGAAACGGCTTGTGCCGAATATGTACTGCGTTTCAAGGGGGTTTCCAATGCATGGACGGCTACAGAACTGTCGAAATCCCAATCCCGCGAGGGTATTGCCCGCTTGGTACAGCGCGGTTTCCATGTACGACGTTCCGCGGATGTATGCATCCAGCTCCAGCCGGGTTGGATCGACTGGTACCGTAAACAAGGGACCTCCCACGGGTCTTCCTATGCTTATGATACCCACGTTCCGCTGTTGTTTTTCGGGGGCGGAGTGAGGGCGGGGGAGACCCATCGAGCCGTCTCTGTGTGCGACATCGCACCTACCGTCGCCTCATGGCTGGATATCCAGGAACCGAGCGGGAGTATCGGTCTGCCGGTCGAAGAGCTACTGAGGCGCTGATAAGTTCCGGATGCGTCGGTTTTCCCAGCTTACATCCCGGCCGGTTGACAATTTGCAGTCAGTCGGAATGCAGACGATGTTTGGCACTGTCAAACGGTTGAAAACCATGCGTTTTTGTTAGTATTTAGTGCTTTTCAAGGCTGCCGGGACATTGCATTTTTTCATTTATTTTCCTAATTTTCGCATTGCAAATGTTCCGGTAAAAGCGGATCAGTACCTGTAAACCGCTTCTACGGTGCATTCGTGTTCATTACTACAAACTACCGACCATGACCCAGTTGTACGTACGCTTTTTCAGGCACTCAGCAAATCGATGGCTTCTTGCCCTCGGTTTATTGTTGTCCGTACTTGTTCCGCAGGATGCCGAAGCCAGCCACTCCATGGGAGCGGACTTGACTTACGAGTGTCTGGGAGGGAACCTATATCGCTTACGCTTGGCATTCTACCGCGACTGTGACGGTATCCCGGCGCCTTCATCCGTCACGATCAATATCAATTCCTCGTGTTACCCCGCAAGAACGGTTACGCTGTTCCCTACTCCGAGTTCGCCTTTGGAGATTTCCCCCATCTGTGCCACACAGGTTTCATCATGCCAGGGCGGGACATATGTCGGCGTGCAGCAGTGGACGTATGAAGGAACCGTCACTTTGAACGGACCTTGCGCCGACTGGAACTTCAGTTTCACTGAATGCTGCCGTAACGCGGCGATTACGAATTTAGTCGGGGCCTCCGGAGAAAGCATGTATGTCAATGCCATTCTTAATAATCTGGCAGCCCCCTGCAATAATTCACCTATATTTTCGAATTATCCTGTGCCTTTTGCGTGTGTCAACCGTAATTTCGTCTACAATCACGGTGTATACGACCAGGACGGTGATTCGCTTGTTTTTCAACTTGTGACTCCGCGTACTTCTGCAACCGATTCGGTGACATATGGTACTGGATTCTCCGCTGCCGTGCCTTTGACCTCCGGACTTCTGCCTCCCAATCCTCCGGTCATCTTTGACATGACTACCGGGGAGATGGTTGTATATCCTACTGCCCAGGAAGTGACCGTCCTCGCCGTATTGGTCAGTGAATACCGTAACGGTGTGCTGATCGGGCAGGTCATCCGTGACATCCAGCTCAGGATACTGCCGTGCTCCAACGTGATTCCGACGCTTACCGGTATGAACGGCCTCCCCCAGTTCAACCGCAACATCTGCGTCGGAGCTCCCTGTACCTTCGTCATTGGGTCCCTCGATGGCAACCTTTCCAACACAACTACCATGTCTTGGGACAACGGAATTCCTGGAGCCACAATGACCTTTTTTGGCAGTAACAATTCGGCCGGTTTTCGCCGCGATTCTGCCATCTTTAACTGGACGCCCACCTTCGCGGACGTAGGATCGCACTTCTTCACCGTAACCGTCGTAGATGACAACTGTCCTTATCAGGGACTGACCATCGAGACATACGTCTTGAATGTGAATTATGTCGACGTAACAGCGGGGTCCGATCCTACGGTTTCCTGCGGACAGTGCACCACGCTGACCGCCCAATCCATCGGTGGACAGGCGCCCATCAGCTTCCAGTGGAATCCCGGTCAGCCGGACAGCGTCAACAGTGCAGTCCTCAACCCTGCCTGCACCGGCACCTACATCGTGGAGGTCACGGATGGACTGGGTTGTACGAATCTTGATACCGTTAACGTACTGCCGGGTGCGAATAACATTTCGGCTGCTTTCCAGTTTGCTACTACCTGCAGCAACACCAGTGTCTTATTCACCGACAATACCACGGGTGCTACCATTTCCTCCTGGGCTTGGGATTTTGGAGACGGAGGCTTTTCCGGTCAGCAGAATCCGACACATGCCTACGCATCCAACGGAACCTACAGCGTAACCCTCATTGTATCGACAGGACTCGGCTGTTCCGACACCCTCACACAGTCGGTGGTCGTTAACTCCATCATCCCCGATGCGCAGTTCGCACATCCGAATGTCTGCAACGGAAGTGTGATGGGTTTCACCTACACCGGTTCCACAGGCGCTACGAACTCCGTCTACGCTTGGAATTTCGGCGAGCCTTCCTCCGGCATATTGAATACTTCCGTTGCCCAGAACCCCACTCATACCTTCTCGGCTCCCGGCAACTACTCTGTGACGTTGATCGTTGAAAATGCCATCGGTTGTTCCGATACCGTGACGCAGGCAGTCACCGTATATTCCAACCCGACTGTTTCTGTAGCCGATCAATCGGTCTGCGCAGGTCTGCCGGTCACCCTTTCCACCACTCCGGGCGGATTTGCCGGCTACTACTGGTCGGGTCCCGGTATAGTTGATTCCCTAAGCCCGACCACAACCTTTGTTCCGTTGTTCTCCAACAGTTATTCTGTTTCCGTAACCGATGCGAACGGATGTATCGGTACAGCCTCGGCACTGATCACCGTCAATCCCGCTCCCACTGTGGACGCAGGATCAGCCCAGAACATCTGTCAGGGAGACCAGACCAGTCTTCAGGCCAGCGGTGGTCCGGTGGGTAGTACTTACAATTGGCAGTCCGGTTCCGCCACCCTTACAGGTATCTTCGTCAACGTGACGCCGGCTGCTACCACCACGTACACCTTGCTGTGTGTCACAGGTTCCGGTTGCCCCGGCGTGGATACAGTGACCATCACTGTGAACCCGCTTCCGGTGGTCGATGCCGACGATAACATCGGGGTGTGTAACGGTACGAGTGTGCCGCTTAATGCCACTGCCGTGGCAGCGACCGTCGTGACCTATTCCTGGTTGCCCGGAGGAATGAATACGTCCTCTGTTACGGTTTCACCATCCGTCACCACCACGTACACGGTGACGGCCACCGATAATATCGGATGTACCGGAGCCGATCAGGTTACGGTAATCGTGAACCCGATTCCCAGTGCGGATTTCGCGCCGCCGGTCAGTGTCTGTCAGTCATTGCCCGTCAGTTTCCTTGATAATTCCACGGTGTCTTCCGGAACCGTTACAGGCTGGGCATGGGATTTCGGCAACGGTGCAACGAGCACCCAGCAGAATCCTACGCAACAGTATAATTCTCCCGGCGTCTACAACGTCCAACTGCTGGTCACCACCTCCGGAGGCTGCACCGACACCGCTTCACAGACCGTTACCATCTTCGCGGAACCTGTGGCGGCATTCACTCCGGCAGATGTGTGCGAGGATCTTCCGGTTTCCGTGGTCAACCAGTCGTCGATCTCCGACGGAACGCAATTGGATTATTTCTGGGATCTCGGCGACGGAACAACTTTCCTGGGGCAGTTCGCCGCTCATTACTACTCCGGATACGGTGTATATCCTGTGACCCTGATTGTCACCTCGGTCAATGGTTGCGTCGATTCCGTCACGGTGAATGCCAATGTATTCGCGCTGCCCACTGCCGATTTCACCACCAACCACGCTTGTGCTGACCAGCAGGCGTCTGTGAACAACCTTTCTTCGGTGCCCTCCGGTTCCGGCTCGGTAATCATCGACAATCAGTGGTCGATGGGTGACGGCACCTTCTCCAATGCAATCAACCCTTCCCATCAGTATCCTGCCGAAGGCGATTATACGATCAATCTGCTAGTGACCACTGCCAACGGCTGTATGGATTCCACCAGCGGAACGGTCCGTATCGTACCGCTTCCTGTTGCGGATTTCCAAGCCGATCCCGTCTGTTTCGGTTTTGAAAGCATCTTGAACAGCACGTCTACGACACCTACCGGTTCGATAGTATCTTACCAATGGCAGCTCGGATATCAATCGGATACCGGTCTCTCGGTGACACATATTTTCTCTCAGCCCGGTTGGCAGAACGTCACACTCACTGTCATCAACGATTCGGGCTGCGTGGATGCTGTGAATCTCCCCGGCGAAGTCTACGTCATCCCGCCTCCGGTAGCGCAGTTCTCCGACAATTCCGCTTCCGCCAGCGACCTTTATCCTACGGTCACTTTCAATAACAATACGGCCACGTTGGGAACCTATCTTTGGGATTTCGGCGACAGTACTTATTCGACCGATTATTCCCCCGTGCACATCTATGGCGGAGTTGGCGATTATACCGTCCAGTTGATCGTGGTCGATACGGCAGGATGTGTCGATACCGTCCGTAGGGTGATCGAAATCAAGCCGACGTCATTTGTATACATTCCGAATACCTTCACGCCTAACGGAGACAATAAGAATGAACTCTTCACGGTATATTGCTACAATGTCGCTTCCGTGCAGGGAGAGATATTCGACCGCTGGGGCGTCAAGATCTACGAATGGAAAGGGCTGGACGGCGGCTGGGACGGTACGGTCGACGGAAGTCCGGTCCAAGGCGACACCTACGTTTACAGGATCGTCACTACCGATCTCAATGATGATCGGCTGGAACATTACGGTAAAGTGAGCGTCGTCCGTTGATTAACACGCTCTATGAACACCAAAGCCGCCCCAAAAAGGCGGCTTTTTTTGTGTTGAAAAGCGTGGTGAAAACTATATGTGCCGCCGAATTGAGCGGCTATGCGGCTTTCTACTTTTGAGAAAGGGCAGGCGGGCTATTCGGGCCTTCTCATCCCTGAATCATATGGCAGAGGTCAAGAGCAAGCACGAAACCATCAAGGAACTGATAGGTAAAGTAGCGGAGATCACCATCCGTCTGGGTATCGTGCATCAGCATACGGAGGACGTCGGTCTGGATGGCCGCCATATCACCGTGAACGGGGAGAAGCTTTTGTATTTCGGTTCCTGCGGATATCTCGGATTGGAGCACGATGCCCGCTTGAAAGCCGGTGCCATCCGAGCCGTCCAGCAGTACGGAACCCAGTTTTCAAGCTCCAGAGCCTATGTGTCTTCCGCTTATTACCCGGAAGCGGAGGCATTGCTTTCCGAAATCTTCGGTAAACCTGCTTTACTGCTGCAATCGCTTACTGTAGCGCACACTACCTGCATACCGCTGCTGGTCGGGGATAACGATGCCATCATCCTGGATGCCCAGGTACACGACAGCGTTCAGAATGCGGTTCAGATGCTGAGTTCCAGGGCCATCCATGTGGAAGTCGTGCGGCATAACCGCTTGGACCATCTGGAAGAACGCGTCAAGGTCCTCAGCCGGACCTATGATAAGATATGGTACATGGCGGACGGGGTATATTCCATGAATGGTGACTTCGCCCCGGTAAAAGACCTCTACGCACTTGCCGACAGGTACGACCAGTTGCATCTTTACCTGGATGACATTCATGGAATGAGTTGGGCGGGTCCTAACGGCGCAGGATATGTTCTGAGTCAGGGTGATTTCCATCCGCGCCTGTATCTGACGACGGGCCTTACCAAGGCTTTTGGAACCGCCGGCGGTTTGCTTGTTTTCCCGGATGAAGCCTCCCATAAATTGGTCAGAAGGAACGGAAAATCCTTCATCTTCTCCATACAGATGCCTCCGATGATCCTTGGGGCTACTATTGAATCCGCCCGGATCCACCTCAGTCCTGAAATAGTCAGGCTGCAGCAGGAGCTTCGAGAACGTATCGAATTCTTCAACAGTACGGCCGCTGAACTGGGTCTTCCGCTCATCCATGACAACCATTCACCGATCCGTTTCATCGGGGTAGGGAAGCCTGAAACCGGCTACAACATGGTCCGTCGCATGATGAATATGGGCTATTTCTTCAACCTCAGCGTGTTCCCGAGCGTTTCCTATAACCGTACCGGATTACGTATTCCGGTGAACCGCCTGAATACGTTCGAAGACATCAAGGAGCTGCTTACGGACATATCAAAAGAACTCCCGCAGGCCTTGTCGGATTCGAATTCCAGCCTGGAGGAAATCAGGAAGTACTTCCGCAGAGTGGCATAAAATCAAAAAGGGGCTGCAAGGCCCCTTTTTCATTGTTGAAGTCTTCTCAGGACGGCTGTTCGCACAACTGCCAGAAATTGTTGAGCGTCGACACAGCGGTCACGAACTTGTCGAAGGAGATCGGTTTGACGATATAACCGGCCACGTTGTATTCATAGGCTTCGATCTTGTCTTTGTCGCTGTTCGATGTGGTCATCACGAACACACTCAGGTTGTGAAGTTCCGGATCCGAACGAAGTTCCTTCAGGAATTCAAGGCCGTTCATCTTAGGCATATTGATATCCAACAGGACGATGCGTGGAGTCGGGGAGAGTTTTACAGCCCCGTTGCTTCCGCGCAGCATGTCCAGTGCCTCCAGGCCGTTGTGAGCGACGTGTAACGGATTCAGGATATTGCTTTTCTTGAAAGCACGAACGACGTTCATGCAATCCACCTCGTCATCGTCGACGAGCAATATGTTCACCAGGTTGTCCATTGTCAGCTTTTTACAAGGATCTGTTTCCTTTTGTTACACGGCCCGGAGGGATGATTCCGTGGCGTGAGTGACATATGTCGCTTTTTTCAAGGAATTTCCCCCGAAATCTTACAGTATGGTATCCGTGTAAGCGTACCCGATGTAAAAGCATTTCAAAGAGCCGAGTGGGACATTATTCGAATCAAGCAGGCGACGGTGAAATTCCGGCTACCAGGACGGAGAGCCCAATTTCCCAGAAGCCGCGCTGAATGTTCTTTTCACGGCTCAGTGACCAATAACCACGCATTCATGAACCGATTCTACCGGCTTTTACTTCGTCGGGACCTCTACGAAGTCATTCCTCAGGATGAACTGATGGCACGTCAACAGTTCAACCTTTACAGGATTTTCGTTTTTACATCTGCAGCCGCCGGTATTTCCACGGCAGTGCAGGTTCTTGTCAACTTCGGTACGGGAAGCCTGTTGTCACTATACCTGTTCGGTTTGTCGGCAGTCATATTATTCCTCTTCTATGCAGTAGAGCACAGGGAGCGACTACGGACAGTATATCTGATCAGCCTGATCGCCGGCTGTTCCGTCATCCATGTCCAGGGTTATACCTCCGGAGGTGTATTGAACACCGGCACCATTTACCTGTGTGCCGCCATCATGACGGCCTATATGCTCCTGGGCCCTCGAACAGGACGTTGGTTCACGGTATTGGCCATGCTCAACGTGGCCTATTTCTACTGCATTTCGGAATACACAGGGTGGACCGATTATTCCTTGTTCGCTTCGGATCCGAGCCTGATCCATCAGGACGCCTTCTTCACTTTCGTCATGGGGCTCTTCCTTGTGGCATACCAGAGCAATTACCTGAACAGTACCAAGAACGTCATCATACGGCGTATCACTGAACAGAACGATGAGCTTTCTCGAACGAACCTCCAACTGAGCATGTATACCGAGGACCTGGAAAGGAAGAACAGTGAACTTGACAAATTCGCTTCGATCGTTTCGCACGACCTTAAGGCGCCATTGAGAGCCATCGGAAACCTCACCGGCTGGATCGAAGAGGATGCTGCAGGGACGATGACTCCTGAAGTGATGGTCAATTTCGAACTGATCAAGCAGCGTGTGGCCCGCATGGAGTCCCTGATCAATGCCATCCTCGATTATTCGCGTGCCGATCGGTCTGATGCCAGGGAGGAACAGGTCGACATTTCGCAGCTGATTTCAGATACGATGGATTTCATCGGGAAGCCCGGACATGTACGACTGAACCTGCCGGAGCGTCTTCCGGTGATACGCGCCGACCGTACGCGCTGCAACCAGGTTTTCCTCAACCTGATCGTGAACGCCATACGCTATTGCGATAAAACGACGGTGGAGATCACAGTGACAGGCAGGCGGGAAGGAGAAGGGTGGGTGTTTTCCGTAAAAGACAACGGACCGGGAATCGACAGTAGATACCATGAGAAGATTTTCGCGATTTTCCAGACGCTTCACCGGCGAGACGATTATGAAAGCACCGGCGTGGGACTTGCGATCGTCAAGAAAATCGTCGAGGACGAGGGGGGCAGCGTCTGGGTGGAGTCCGAGACCGGAAAAGGGGCCGATTTCCGGTTCTTTTGGCCCGATATCCGCAAGACTAAATCCGTAAATACTACACATGCTGCCTGATCTTGTAAGAAGAACGGCATAATTGGTTCAACCCTGCTTCGGTCTGTCAGTACAATTGTACTATAAACGAACACTCATGCAACACCAGGAAGATCCCGGAAGAAAGCCACAGCAAGCACCCCGTGAAGCACGGATCATCCCCATGCGTCCGTCTGCCGGCCCTGTCGATAAAGAATTCGAGCAGCAGATCCAAAGCCTTCGCTCCCTCATAGGGAAGCTTCATCCTGCCGCCCGACAGCAATACTTCGATGCGTTCCTGGATCATCTTCTGACGATTGACGTCGTTTATCCTCCGGCAGGACATGCGCCGGCAGCCAGCCGTAAGCGTGTGGCACACCTTTCTCCGGAAGAAAGAGCCTTGATCCGCGAACTCTCCGATACCGTTCAGCAACTGCATTCCCGGGCCGGAGACCAGGATTGAATATCATTTCCGCTTTTGCCATGAAGCGAAGCGCACCCCGTAAGGTGCGCTTTTTTCGTTATCCGGCCTGAAAAGGTCTTTTACAGCGCACCAGGCTTTCCGTGATTGGCTTAGGCTTCGTATTTTCGATGCCTAAACGAGCCTGCCCTATGCGTCAATTCCTTTCGTTATTCTTTCTGATCCTCTCCCTCGGAGCTGCAGCGCAGTCTGATCTCTCGCAAGTGATTCCGCTGGATCCAACGGTCCGAAGCGGCACGCTTCCGAACGGAATCCGTTATTATATACGTAAGAATTCCCGCCCTGAGAAAAGGGCGGAATTCCGACTGGCCGTCAATGCCGGTTCCACTGCCGAGGATGACAATCAACAAGGTCTGGCGCATGTGGTTGAACACATGGCTTTCAACGGAACCAAGAACTTCAAGAAAAGTGAGATCGTCGATTACCTGGAATCTGTCGGAACTAAATTCGGTGCGCATCTGAACGCATACACCAGCTTTGATGAGACCGTTTATATGCTCCAGCTTCCGACCGACAAGGAAGATATCGTAAACAAAGGTCTGATGATCCTGGAGGATTGGGCACATAACCTGTCCTTCGATTCAGCCGAAGTGGAGAAGGAGAGAGGTGTCGTTGTGGAAGAGTGGCGATTAGGCCAAGGCGCCGATGAGCGGATGCGCAGGACCTATTGGCCGGTACTTTTCCGTGATTCCCGATACCAGGACCGTCTTCCCATCGGTAAAAAAGAGATCATCGAAGGTTGCCGTCAGTCTGTGCTCCGCGATTTCTACTACGATTGGTACCGTCCGGATCTCATGGCCGTCATCGCCGTCGGAGATTTCGATCCGGATACCATGGAGATGAAGATCAAGCAACGCTTCTCCGGCATCCCGGTCAAGGACAATGCCCGTCCCCTCAAGGTCTGGCCCGTGCCTGACAACGATGCGCTCGCCATTTCCCGTGTAACGGACAAGGAAGCGCGTATGGCCGAGATACAGCTGATCTACAAGCAACCGGTAGCGGAGGTCGCGACCGTCGGTGACTATAGGACTTCCATCGCCAGAAATCTTTTTTCCGGAATGCTGAGTGCACGCCTCTCTGAGCTGCAGCGTAAATCGAACCCTCCTTTCGTCTATGCCGGCAGTTACTACACCGACCTGGTGCGGAACAAGGATGCTTACATGGCTTTCGCCTATGCCAAAGAAGACGGGATTGAACGTGCCCTTCAGTCGCTTGTCGCCGAGAACGAGCGAGTACGACGTTTCGGTTTCACATCCACCGAGCTGGATCGAATTAAAGCAGACCTCATGAGCGAGATGGAAAAATCGTTCAATGAAAGGGATAAGACCGAGTCCAGGGATTTTGCGCGGGAATACGTCAGTAATTTCCTCACCAAGGAGCCTGCACCCGGAATTTCCTTTGAGTATGACATCTACAAGGCATTTCTATCCTCGATCACCTTGGAGGAAGTCAATGCGTTCGCCGCAAAGTGGATCACTGACGGCTCAAACTGCGTCGTGCTGATCACCGCGCCTGACAAGCCGACGCTGAAGATGCCGGAAGAGTCGACTGTTCGCAGCATCATGGGTGGAATGAAACAGCTGACACTCGATCCGTATGTGGACGAAGTGTTGAAACAGCCGTTACTGGATGTCTCAGCATTGCGACCCGGCAAAGTAGTCAGTACCTCCGGCTATGAGGTCGGAAATATCACCAAATGGCAACTGTCGAACGGTATAAATGTCTGGCTGAAACCCACTGATTTCAAGAACGAGATCCTCCTGAATGCCTTCAGCTGGGGGGGCACTTCCATGTTCTCCGATTCGGACTATATCTCCGCCGCCTATGTGGACGATGTCATCAGGGCTTCCGGCTTGGGTGATTTCGACGCTACGGCTCTTGAAAAAGCCTTATCGGGAAAAGTCGTGGACGGTTCAGCCGGCATTTCCGAGCTTCAGCATGGTTTCAACGGTCGGTGCGCACCGAAAGACGCCGAGACCATGTTCCAGCTGCTTTACAAGACTTTCACCCAACCCAGAAGGGACACGGCGGCTTTCAGGTCGATGATGACCAATGTCGAGGCCTCCGTACGCAACCGCCTGGCCGATCCCGGGTCGGTCTTCATGGACACCGTGAGTCATGCGATGTCCGGTTATAACCTGCGCTACCGTTCTTTTACTGCGGATCGCCTTGTGGAAGTCGATCTGGACAAGGTAATGCGGGCGTATCAACGTTTTTATTCGAACGCATCCGACTTCACGGTTGTCCTGATAGGTAATTTCAAGACAGAGGACATGAAGCCGCTGGTGGAGCGTTACCTGGCATCACTGCCTTCGAACGATTTGCACAACCAATGGAAGGATATCGGTGCCAGGGCACCCAAAGGCCGCTTTGAGCGCACTGTTTCCAGGGGCACCGAGCCCAAGAGCACGGTGATGCTGCGGTTCAATCAGCCCTTCCAGTACAACCGAAACAACCGTAACGAGCTGATGGCTCTTACCAAGCTGATGAACATCCGCCTGCGAGAAGTGCTTCGTGAAGAAAAAAGCGGAGTCTACGGCGTATCATTCAATGCCATTCCCCGTCATTATCCTTTGGAAAACCTGGAGCTCGTGGTATATTTCTCCTGTTCTCCGGACAACATCGCGATGCTCACCGATGCGGCATTGGCCGTCATCAAAGAGGTGAAGGAAAAGGGTTGTGAGGAGAAAAATGTGGTCAAGATCCGTGAGACGCTCATCCGGGAGCGGGAGACCAGCCTTAAGGAGAATGATTTCTGGATGAGCTACATCGTTTCATCCTGCCAGAACGGGGAGAACGTCTCCGACATGCTTGTTTACAACGACTGGGTGAATGCGCTGAAAGCAGAAGACCTGAAGGAGTTCGCTTCGAAGTATCTGGTCACCGACAACTACGCACGATTCGTCCTGGTGCCTGAGAAGAAATAGCTGTTCCTGATTTTTGCATGGCGATGGCGAAATCATCTGCCTGCAATCCTGTCCGAAACGTAGCCGACTACGCTCCCGGTATCGTCCGGATGGAACCATGCATACTCTTCCCGGTTGCGGAACCAGGTCAATTGGCGTTTTGCGTAGTTACGTGTATGCTGCTGGATCCTGCGTACCGCTTCTTCCAGGGTTGTTTTTCCCTCCAGATAGTCGAAGAGTTCCGAATAGCCTACGGTCTTCAATGCGGATAAATGCCGCTTTTCATAGAGGGTCTTCACTTCTTCCAGCAGGCCGTTTTCCATCATCCCCAGGACTCTCCTGTCGATCCTTCTGTAGAGTTCCTCCCGCTCGGGAGTTACGGCAACGAGTATCGAAGTGAAATTCCTGGTTGCCTTCGTTCCTTTTCGTAAGATGCCAAGCGGCTGACCGGTGACACGGCACAGTTCGAGTGCACGGATCAGCCGGTGCGGATTACGGAGGTCGATCGTGGCGGCTCCTTCGGGGTCGATGCGTCGAAGCTCCTCCTGGAGGACGGAAATCCCTTCTGTTTCCAGACGATCCTTTAACTCTTTCCGGATGTGCGGGTCTTTCCCCGGAAGTTCGTCCAGTCCCCGGGTCACTGCTTCGATGAACAGGCCGCTGCCGCCGGTCATCACTTGGACAGGATTCTCCGTGAAAGCTGCATCCAGGCGGTCCAATGCCTCCTTTTCGAAACGGCCGGTGTCGTATTCCTCATCGATGCTGATCGAATCGATGAAATGATGTCTTACGGATTCCAGTTCGTCACGGGACGGTTTTGCCGTACCGATGTTCATCTCCCGATAGAACTGCCTGGAATCGGCCGAGAAAACGCAAGCGCCGAACTGCTGCGCTACACGTATGGCCAAAGCGGTCTTGCCTGCGGCTGTGGGACCGCCGATGACAACCAGGAAATTCATTTTTGAGATGTTAAGTGGGAGCGAGTCAGCAAAGAGACGGATCAGTAATCGTCGCTTTCCCGCACATCGTCGTCGGATGCTTCATCGTCCGCGGTTTCGAACTCGTCTTCCGAATCCGAACTTTCCTCGTTCGTGTCCAGTTCGCCCATTCCGGATACATCTTCCGCGCCTGCGACGATTTCCTCTTGAGTATCCTCTCCGTCTTCCTCAAAATCGTCCTCGTCATCCAGGATATCGTCTATGGCATCGGGGTCGAAGTCCTCCAAAGGAGGAGCGACCGTCGGGATGGTCTGAATGTACTGCTTGGGCGCTTCGCCGTTCACCTTGGTGCAGCGTGGGTAGAAGACGCCGATCTCCTCTTGCGGCAGAATCTTGACCAGTTCGATACGGAAAGCCCATTGTGCCACCGGATCGAACAGATAGTAGATCTTCTGGTGGGGATCGGCGATAAAGTCGCGCAGGCGCGATTTCCGGAACGAGGATGTCGTTTCCTTTTCCGTGTCTGTAAGCTCACGGTTCGTGATTTCCTTTCCCTTGGTCCAGTGGTCATCGCTCATGTAAAAGGAGGCCTGCTTGGATCCGTCGAATCCGATGGCGCTGTGGATGGCATGATGGAGGTCGTCGAACGACTGGTTCGCACGGATCTCTACATCGCGGGATACTTCGTCGTGGTCTTCAAAGGTGACTCGAAAACGGTAAATGGCCATGAGGTTTGTGTTTCCTTCTCAAAAATAACAATTAATTCAGAAAACTGATGTCGTCTCGAGGTGTCTCGGAAGCCCGGGTTTTCAACGGTCTTCCCGGGATTTCGCGGTCAGTCCGAGTTCAGTGCCTTTACGAAGCATGAAATCGAAAGCTTCCCGGAAATCATTTCGGATTTCTCCCTCCAGGATGGCTTCGCGGATGGCGGTCTTGATGATGCCAACTTCGGGACCCGGTGTAAGGTTGAAATATTCCATGATATGTTCCCCGGTTACCGGTGGCTGCCAGTTGCGGATGCGGTCTTTCTCTTCGACCTCTTTCAGTTTTTCCTGTACTTTCCGGAAATTGTCCTTGTACTTCCTGATCTTGTACTCGTTCTTGGTGGTCACATCGGCGTGACACAATATCATCAGGGCATCGATGTCTTCACCTGCATCGAAAAGAAGACGGCGGATGGCCGAATCGGTGATATGGTCCTGGGCAAGGACGATCGGTCGCAAGTGCAACAGCACCAGTTTTTCGACGAACTTCATCTTTTCGTTCATCGGCAACTTGTGTTCCCGGAAGATGTGTTTGACCATCCGTGCACCCTTGTCTTCATGTCCATGGAAGGTCCATCCGTGACCGGCTTCAAACCTCTTCGTGGCGGGTTTGGCGATGTCGTGCAGCAACGCGGCCCACCTCAGCCACAGGTCATTCGAGGCTTTCGCCACATTGTCAAGGACCTGCAAGGTGTGATAGAAGTTGTCCTTATGGCCCTTCCCGTTGACGTATTCCACACCGTGGAGTTCATTGACCTCCGTAAAAATGAGTTTGAGCAGGCCTGATTTAAACAGCAGGTCGAGGCCAATGGAAGGCTTCTCTGAAAGCAGGATCTTGTTCAGTTCGTCCGTGATACGCTCACGGGAAATGATACCGATGCGGTCCGCGTTGCGCTGAATGGCTTCGAATTCCCGTCCGCCTATTTCGAAATGCAGTTGGGATGCGAAACGGATGGCACGCATCATGCGCAACGGGTCGTCGGAAAAAGTGATATCGGGGTCCAGCGGCGTGCGGATGATCCGGTCTTCGAGGTCTTTTACGCCGTTGAAGGGGTCTACCAGCTCGCCGAAAGCTTCTTCAGACAATCGGATCGCCATGGCATTGATCGTGAAATCACGACGTTTCTGGTCGTCGTCCAACGTCCCTTCCTCGACGATGGGTTTCCGGGAGTCACGCCGGTAAGACTCTTTCCTCGCGCCGACGAATTCGATTTCCAATCCGTCGTGGTTGATCATTGCCGTACCGAAGTTCTTGAAAAAGGAGACGGGCACTTCCGGCCCCAACTGCGCGGCCACTTTGTGGGCAAGATCGATGCCGCTTCCCAGCACCACGATGTCGATGTCCTTGGATTCCCTTTTAAGCAGAAGGTCCCGCACATATCCTCCCACCACGAACGCCTCCGTGTTCATGGACTTTGCCTGTCCGGCGATGATGCCGAATACAGGGTGGGAGAGATGTCTTTTCATGGCTAGGGCCGCAGGAATTCGATCTGGCCGTTGGTCCGCATGCGAAGGACCGTGGACGGGCGGGATTTTGTCTGTTCGTTCCTGCGCAAATTTACGACATAATCCACACCTCTTACGAGGCTGTCCTCTATCGCGGAAAAGCTTTCCGGAACCGGCTTTCCGGAGAAGTTGGCCGATGTAGAAACGATCGGCTTGCGCAACAGTTCCGAGAGCCGGCTGCAGAATGCGTCCCTGGTGACGCGGATCCCGACTGAGCCGTCGGCAGCCAGTGCCGAGGCGGCCAGGTTTACTGGTGTTTCAAAAACGATGGTAAGCGGCCGTTCGGAGAATTCGATCAGGTCCCATGCATTGCCGGGAATCTCCCGCACGAACGATTGCAGTCTGCCGGGAATGTCCAGCAATAAGACGAGCCCCTTGGCTGAACTGCGGCCCTTCAGTGCAAGTACTTTTTTTACGGCCTCCTCATTGCACGCATCACAACCGATTCCCCAGACCGTATCGGTGGGGTAGAGGATGATGCCTCCCGACTTCATGACTTCAACCGCCTTCCTGGCTTCGGTTTCGGCTGGATTCATTGTTCAGGCGGAAAGTACACGCTCAACGGTGATCGATTCAGCGCACCGAAAGTGCCCTCGGGGGCATGCCCTGAAGCCATGCAATCCGCACGGTCGGCAATCCAGTTCCTGGGATGTTTCCACGGTTCTGGAGGAAGTCGACAGCGGCCCGAATCCGAAGGAAGGTACGGTCGAGCAATAAACCGCCGTGACCGGTGCGTTCATGGCGGACGCGAAATGCAGCGGCGCGGAATCATTCACGTAATTCATGACAGCTCCCTCCATCAGCGCCGCTGCTTCCAAAAGGGTCAACTTGCCGGCCAGGTTCTCGACCTTGATGCCCGGGCATTGACCGACGATCCGGTCGCACAATGCTTTCTCGGCCGGCGATCCGATCAGATAGCAGATCTCGTCCTTTGCCGATTCCGCACGTCTTCTTATCAGTTCGACCCATTTCTGTTCCGACCAGGTCTTGGTGAACCATACGGATCCGGGGGCGATACAGTAATACCTACTGTTCTTGTAGCGTTCGATACCGGCATATGCTCCGGCGCCGGGATATAATTTCGGTCTTGAAGGTGTATCGTCCGTGAGGTGGCGGATGAGTTCTTGGTTTCTTTCGATTTCGTGTCTGCCGTCGCCGATCACATGCGGTATCCGACGCGAGAACAGGAAGGAAAGCGGATTCTTGTCGAATCCGACTGTTTCACCTCCTCCGGAAAAGGCCGTCAGTATCCCCGATGCCGTGAAGCGCTGCAAATTGATGACGTGGTCGTACCGTTTTTTGCGTATGCGACGCAGTATGAGGAAGAGGTTCCTTAGCTTGTCCTTCTGCTTGTCCCAGACCATGACTTCGTCAAGAAAAGGATGTCCTTTGAAAAGGCCTTCGTTCCCTTTCCGGACCAGCAGGTCGACGGTTGCTTTTGGGAAATGGACATGTAATTTTTCAAGCAAGGCCGTAGCGAGTACGGCATCTCCGGTAAATGCGGTTTGGATGACCAGGAACCTTTTCATTTTTCAGACGGCGACACTGTGGTCGCGAAGGGCGTCGTTGAGGGAAGTCTTCTTGTCGGTACTCTCCTTGCGCTTACCGATGATCAGTGCGCAGGGAACCTGGAATTGACCCGCAGGAAAATTCTTGTCGTAGGAGCCGGGTATGACCACCGAGCGCTCCGGAACGACTCCTTTATGCTCTACCGGTTCCGGTCCTGTTACATCTATAATCTTAGTGGACATGGTCAGGACCACGTTGGCTCCCAACACCGCCTCCTTGCATACCCGTACGCCCTCTACGACAATGCTTCTGGAGCCGATGAAACAATTGTCTTCGATGATGACAGGCGCCGCCTGAACCGGTTCAAGCACTCCGCCAATCCCTATGCCGCCGCTCAGATGGACGTTTTTTCCGATCTGTCCGCAGGAGCCGACGGTCGCCCAGGTATCCACCATCGTTCCTTCATCGACATATGCGCCGATGTTCACATAGGAGGGCATGAGTATGACGCCTTTGGCAAGAAAGCTGCCATAGCGGGCAATTCCGTGCGGCACTACGCGGACGCCAAGACCGGCGTAGTCCGTTTTCAGCTTCATCTTGTCGTGGAATTCCATGGGGCCGGCATGGAGAGTCTCCATCTGCCGGATAGGGAAATAAAGAATCACGGCCTTTTTGACCCATTCATGGACGGTCCACCCGCTACTTGAAGGTTCTGCCACCCGGAGCCTGCCTTTATCCAGTTCTTCAATGATGTGTTCTATGGCCTGCCTGGTGCCCGTCTCATTCAGAAGGCTGCGGTCGTTCCATGCCTTTTCTATTATTTCCTTCATGCCGGTCGTTTATCAGGCAAAGAAAAGGACAATGCGGCCAATCTTCAAATCTCTCCGTCAGCTATCTTTGCGGCCATGCCGCGCATCATGGCCATCGATTATGGTACCAAAAGGGTAGGTCTGGCCGTCACAGATCCTTCAAGGATCATCGCTACGCACCTGACCACTGTGATGGTGCACGAGCTGATGCCCTTTCTGAGGGACTACTACCGTCAGGAAGGCATCGAACGCTTTGTTGTCGGTGAACCCAAGAACATGGACAACAGCCCATCCGAAATCACTCCGGAAATAGAGCGTTTCCTTGTACATTTGCGCAAGGAATTTCCGGCCGTTCCGGTCGACAGGGTCGATGAACGTTTCACTTCCAGGATGGCCCAACGGTCGCTTCTGGAATCGGGCCTTAGGAAGCAGGAGCGTCGTCGGAAGGAGCTGGTCGACCAAGCCAGCGCGGTGCTGATCCTTCAATCGTGGATGGCAGCTAACGGACTATGACCAAGGACAAGACCATTTACCCCATCGTCGCCTACGGCGACCCCGTGCTTCGGCAAAAGGCGGAAGATATTGACCGGGATTTTCCCGGCCTCGAGAAGCTGGTTGCCGATATGTTTGAAACGATGTACCGGTCTGTAGGTGTAGGTCTTGCGGCCCCCCAGATCGGCATGTCTATCCGGCTATTCGTGGTGGACGGCTCACCGTACGATGACGAGGACGAGACACTGGCCGGATTCAAGAAAGTATTCATCAATGCATTGATACTTGAGGAGACCGGGGAGCCGTGGAAATTCAACGAGGGGTGTCTGAGTATCCCTCATCTTCGTGAGGACGTTTCAAGGAACGAAAGCATCCTCATCGAGTATTTTGACGAGCATTGGGTCAGGAGAAGGGAGAGTTATTCCGGTCTGGCGGCACGGATCATCCAGCATGAGTATGACCATATCGAAGGGATACTGTTTACGGACCGTATCTCCCCGATGCGTCGTAGACTCATCCAGAAGAAGCTGGAAGATATCTCCAAAGGCAAAGTGAATACCGATTACCGCATGCGTTTTCCGTCAAAAAAATAATATCATGATGCGTTCGTTTCTGCTTATTCCTGTCGCATTTTTTTTGGCTTGCACACCTGCCCGGCAAAAAGCCGTGGACGACATCACCCGTTTGGAGCAAGAACTTCGATCCGATTCCTCCATGGTGCCCGACGAGGCTAAAGCTGCAGCCGTACTGGATGCCTATGGCCGTTTTGTAAGCACCTACCCGCAGGATTCCATGGTGCCCGAGTATCTTTTCAGGGCTGCGGATCTCGCGCAGGGCATCCGTCACGAATCAATGGCCGTCGCCTTCTACGATCGTATCGTCAGGGAGTACGGTAACTCCGCCAGAGCCGCCGCCGCCCTGTTCATGGAAGCGTTTGTCCTGGATTATCATATGGGTCAGAAGGATAAGGCCAAAGAGAAATACAAGGAGTTTCTCGGCCGTTACCCGCAACATCCTTTGGCTTCCTCCGCAAAAGCATCGGTCGACCAGATTGAAACGGGAATGAGCGACGAAGAACTGGTAAAGTTGTTCGAAGAGCGGCAGGATTCCGCAGCTACTGCCGGTCGCTGAGTTTTCAGCCCGTAAATTCCTCTCCCAGCAGCCTTTCGAGGTCATCCACGGTCACATTCAGTCGTATCTGTCCTTCCTTGGCCAGTGCGATCTCTCCGGTTTCTTCCGAAACGGCAATCGCAATCGCATCGCTCTGTTCCGTGATGCCGATGGCGGCCCGGTGACGCATTCCAAGATGCGCGGGAAGATCGACGTTTTCCGTAACCGGCAGGATGCAGCGGGCTGCCTTGATCCTGTTGTTGACGATGATCACCGCGCCGTCATGCAGAGGGGAATTCTTGAAAAAGATACTCTCTATCAGGCGCTGAGAAAGGGCGGCGTTCATGATGTCACCGGTATTCGAATAATGCTTCAGTTCAGAGGACTTCGTCAGGACAAGTATCGCTCCGGTACGTTCTTTCGACATCTGCCGGCACGCTTTTACCACTACACCTATGTCCAGCAGCCGGATACCTTTGGATTTCCAGTTCCATGGTAGCAGTTTCCGGGTGAAGGAGGTGCGTGTAAGCAGGTTGTTGGTGCCCAGTACGATGAGGAATCTCCGTACCTCCTGTTGGAAGACCACGATGAGTGCGATGAAGCCCAGGCTTATGAATTGCCCGAGTATCGTCCCGAGGAGCTCCATATGAAGGACTTTGACGCACAGCCAGTAAAGCGCGTAGATGGTAAGCAGTCCGATGAAGATGTTTATAGCGACACCGCCCCGCAGCAGGTTGTAAAGCCGGTACAGCAGGAAGGTGACGATCAGTACGTCGATGACGTCGATGAGCCGGATGCTCAGGAAGCCGATGTGGAAGAGATACATCTCCGGCAAATATAGGGTTTACAAGGTTCGAGTGCTGACTGCCGTCAAGAGGTCATTTCAAAAGGCCGGAGGCTTCCTGCTGCCTGTAATACATGACGAGCTTCACCGCTTCCGCCGCTTCCCGCACATCGTGGACGCGCAGGAGGGACGCGCCGCCCGCAAGTGCCAATACATTCAGCACCGTCGTGCCGTTCAGTGCATCTTCCGGTGCTGTTCCCAGCACCCGGTTCACCATCGATTTTCGCGATAGTCCTGCTAAAACCGGCGCATCCAGCTTGCTGAAGAAAGGAAGCGCCCTGAGCAAAGCGTAATTCTGCTCCAGTGTCTTGCCGAATCCGAAGCCGGGATCGATGATGATGTCCGTGACGTCCAGGTTGCGCAGTGCATGATAGCGCTGCAGGAGGTGTTCAAATACTTCGCGGACGACATCGGAATACATCGGGGTCTGCTGCATGGTTTTGGGTGTGCCCCGGATATGCATCAGTACGTAGGGTACTCTCAGCCGGGCGACTGTGGCGAACATACGGTCGTCCATCGTGCCCCCGGAAACATCGTTCACCATGGCGGCACCGCAACCGATTGCCCGTTCCGCCACTTCTGCGTGAAATGTGTCTATGGAAAAGGCAGCGTCCGGAAACCGCTTACTAAGCTCCTTCAGCGGGGCTTCCAGCCTCGACCATTCCTCTGCTGCGGAAAGATAATCGGCTCCGGGCCGGGTGGATTGGGCGCCGATATCGATGATGGCCGCACCCTCCGCCAACATTTCCTCGGTCTTTCGGATGACGGAGGATAGGTCCGTCAGTGCCCCGCCGTCATAGAAGGAGTCGGGGGTAAGGTTCAGGATTCCCATGACGGCCGGTGTTGATAAATCCAACAGCCTGCCTTTTACGTTGATCGTTTTTTTCATTGCATTCTGCGTATCTTCGAGGCGCGTGAGGCTGATTCCGTCCTCCTCGCAAACCCCTGAATCCAAAGGAGTTGAAGACCGAATCCGTCACCCCGATTTTTTCCGACGCCTTGTCGGAGCAGCTCGCCGCCATGACTTCATCCGCACTGCCGACTACCGTCTCCTACGACCGTCAAATCGCCCGCTGCAAAGATATCTTTCTCAAGAAGATGAAGGACTATGGCACGGCCTGGAGGATACTACGTGTCAGTTCGATTACCGACCAGATCTTCATCAAAGCCCAGCGGATCCGAAGCATCGAGGAGAAAGGCAGTCAGAAAGTAGACGAGGGAGTCGAGTCCGAATTCATCGGGATCATCAACTATGCGGTAATCGCCCTGATACAGCTTGAACTCGGGTCCGGCAGCGACTCTGATACTGGTCTTGACGAACAGGAAGTAGTCCGACTCTTCAATAAGCAGGTTGCGGAGTCGAAAGGGCTCATGGAGGACAAGAACCACGATTACGGAGAGGCTTGGCGGGCCATGCGTACCAGTTCCATGACCGATCTTATCCTTATGAAACTCCTCCGGATCAAGCAGATCGAGGACAACAGGGGCCAGACCCTGATCAGCGAAGGCGTCGCCGCCAATTACCATGATATCGTAAACTATGCCGTTTTCGCGCTGATCAAACTTTCCGGTGAATGAATTTGTTTTTCCTGAACTCATAATCATCCGTCATGAAAATCATCGCCCAGCTCTCCCGCATCCTTGTCGGAGCACTTTTCGTCTTTTCCGGCTGGATCAAGACGAACGATGCGCTCGGCTTCTCCTACAAATTGGACGAATACTTCAATGTCTTCGGAATGCCCTGGATGTCGGCCGTAACTCTTTGGATGGCTGTCGGCATCAGTGTCTTCGAAGTGGCCCTCGGCATTGCACTCCTTCTGGGGGTTAAAATGCGCTTCACGGCATGGTCGCTCTTGTTACTCATCGTCTTTTTCACCTTCCTGACTTTCTGGTCGTGGAAATTCGATGTGGTGAAGGATTGCGGTTGCTTCGGTGATTTCATGCATCTGACGCCCTTCACGTCGTTCATGAAAGACATCGTCCTGCTGGTGCTCATCCTTTTCATATTCGCACAGAAAGACCATATCCGTCCTTTGGTGGGTGAAGGTCCCTCCAATGTCCTTGCGCTGCTGGGTGTCGTCGGAGCATTCTGGTACACCCTGAACTGCCTCAACCATCTTCCCGTCGTCGATTTCCGTCCCTATGCAGTAGGGAAAAGCATCCCCGAGGGCATGAAACTCCCGCCCGGTGCAAAGACGGACAGCATCGCCATGGTCTTCATCTACAAGAAAGACGGTAAGGAAGTCGAGCTGACGACCGAACAGATCTCCACCGTCGACAGTACCTATACGTTCGTAGACCGGAAGGACAAGATGATTCGCGAAGGCGACAAGCCTCCGATCCATGATTTCACCATCACCTCCGTGGACGGTACGGACATCACCGAAGACGTGCTTTCCATGGACCGCGTGTTCCTGCTGGTGGCGTACGACCTGACGCACACCGACCGCGAGGTGCAAGGCAAGGTGAACGATTTCGTAAGTCTTGCCCAACGTGACGGCATAGAATTCATCGGTCTCACTGCCACCGGACCTGCCGAGACAGAGAAGTTCAAGGCAGAGAACGGCAACAAGCACGAATATTATTTCACCGACGCGACCACGCTGAAGACCATGATTCGCTCGAACCCTGGTCTGATGCTCTTGAAGAAGGGGGCTGTTACGGCCATGTGGCATCACAATGATTTTCCTTCCTACGACGAGGTGAAACGCTCCCTGCTTTCCAAGTGAGTCAGCGATGATCGCCGACCGCATCCTCTATGAGGACAATCATCTGATAGCTGTCAACAAGCTGCCCGGGGAGATCGTCCAGGGCGACAAGACAGGGGATGAGCCGCTTTCAGATGCGCTCAAGTTGTACATCAAGCACAAGTACGATAAGCCCGGAGAGGTCTTCCTGGGCGTAGTTCACCGTCTGGACCGTCCGGTAAGCGGAGTTGTGGTTTTTGCGCGCACTTCAAAAGCGCTGGCACGCATGAACGAACTTTTCCGTGAGCGCAAAACGGAAAAAACATATTGGGCGGTGGTCCAGCATCGGCCTGCCGAACCGCGCGCATCGCTTGTGGATTACCTTTTCAAGGATGAAGCGAAGAACAAGAGTTTTGTAACCGAGGAGGGTAGGAGGGGCGCTTCACGCTGCTGGCTGGATTACGAATTGCTGTCCGCTTCCGACCGGTATTTCCTGTTGGAGGTAAAGCCGCATACGGGCAGGCACCATCAGATCAGGGTGCAGCTTTCAAATATCGGCTGTCCGATAAAAGGCGATCTTAAATACGGAGCGGACAGGAGCAACGAGGACGGCTCCATTCACCTGCATGCACGCAGGCTTTCGTTCGTCCATCCCGTCAGCAGACAGGAAATCGTCATCACTGCGTCGGTTCCGGAGGATAAACTTTGGAAATACTTCGAAGAGCAGGTGGAGGGTTGATGTCCCTTCAGTACTGTTCTTTTTCGTTCGGGAAGTCCTTTGACTTCACGTCACGGATGTAATGTCCTGCGGCCTCCTTGATGTCATCGTAAAGATTCATGTACCGGCGAAGGAAGCGCGGGTGGAATTCGTGAGTGAGTCCGAGCATGTCGTGGATCACCAATACCTGGCCATCCACACCGTTGCCTGCACCGATGCCTATGATCGGGACTTTTACTTCCTCGGCCACTTTCCGGGCCAATTGGGCAGGAATCTTTTCAAGGACGATGGCAAAACATCCGGACTCGGCCAGCAGGTGGGCGTCTTCAAGGAGTCGATGGGCTTCGTGTTCCTCCTTGGCCCGGACCACGTAGGTGCCGAACTTGTAGATGGATTGAGGAGTAAGTCCCAGGTGACCCATGACCGGCACACCGGCGGTAAGGATGCGTTCGATGGAGTCTTTTACCTCCCTGCCACCCTCCAGTTTTACCGCATGGGCCCCTGATTCCTTCATGATCCGTATGGAGGAGTTGAGCGCCTCCTTGGAATTACCTTGATAAGATCCGAATGGAAGATCCACTACGACCAAGGCTCGCTTCACCGCGCGGACGACAGATGAGGCATGGTAAATCATCTGGTCCAGAGTGATGGGAAGCGTGGTTTCATGGCCGGCCATCACGTTTGACGCGGAATCACCCACCAGGAGGACATCCACACCTGCATCGTCCAGGATACGGGCGAAAGAATAATCATATGCGGTAAGCATGCTGATCTTTTCCCCCCGCTTCTTCATCTCCTGAAGGGTATGGGTGGTGATTTTACGGTCTTCGTTCTTGGCAGTGGACATACTTTGAAACAGTTGGCCGCAAAGCGGTCCGCCAAAGCTACGAATTAGGGCAAAACTCCTACTTTTGTGGCCTATGAAATCGCGGTTAAGTCTTATCCTGTTGGCAATCGCATCGTTTTGGGGCTGCTCCGAAGAAATCGAGATTGCAGGCCCTTACGAAGAGACAATCGCGGTTTACGGTCTGCTCAATGCCGACCGGGCTGTGCCCAATCAGTATATCCGCATCAGCAAGGCCTTCCTGGGCGAAGGCAATGTCTACCTGATGGCCCAGCAACAGGACTCCATAACCCTTTCCTCCCAGTTGCAGGTGACCATGGAGAAGCTACTGGGTGGCCAGGTCGTGGAATCCTTTCCGCTGACCCGCATAGATACGATTCCCAAAGACTCCGGGATATTCGCTTATCCCGGACAGGTTATCTATAGCATGGATCGTCCGCTGGACGATTCCACCGGTGCTCTTTACCGCATCCGGGCGAAGAACGGGCCCACAGGAACGGAAGTGACTTCAACCACAGCCGTCATACCCAGAATGGTAGTCACCAGCCCCGTCAGCACGGCTTCGGCTGATTTTGCGACCCGTCTGCAGATAACCTATAAGTTCAGGAAGCCCTTTTTTGCGACCATTTTTGACATGGAAATCGTATTCAGATACAGGGAGATAAACAGTTCAGGAACAACATTTTATCGTGAAATAACAATTCCTTTTACCGAGCGTGGGCTGGAACCGGATACGTTGGCCGAAATCGGTTTCAAATACTATCGTCCCGACTTCTTTTCGACTGTCGGTCCGGTCATTACCCGGCTTACCGGTAATGAGCAGATCGTTTACCGTCGTTGCGATTCACTGCCCGGCGGACGAAGGCCGATCGAGTATCGTTTCTTTTGCGGTACAGAAGATTTGAATACCTACTACCAGCTGACCCGTCCATCGAACGGCATCGTACAGGAAAGGCCGTTATTCACCACGGTACAGAACGGTGTGGGGCTCTTCACTTCGCGGCTGACTCATTCCGAGTTCCGCGACTTTGATGTGAGGACCAAGGCCGCTTTTGATACCTCTGCCTTCACCAGGAACCTGAACTTCGAGTTCGGTCCATAATGCCTCTTTGGCAGGCTTTTTTTGATAAAATCGAGGTTTATTTCGAATACTGACATTTTTTCTGCCAAACTGCCAATGGCACAATGATTGACTTATCGGGGGTGTCTTTCAAGATCGAAAAACAACCAAAAAACCCAATAAAATGAGAAAAGTAATCGGAATCGACCTGGGAACCACCAATTCCTGCGTCGCAGTGATGGAAGGCAACGAGCCGGTCGTCATCCCGAACAGCGAAGGTCGTCGCACCACTCCCTCTGTTGTCGCGTTCATGGACAACGGTGAGCGAAAAGTAGGCGACCCTGCTAAACGTCAAGCCATCACCAATCCCCGCAACACGGTATTCTCTATCAAGCGTTTCATGGGTGAAACCTATGACAACACTTCCAAGGAGAAAGACCGCGTACCCTATGAAGTCGTAAAAGGCGACAACAATACACCGCGCGTCCGCATCGCCGACCGTAACTACACGCCGCAGGAAGTTTCCGCGATCATCTTGCAGAAGATGAAGAAGACGGCAGAAGACTACCTCGGCTACGAGGTCAGCGAGGCCGTCATCACGGTACCGGCTTACTTCAACGATGCCCAGCGCCAGGCTACCAAAGAGGCCGGTGAAATCGCCGGTCTTAAGGTGCTTCGTATCATCAACGAACCTACCGCCGCTTCTCTGGCATATGGTCTGGATAAGAAGACCAAAGACGAGAAGATCGCCGTGTTCGACCTCGGTGGCGGAACATTCGACATCTCCATCCTGGAACTTGGCGACGGAGTTTTCGAGGTCAAATCCACCAACGGTGACACCCACCTTGGCGGTGACGACTTCGACCAGAAGATCATTGACTGGCTGGCCGACGAGTTCAAAAACGATGAAGGTGTTGACCTTCGTCGTGATCCGATGGCTCTTCAGCGTCTGAAGGAAGCTGCCGAAAAGGCCAAGATCGAATTGTCAAGCTCCACCCAGACAGAAATCAATCTGCCCTACATCATGCCGGTCGACGGCATTCCCAAACACCTGGTCAAGACGCTTTCACGTGCTAAGTTCGAGCAGTTGTGTGACGACCTGATACGCCGTACACTCGAGCCTTGCAAGAAAGCGCTCTCCGATGCCGGCATGACCGCCGCCGATATCGATGAGGTCATCCTTGTCGGAGGGTCCACCCGGATTCCGGCCATCCAGCAAGTCGTTGAGAAGTTCTTCGGCAAGGCACCGAACAAAGGTGTCAATCCCGACGAAGTAGTCGCCGTAGGCGCTGCTATCCAGGGTGCCGTCCTTACGGGTGAGGTGAAAGATGTGCTGCTGCTCGACGTGACCCCGCTTTCTCTCGGTATCGAGACCATGGGCGGCGTGATGACCAAGCTGATCGAAGCCAATACCACCATTCCGACCAAGAAGAGCGAGACGTTCTCCACGGCTTCCGACAACCAGCCTTCCGTGGAGATCCATATCCTCCAGGGCGAACG
>JBJOMN010000008.1:0-48603 GCA_046052345.1 Bacteroidota bacterium | reverse complement strand
CCACCGACGAGCCCCAGCTGTCCTTTCTGGAAGACCGGCCGGACAGCAAAGACCTGTATATCGACCGTGAACATCTTGCCCTGCGCAAAGAGCGGTATGTAGCCCGGGCTCATGCAATGCTGCGTTATGCCGAGGATAAGACACACTGCAGGAGCATGTTCCTGCTCTCCTACTTCGGTGAATCGGTACTGACACGTTGCGGATGCTGCGATACCTGCCTGGAAAGGAACAAGGCGGATCTCAACGACCTTGAATTCGCGCGCGCCGAGGAGCTGGTATTCAGCATGCTCGAACAGCAACCCTGCAGCTTGGAAGAAGTGCTGAACCGACTGCGCCCGCTCGACCAGGAGCATGCCATCCGTGTGGTGGAATGGCTGATAGACCAGGGGCGTATCCGGTACAAGGGCGAGTCTTTGCTCGAGCGCAGCGATTCCTGAACGTTTCCATTGTGGAAAACAACCTTCACAGCCTCTCTCCCATCGTGTAAGGTTGTGGTTACTTTGCAGCAATGATTGTGTCGTCCAAGAAAGTCATCCTGCATCCCGGAAAAGAACGCTCGCTCCTGTTGCGTCATCCCTGGGTGTTCTCCGGTGCCATACGTAAAACCGATGCCGGCATCTTCGAAGGTGAAACCGTGGAAGTGCTGAGCCATGACGGAAAATATCTTGGTACAGGCCACTTTCATGAAGGGTCCATCAAGGTGCGGCTGTTTTCCTTCCATGCCACCGATGCAGGAAAGGACTTCTGGCTGGAGAAATTCATCAAAGCGCTGGAGGTGCGGAAAATGCTGGGGTTAGGCTCTCCACAGACCGATGCCTACCGCCTCGTCCACGGCGAAGGTGACGGTTTTCCGGGATTGATCGTCGACCGCTACGCATCTGCCGCTGTCCTGCAGGCTCACTCAGCAGGAATGCATTCCTTGCTTCCGCTCTTTTCAGGAATTTTACAGGAACTTCTCGGGGAAGGACTTGATACCATTTACGATAAAAGCAGCGACACGCTCGGCCGACAAGCGGCTATGGCAGCAACGGGTAACCGGTTCCTGCTGGGTGACCGGGAAGAGACAACCGTGGTCGAATCGGGAATACGGTACGCGGTGAATTATGTCGAGGGACAAAAGACCGGATTCTTCCTCGACCAACGAGAGAACCGTTCCCTTTTGCGCCATTACAGTGAAGGAAGGACCGTGCTGAACACATTCTGCTATTCGGGCGGCTTTTCGCTGGCGGCCCTTGCGGGCGGTGCGAAAAGCGTGGTGTCCGTGGACAGTTCTGCGAAAGCAACCGCGTTAGCTGAACGGAACACTGCGTTGAACGCCTTCGGGAATCATGAGGTGGTGACCGGGGACGTTTTCGATTTTCTTAAATCAGACGACCGCGACCATGACATCGTGGTGCTGGACCCGCCTGCATTCGCAAAACATCTCAGCGCCCTGGACAAGGCGGTCATAGGATACCGGAATCTCAATCTGGCCGGTTTCCGGAAAGTACGTCCGGGAGGATTGCTGTTCACGTATTCCTGCTCGCAGGTCATCGACAAGTCGCTTTTCCGCAAAGTTGTATTTCAGGCGGCCGCGCAATCAGGTCGCAACGTTCGTATACTTCATCAGCTTTCTCAGGGTCCCGACCATCCTGTCAGCATCTACCATCCTGAGGGAGAATACCTGAAAGGATTGGTCCTGCACGTCGAGTGACCGCAGCCGCTTTTCGTACCTTTGTTCCGTGCAGGTAAACACTTCCAACCGCGACATCCTGAACATGGCCTTCCCGGTCATGATCGGCAGTTTCGCCACCACGCTGCTCAATATTACGGATACCGCATTTTTGGGAAGGATCGGGGAAGCTGAGTTAGGCGCATCTGCGATCGGCGGCATCTTTTATTTCGTCTTTGTCATGGTCGGAGTTTCAATCGGCACTGGTGCGCAGATCCTGGTGGCGCGCCGTGCGGGAGAAAAAAACCATCCGGCGATAGGCGCGATCTTCGACCAGACCATGGTGCTTCTTTCCGCTATAAGTGTGCTGTTGTTCCTGCTGCTCCATCAGGTGATTCCCGATATCCTTCGGGGAGCGGTTAAAGACAAGGCCGTTGCTGACGCGACGGCAGAATTCCTTCGTTATCGATCTTACGGCATTTTTTTCATCATGGCTGCGACAGTCTTCAGGTCGTTTTATGTAGGCATCGCTCAACCCAGGATTTACGGCGCCTATTCTTTCCTGATGGCCGGATGCAACATCATTCTGTGCTACGCCTTGGTGTTCGGCAACCTGGGGTGTCCCGCGATGGGCATTTCCGGAGCCGGACTGGCTTCAACGCTTTCCGAGACCGCCGGGCTTTTTTTCCTGGTCGTCGCCACTGTTTCCCGCAAAAACATCGGCGAGTTCAGGCTGTTCCGATTCTCAAATCTTGACCGTTCCCTCAACAGTAAGATCCTGGAACTTTCCCTGCCACTGGTAATACAGAACCTGCTCTCGATGGGAGCCTGGCTCGTTTTCTTCCTGTTCATCGAGAAGATCGGTAAGCATGAACTGGCCATATCCAATCTGGGCCGCGGTGCGTATATGATAGCCATGACTCCGGTCTGGGGGTTCTCCGTGGCCGCCGGATCGATGGTCAGCAATATCATCGGTCAGCAAAGGGGAGCAGAAGTCATGCGTTTGGTCCGACGCATCGTGACACTTGCCATGATTGCGACACTGATCACGACCCTGCTGATGTTCGTCTTTTCAGGTCCCGTGCTCGGCATTTTCTCTTCGGATGAGGGACTTATCCGGGACACGGTCCCTGTTTTCCGCATCGTATTGGTCTCCATGTACTTTTTCACGGCCGCCATCATCGTATTGAGTGCCCTCAGCGGCACGGGTGCGACACGTGTCGCTTTGTTCATCGAGATTACCGCCATTTTCGCCTACAGTATCTACATCTACCTTACTACTTTTATTTTCCGTTCCGGAGTTGAAACGGTATGGCTGTCCGAGCTGGTCTATTGGACGCTCATCGGCGTCGCTTCGTACCGCTATCTGTCCGGAGGAAAATGGCAATCATTGAATGTTTGACCTGCAGCCCGATAAACACATGACCGCCGACTCTCCCCGCATCGTCTTTATGGGCACTCCTGAATTCTCCGTGCCCTCGCTGGAAGCGCTGCTGAAGGCCGGTTTCCGTGTGGTCGGAGTGGTCACTGCTCCTGATAAACCTTCCGGCCGGGGCCTGAAACTGACCCCTTCGCCTGTCAAGGTTTTTGCCGATAAGCGCGGACTAAAAGTCCTCCAACCGACCAATCTCAAATCCCCTGAATTCCTGAGCGAGTTGTCCTCTCTGGATCCCGATCTGCAGGTAGTAGTCGCTTTCCGCATGCTTCCGGAGGCTGTCTGGAAACTGCCGCGTCTTGGCACTTTCAATCTGCATGCATCCCTGTTGCCGCAATACCGGGGATCAGCTCCGATCAACTGGAGCATCATTAACGGAGATACCGAAACAGGCATCACGACCTTCCTGCTGCAACATGAAATCGACACCGGTGCCATACTGTTCCGGGAGAAGACACCGATCGGACCCGATGAGACAGCCGGTGAGCTGCATGACAGGCTCATGGAAATGGGTGCCGGTCTGGTGGTAAGGACCGTTTCCGCACTTGCGGGAGGAACCGTACAAGCTGTACCTCAGGAAAAAATCGTGGACGCAGGCAGTTCACTTCGTCCGGCTCCTAAGCTGAACAGGGATAACATACGCATTGACTGGAACAAGCCGGCCCGGGAAGTGCACAACCTGATCCGCGGACTCTCCCCCTATCCTGCTGCGTATACGTTCCTTCACGCAAATACGGATGATGCACCCGTTCAATTCAAGATCATCCGAACGAAGCCTGCCGTCGAAAGTGCCGGCACCTCCTATGCACCCGGAACTCTGCTGGCCGACCGCAGCACACTGCGGGTGGCTGCCGGCGACGGGCTTCTTGAAATCCTGGAGCTTCAGCCCGCCGGCAAACCGCGCATGTCCGTCAGGGATTTCCTGAACGGCTTCCGGCTGTCCTCTGCTCACCGCTTCGAATGACTTCTGCCATGGATCGCATCGTAGTCCTCACCGGAGCCGGAATCAGCGCAGAGAGCGGCATCAGGACTTTCCGCGACAGCGACGGGTTGTGGGAACAGTACCGCATCGAGGATGTCGCCACGCCGGCGGCATGGATGAAAAACCGGCAGCTGGTGCTTGAATTCTACAACCAGCGCAGGAAGCAGGTGTTGGAGGCACGGCCGAATGCCGCCCACGAAGCACTTTTCCGTTTGGAAGCGTGTTTCGATGTCCGCATCATCACACAGAACATAGACGACCTTCACGAACGCACAGGATCCTCGAATGTGCTGCACCTCCATGGAGAGATTCTGAAGTCGCGCAGTACCGCAGATCCGTCCCTGACCTATCCGATACAGGGCTGGGAGCTGAAGGAAGGTGACCGATGTGAAAAAGGCTCCCAACTCCGGCCGCATATCGTCTGGTTCGGCGAAGAAGTTCCGATGCTCGAACGGGCGGCGGCTGTCACGGCCACTGCCGATATCCTGCTCGTGATCGGCACATCGCTTTCGGTGTATCCAGCGGCCGGTCTCATACATCATGCTCCGCCGCATGCCCGCCTGCTGCTGGTCGATCCGAACGCACCCGATGTTGGAACTGATTTCGAGATCATCCGTAAGAAAGCAGGGACAGGTGTGCCGGAACTTGTAGACTCCCTGATGAACCGCTGAAACGAAATGGAAACCTCCTTCACCGATACCGAAATCTTCAGATGGGTCGTCTTACCCGTCATCATCTTCATCGCCCGCATGGCGGATGTCACGCTCGGCACACTGCGGAACGTGTTCATATCAAAAGGGCTGAGGAACATCGTTCCTTTCATCGGTTTCTTCGAGGTGCTGATCTGGTTGGTATCGATCCGTCAGATCATGGAGCATCTTGACAATCCGCTTTGCTATATCGGTTTCGCTGGCGGATTCGCTATGGGCACCTACGTAGGACTATGGATTGAAAGGCAATTGGCGCTGGGCATGCAGGTCGTACGAATCATACTTCCGGGACAGGCCGACCTTCTTGTCAGTTCCCTGCGTAAATCCGGTTTCGGCACCACGGTTCTTGACGGGGAAGGCAGCAAAGGTCCTGTCAAGATGATTTTCACCATCATTAAGCGGAAAGATGTGCAAAGGTTGCGCGAGCTCATCCAGAAACACGAACCTTCCGCTTTTTACTCCATCGAGGACGTCCGAATGGCAAGTCAAGGGGTTTTTCCCGAAAACGGCGTTTTTTCGTCTAAAATCGACTATATAAGAGGTATTTTTCCGGACGTGAAGGTTAAATAACTGTTTGATAAGTTTCAGAACACCCCGTCTCAACCGTCCCCGTCACGGATTTAAATTTGTACCGTTAATTAACACTTCAACCCAATTAAAACCAAAATCATGAAGAAAACCGCATTTCTGGCAGTAGCCATTGCAGGTGTAGTAGGTTTCACCTCCTGCACCCACAAGGTCGACGAAAAGACGACCGCAGCCATCACTCAGTTCAGCACCGACTGGACCTCCCTGGGCGAGCAATCCACCACCTGGAGCAACCAGTTGAGCGAAGCAGCTACCCAAGCAAAGGAGTTCGCCACCCAGCAGAACAACCTGACGGCTTCCATCGACAAGATCAAGGACGAGGCTACCCGCACCCAGATCCAGCAGATGGCTCAGTCGGCCAACGACGACGCCACCCGCTTCGACCAGATGACCCAGGAATACACCAGCTTCAAGTCGAACTATGACCAGACCACTGCTGAATTCACCGCATGGAACGAGAAAGTGACCAAGGGTGAAGTCACCGCGGAGGAAATCACTACCGGCCTTACCGGATTCCAGACCAAACTCAGCGAGGCTCAGACCCAGTTCAACAACTGGAAGTCGACCTATGACGAGAGCGTAGCATCCGTCGAGAAGAACCGCACCGCCTACAGCGGCATCAGCGCTTCTGTCGAGAAATATGTGAAGTGATTTTTTCGGCAGCGAAGCTGCCATCAAAAAAAGGTCTGAGGGATTCCTCAGACCTTTTTTATTTGCCGCTCATTGAGCTGCTGCAAAATCGCTTTTGAGCGGTTGTTGAAATATCTTTTCTTCCTGAATGCTCCCACCCAGCGCAAACCGTGGATCACGTCCGTAAGGAAGACCTCATCCGCAGCGAGAATATCCTCCACCGTCAGCGGACGCTCAATGATTTCCTCCCCCGATTCCTGAACCAGCCTGATGACTTCGCTCCGCATCACGCCGGCTACGCATGCCTCGGTGAGCGATGGCGTTGAAATGGCTCCGCCATGCACCACGAAAAGATTCGAGCTGATGGCTTCGGCGACCCGGCCATCCGTGTTCAGGACGAAACAATCGTCCAGACCGAGCCGGCGCTTGTGCAAACCCGCCATGACATAATACAAGGCGTTGGATGACTTCAGGTTGGACAGACGGCTTACGGGTTTCCTGATCTCATCATATACTTCCACGCGCAATCCGGTCTCATTCATCACGAATTCCTTGTGGGTCAACGGGAGCGCTTCTATGATATAGGAGACGGCATTGGTCTGCGGCGTGTACAGGCCTCCGTCGTTACGGAAAACCTCCAGCCGTATACGTGCATTGCCGTTCAACCGGTTGTTCTGGTCAAGATGACGGATGGAAAGATAGAGCCGGTGCAGACTGAGGTCCGGATGCGATTCCATGCCCAGGAGTTCCATGGAGGTCTGCAGACGTTCAAGATGCCTTTCGAAATAAAGTATCTCCCCGTGCATCATCCGGATCGTTTCGAATACGGCGTCCCCGTATCGGAAGGCCCTGTTCGCAGCGGTAAAAATGGGCTGATCGGCCGGAAGAATGTTGCCGTTGAAATTAAGAAAGCAATCCATAGTATGATACCTCACAAAAGTAGGTGCCACGAAGACTTACTTTCGGCCCGGTGCGTTAAAGAAATCAACGAACCGATGCTAAAAAGCCCGGTGATTACCGAGGATGGCGGCGACGGCTTCCCCGAGATCGCTGTTGGGGCGTATGAGAAGGGTTTTAAGACCGGCAGATTTACCCGCTGCTTCATCCCTTGAAGCGTCTCCGATGAACCAGGACTGTCCGGGGTCGATGCGGAATCGGGCAATGGCTTTTTCAGGTAAAAGGCTGTCCGGTTTGCGGCATATACAACGGCCGAAATCAGGATGGTGAGGACAGTAATAGGTTTCCTCGATCCGGATCCCGTTCGTGCTGAACAACGAAGTCATGTATTCGGTAAGACGATCAAAGTCCCCTTTCGTGTAAAGGCCTTTGGCGATACCTCCCTGATTACTGATGATGATAAGCAGATAACCCGCATCCTGCAGACGTCTCAGCGCATCGAAGACACCGGGGTTGATCCGGAATTCCTCCGGCTGCCAGGTGTACTGTCCCCTTTCCTCGTTGATGACTCCGTCACGGTCCAGGAACACTGCTTTTTGAAGATCAGATGACATTCCTGAAATAGATGAGTTGCTGGAAAAAGGCTACGATGAGAGCGGGCTTCAACAACGCCGTGAAGACCCAGCCGAACAATGCACCCCAAAGATGGGCATCGTGGTTGATGCGGTCACCGCCGCGTTTGTCCATGTAATAGCAATAGAAAAGATAACCTGCACCGAAAAAAATGCCCGGAAGACAGAGCACCCCGTACAGGCAGAGCTTCTCCAACGGGTTGAAGAGGATGAAGGCGAAAACGATGGAGGACACCGCTCCGGAAGCCCCCAGCGCGTTGTAGGAAGGGCGGTCCGCGTACTTACGGTAAGTGGGCAGTATCGCTGTGACCATTCCACCCAGATACAGCAGCATGAAATAATAGGTGCCTTGTCCTTCGAAGGCATAGGAGTAGTAACGCTCCACGACCGGCCCGAACGAATACAACACGAACATATTGATGACCAGGTGGATCCAGTCGGCATGGATGAATCCGCTGGACAGGAAACGATACCATTCTCCCCGGGAACGGATCACGAAAGGATTGAAGATGAGCCGGGACATCAGTCCGCGGTTCGAGAAGCCGGATACCGAGACGGCGACCGTGACAAGGATCAGGAGAAGCGAGACGGACATGTGACCGGCTGCGTATCAGACGTTGAAGCGGAAATGCATGATGTCTCCGTCGGTCACTTCGTACTCCTTCCCTTCCACGCTCAGCTTACCGGCGTCGCGACAGGCGGATTCGGACCCGAATTTGATGAAGTCGGCGAACTTGATCACTTCCGCACGGATGAATCCTTTTTCGAAGTCGGAATGGATCACACCTGCGGCGGCGGGAGCCAACATGCCGCGTGTAATGGTCCATGCCCTGACTTCCTTCTCACCGGCGGTGAAATAGGTCTGCAAGTTCAGAAGACGGTACGCAGCCCGGATGAGCTGGGATACGCCGGATTCCTTCAACCCCAAGTCTGCAAGGAAAGCCTGACGGTCCTCGTAGCTCTCCAGCTGGACGATCTCCGCCTCGATGGCGGCCGCGATGACAAGGACTTCCGCATTCTCATCCTTGACGGAATCCCGAAGGCGGTCCACATGCGAGTTGCCGGTCGCCACAGAGCGCTCGTCTACGTTGCAGACATACAGCACAGGCTTGGCTGTCAGCAGGAAGATATCGGCCACGAAACGGAAATCATCCTCGGCAACAGGTGCTGAACGGGCGGGCTTGCCTTGTTCCAGATGATGCTTGAAGGTTTTCAGCACTTCAAGGCATTTGGCTGCTTCCTTGTCACCTCCCGCCTTCGCGGTCTTTTCGGTCCTTCCGATCTTCTTCTCGACGCTCTCAAGGTCCTTCAGCTGCAGCTCGGTATCGATGGTCTCCTTGTCACGCACCGGATCGACGCTGCCGTCGACATGCACCACGTTGGGATCCTCGAAGCAACGGACGACGTGTATGATGGCATCGCATTCGCGGATGTTGCTGAGGAACTGGTTGCCGAGACCTTCGCCTTTGGAAGCCCCTTTCACCAGACCGGCGATGTCGACGATTTCGATGGTGGTCGGAACGACTTTCTGCGGCTTGACGAGGGTTTCCAGCTTGTTAAGACGTTCGTCCGGAACCGTGATGATGCCGAGATTGGGCTCGATGGTGCAAAATGGAAAATTGGCCGCCTGGGCTTTTGCATTGGACAGGCAGTTGAACAACGTGGACTTCCCGACATTCGGCAGCCCGACGATTCCGCATTTCAATCCCATGTATACTGTTCGTTTATTTTAAGTAAAATGTACCGGTGATTATTTATTGCCGCTGATGGCATTGTACTTCATCGTATTCGCGGGATCCACCTGAGAGAGCAGCTGCATCAGCTGTGATTTCTCATCGGCGTTGGCCTGCGAGAACAGAGAAACGATCTCATCCGCCTTGGCGTTGAAGAATACCTGCAATGCAAATGAGTTCGGACGGAAATCATAGACTTTTTTCAGTTCCTTAAGGGCGTTCAATACGTTCGCTCTTCCGTCAGCGAGGTTGTCGCTCATGAGGTCGAATCCCTGACGGTGATACTTGTAGATGCAGGTACGCAATCCGCGGAACTGGGTGTGAAGCAGGTTTTCCACCAACCAATAACGGTTACGCTGGTTCTCGAAGGCTTTCCATCCTCTTTCCTGAATGCCTTGTGCGTTATTCACGATCGTCTGGGCGCGCAGGAAATAGGGAGTCCCTCCTTCCTGTGAGAAGGAATCATAATCGAAGCCGAGAATGACATATACATAATAGCCGATGACGGCTGTCAGGTTCGAATTGATGTTTGCCTCGTCGAACTCAAGGACCTGGTCCTGATAGTACTTGAAGGTGAAATCGTTGTCCTGATGATTGAACATCGGGCAATTGTAGGAGGTCCGGTACACCGGTCGACGCGACTGGATCTGGATATTCGCTTTGAAATCCTCCACGCTGCTACGCTCGGAGATGGTGATGGTGATGCTGCACTCGATGCGCTCCTGGTTAAGATACTGGTCGTTGGTCCACTTCCTGTTGTTGATGAACTCACGCAGCGAAGTTTGCAGCGTCTGATAGATGGTGCGGTCGCTCTCCGTCGCTTTCGGAGAGAGGACGCTTACGGTGCAGTTCAGTTCCTGCGCATGGAGCAGACCGGACGAGAGCACGAGCAACAGCAATGCAGGCCGGAAGAAGGAAAGGATGGTCATCTTCAGGATCTCTTGTTTTGTTGAAGGGTTGCAGTCAGGGCGTCGACCAGGTCGCGGGCCACATCCGTTTTGGACTTTAACGGAAAGGCACGCGCCATGCCATCGGCGGAAAGCAAAGTGACTTTGTTGGTATCGTGGCCGAATCCGGCTCCTTCGTCGCGAAGGGAGTTCAGGACGAGGAAATCCAGATGCTTTCTTGAAAGCTTGTCGGCGGCATTGGCCATTTCATTTTCCGTTTCGAGTGCGAATCCCACCAACGTCTGTCCTTTGCGTTTACGCTTTCCCATTTCCGAGAGGATGTCGTTGGTCGGTACCAGCTCCAGTCCCATCCGTTCGCCCTGCTTCTTGATCTTCCGGGTGGCCGGTTTCTCCGGGGTATAGTCGGCGACCGCAGCCGACATGACCACCAGTCCGGCATCTCCGAAAGCTTCGTCACAAGCCTGCTGCATTTCGCGGGCGGATTCGACATCGATTCGACGGATAGCGGGATGATTCACGGATTCGGAGGACGGGCCGCTGACCAGGGTGACGGAAGCCCCCCTGGCGGCGAGTTCTTCGGCGATGGCGAACCCCATCTTACCGGTTGAACGGTTTCCGATAAAACGGACGGGATCTATCGCTTCCCAGGTAGGGCCTGCCGTCACCAGCGCTTTCACGCCGGACAGCGACAGGCCATCAACGAAAAAACCTTGCACCGTATTGAAGATGATCTCCGGCTCCTCCATCCTTCCCTCGCCGGAAAGACCGCTGGCAAGCTCTCCGGATGCAGGTGGAATCAGGTGGACGCCATGCCGACGGATGCGTTCCACGTTTTCAACAACCGATGGGTGTTTCCACATATCGAGGTCCATGGCCGGAGCTACCATCACGGGACAGCGAGCGGAAAGGTAAGTGGCGATCAGGAGATTGTCGCACAGGCCACCGACCATTCTGGCCAGAGTGGCTGCGGAAAGCGGTGCAATGACCATGAGATCGGCCCAGCTGCCCAATTCCACGTGATTGTTCCAAGTTCCGTCACCCCGGTGGAAATACTCGGTGAGCACCGGGTTCTTGGAAAGGGTGGACAATGTCAAAGGCGTAATAAAATCCACTGCCGAGGGAGTCATGACGACCCTGACGTCGGCACCTGCCTTCACCAGCAGCCGAACGAGCGTGGCGGATTTATATGCAGCGATGCTTCCGGTGACGCCGAGGAGTATTTTCTTGCCTTTCATGGTGATATCGTTCAGCTTAAAAATGAAAAAATCCAAAACCGAACGTCTTGGATCCTTTCAACATGTCACAAAGACCGGAGCCTTATGAATTCTCTCGCGCCGGATTGCGGTGGTAGATCTTCTTGTCCTGGAACTCGTTGAGAGCGATCAGGGTCGGCTTCGGAAGGCGCTCATAATATTTGGAGATTTCAATCTGCTCGCGGTTCTCGAATATCTCTTCCAAGTTGTCGCTGGCGGTATTGAACTCGGAGAGCTTTGCGTTGAGCTCCTCTTTCAGTTCGGATGAAATCTGGTTGGCACGCTTGGAAATGATCACGAGGGATTCATAAACGTTGCCGGTCTCCTTGTCGTAATCACGGAGATTACGGGTGATGGTCGTATTGGTCTCTGCCTTATACAGCATCGGTCGTTGGAATTAGGCTGCAAATGTACTAAAAAAAAATCAATTTGGAGAGGAAATGGACATGGATTCCATCATTTCCAGCCATTTTCTGATATCCGAAGCGATGGATTCAGCCTCTTTCCTGTACTCACTGCCCGGATAAGAAGCTTGAAATTCGCCGAAAAACGTCAGAGCCTCATTTAAACGGGCGGTTTTCTTGGCATCAATACTGAAAAGGGCCAGCTTGTATTGCGACTTGATGACCAGGAACATGGCCTCTTCCCGGTGAGGAGAAGCAGGGAAATCGTTGAGCAGATTGCGAAAGGAAGTCACTGCCGCCTTGTATTCGTCCATGAAGAAATACATCCTTGCATTCTCGTATGCCTTCATCTCCAGCTTGGCCTCCAGCTGATCGATCAGGTTGTTGCACTCCTGCAACCTTGCACTGGACGGATAACGGTCTGCGAAGAGCTGAAGCTGGTTGATGGCCTTGTAAGTGTTGGTCTGATCCAGGGTATAGCCCGGCGAGTCCATGAAGTAGCAATAGGCCTGCATGTAGGCACACTCTTCGGTAAACTCGCTGTTCGGGTAGGACTTGACGAAATTTTCGAAGTCGTAGGCCGCTGACGTATAGTCGCCTGCTTTGAAATTACAGTACGCGTAATAGTAATAAGTCATTTCCGCCTTTTTGGTGCCGCGGTATACCGCGATGAGCTCCTCGAACAGCGGAAGCGCTTTGTAATAATTCCCTTTCTTATAGAGCTTGACGGCCAGATCCAGCTTGGCGTCCATGTCCTTACCCTTCGTCACCCGGTTGTAGGAACTGCAACCCGAGAGAGCGACCAGTATTACTGAAAGGAAAAACAGTTGGCTAAACCGCATGGTCCGGCGAAGGTAGTGAATAATAAAGTGACGGGGTACGAGTCTCAACCGACGGGTCAGCGGACGATGAAACGTGACGCCACGGTTTCTCCGTTTTCAAGGCTCAGCGAAAGAACATAGAAGCCGGGAGGCAAGCCGGAATCAATACGCAACCGTCCGTTTACGATCCGCAGACTTTCAAAAAACACATTCCTTCCGGCCAGATCGAACACCTTCAGGCCCACGGCGGCGCTAACGTTCTCCGGAAAACGGATTTCAAAAACACCTTCGTTGGGATTCGGAAAAACTTGCGCCGAAACCGAGTGAACAGGGTCGTTCTGTCCCATCGTGATGACACCCGTTACGATGAAGTTATCGATACCGCCCTCGACAATATGGCCTGTCGAGTAGTCTTCACAGCGTACCAGGAGCTGCATCGTCGGACCCGGAGTCATGTAAGAACTTACAGGATACGATTGGTGCCACCAGGTACCGGTTCCTGCGGAGAAGGCGTTGACTGCGCCCAGGCGGACCGTGTTTGTACCGTTCGAGAGAAGGAACAGCAGGGAATCGTTCGGGGTGCCGGAGCCTCCGTTATTCACGAACCAGCGGTCGAACTCGATGACAGGATTGATGTAGCCGGTCAGGTCGAAGACCGGAGAAGTAAGCAGGGTGTATCCGTTGTCCACATCATGGCTGTTGAAAGGCCCTGCGCCGTTGTCGGTCACATAACAGTTTTCGCCGCAGTCGCCGGTGACGTCGAATTCCGGATTGATCTGTTGTCCGATGCCGTTCACCGTACCAAGAGGCTCTCCCCTCTCCCATGCGTTGAGGCTGGAACCGGATACGGTCCATCCGAAATCCAAGGTGAAATCGTCCTGATAACCGGGGTCGAGTGCTATCACGAAAGGAGAGGTATTGGTAAGCACCGAATTGCAGGTGGTGTGATACCCCCATTTGCCGGCTGTCAGTTCGTATTGGCCGTCCACTACGGATGTGAACATGAAAGCACCTGTGGAATTCGTGACCACTTGCAGATCGAAATCCTGGTTGATGAGTCCGACGATCGCATTGGCGACCGGCTGTCCGGTCATGCCATCCAGCACCTGCCCCTCGACTGAAATGGTCGGCACCGATCGGAGCTGAACGTCCAAAACGGTCAGCTGGCCGTTTGATATGGAAACCCCGCTGATGGTCTTGGTCACATAACCGGGACGCGATACGGTTACCGAATACGTCCCTGCCGTCACTGTTCCCAGTGCGTATCCTCCGTTGCTTCCGGAGGTGGAAGAAACCGGCACAGCCAACCCGAGTTGCACGCGGGCGCCGGGAAGCACCACGCCGGTGACGGAATCGGTAATGGTACCTTCCAGATAACAGCCTCTGACATAGTTGGGGGTCAACACGAAAAGACCGTTGTCGATATCGGAAGCGACGATGGTGCCGGAAGGGAGATAAGGATATACGCCCCAGCAGCCGTTGAAGCCGTTTCCGCTCCCCTGCGGATAGGTATCGTAATGGCCGACCTCGACCGGATTGTGCGGACGGCTTACATCCGTTATGACAACGCCTTCCTTGTACCAGGAGGTTATCGCGTAGTCGTTCAGTATGTGCGTATTGTGGACAATGGCGTTCGATCCGGGAGCAGTTTGGAAACGCGAAATCTCCTGGATATTGGAGAGATCGGAGATGTCGTATGCGCCCAAGTAACTGTCGGAATTCTCATCGGTCGTGAAAAGCGTACGGTGGTCGGCCGAGAGCCAGGTGTTATGAGTGAAAGCAGTCGGAGTGGTCTGCGTGGCCAGCAAGACCGGATTCGATTTGTTGCGGACATCCACCACGGCGAAAAATCCGGCATAGATGTGAGCTTCGTAAAGCGTGTCATTTTCGGCGTAGCCATCGTGCACATAGGACGTGTTACCACCACCCGGATAGCTGTACTGGCCTGCATAAACGGGATTCCATGGGTTGGCGAGATTGAGAAAAAGCGTGTTACCGCTTCCGATGTTGCTGCCATACAGATACAAAAAGCCCCTGGCCGTATCGCAGTGAAGTGCGTGGATGCTGCCCAACTGCCCGTTGATGGCACCGTCGCCGGTATAGGAATGGTAGTTGATGGCAGCCGGAAGACGACTGAGATCGACGATCACCAATCCGCCACCGCCTTCAGTCGTCACATAGGCGTATTTACGATAGGTCTTCACTTCGCGCCAGTCGTCGGTCGGCCCCGGGACGGAAAAACGGATAACCGGATTAGCGGGAACACTGACATCTACGATATCTAATCCGTTGTAGGTGCCGACAAGGGCGTATTCGTTGCCTAACGAGTCCACGTATCCGCCGATGTTTGCAAGCGGGGAATTGCCGTAGGACAGATTGGCGGCGAGTTGGAGGTTCTGTGCATTCGACGAGAAACCGACCAAAAGGAGCAAAAGGAATGTATTACGGATTAATTTCATGGATATTCGGATTTCGGACAGGCGAGTAATAACCACTTTAGATAATACTATTATAATATTGATTGTCAACTATATAAATATGTATTTGCGGAGATTTTGCAGATAGATACTAAGACAAAGGTAGCCGATTCGACCTGTTAAAAAACACAATTTATGATGCCTCAAAAAAAATCAAATTCATCAACAAATGGCTATATTTGCGATAAATCAAAAGAATGATTGGCCGTGATGATGACCTGTTGAAGGTTTTCGTCGGTCACGATTCAATAAAAAGACAGCAGGTGGATTTATTCGAGAAAATCAAAAAGAACAGGGGCCCTCTTGGACAGCATTCAAAAGATGCACACGGCTATTTCACTTTTCCAAAACTGGAAGGTGAAATTGGTCCGCATATGGTTTTTCGCGGAAAAAAACGTTTGGTTTGGAGTCTGAATAACTATCTCGGACTGGCCAACCATCCTGAAGTTCGCCAAGCGGATGCTGATGCCGCAGCAAAATTCGGCTTCGCCTCTCCGATGGGAGCGCGTATGATGTCCGGAAACACCAATCACCACGAACAACTGGAGAATGAGTTATCTGCCTTCATGCAGAAGGAGGACACGATCCTGTTGAACTTCGGTTATCAAGGCATGGTTTCCGCCATCGATTCCCTGGTCGACCGTCACGATGTCATCGTCTACGACAGTGAAAGCCACGCCTGTATCATTGACGGCGTGCGTCTCCATATGGGAAAACGTTTCGTTTTCCCTCATAACGATATCGCCAGCTGTGAAAAGCAGCTGGAGCGAGCGACCCGTATCGTCGAAGAGACCGGCGGCTCTATCCTTGTGATCACCGAAGGCGTTTTCGGCATGCGCGGCGACCAGGGCAAGCTCAAGGAAATCGTCGAACTGAAGAAGAAATACGAGTTCCGGCTCTTCGTGGACGACGCACACGGCTTCGGCACCCTTGGCAAGACCGGCGCAGGTACCGGTGAAGAGCAAGGTGTACAGGACGGAATCGATGTCTATTTCGGCACTTTCGCAAAGAGTATGGCACTCATCGGTGGCTTTATCTCCTCCAAGGAGGACGTCATCGAATATCTCCGATACAACATGCGGTCCCAGATTTTCGCCAAGACCATGCCTTCGCCGCTGGTGATGGGTGCGCTGAAGCGTCTCGAACTGCTTCGCTCCCAACCCCAGTTGAAGGACAACCTCTGGAAGATCGTCAACGCGCTTCAGAAAGGCTTGAAAGAAGCTGGATTCGAAATCGGCAACACCGAAAGCCCGGTGACACCGGTTTACATGAATGGCAGTATTCCGGAGGCCACGAACCTGATCTATGACCTGCGTGAGAATTTCGACATCTTCTGCTCCATCGTCGTATATCCGGTAGTGCCCAAGGGCATGATGATCCTCCGACTTATCCCTACCGCCGTGCATACCCTGGATGACGTCAAATACACTATTGATGCGTTCCGCAAGGCCCATGTGAAACTCAAGGCAGGAGAATACATGTCTGACAAAATCGCAGCCTTCTGAAACTCTTCTTAAATCCGAATTGATCCAATCCCCACTAATCATTCCTCTAATTTCCAAACCTCTCCCAACCATGAAAGAATACGAAAAAATCAAGCAGTTGGTGGCCTCCATCGAAGAGGATGTCATCAAATTCTCTGAAAAGGGTAATGCCGCTGCCGGCACGCGTGTCCGCAAAGGTCTTCAGGAAGTGAAGCGCGCCTGTCAGGAAATGCGTGACGCCATTCAGTCCATGAAGAAAACTGACGAACCAGGCAGCTGATCCGTTTTCCGCTACTTTCAAACCCGGGCCATGCTGGTCCGGGTTTTTTATTTGAATCCGGAATGGGATATGTTTCATCCAAAACTTTGGATAAACCGAAGCAATTCGGATATTTGCAGCCCTTTTACAGGTATCCGGCGAGGTAGCTCAGGTGGTTAGAGCGCAGGATTCATAACCCTGAGGTGGAGGGTTCGATTCCCTCCCTCGCTACTACGTTTTATGCGAACAGAGCGGACGGACAGTTTCAACTGTCTTTCCGCTCTGCTTCATTTTGATCCTGCTGAAAAGACGGCGTGTCAATCCAGAAGGCGGGTGTATTTCTTCAGGATTCTGAGCACCAGTGCGGCGATTGCCGTAGCAAGGAGCGTGGCTTTATACGTGCTGCTGATGATATAATCGCTTCCGAAGGTGCTTAGTCCGATCAGCTGCTGCACGTATACGAAACCGATCACGGTAGCCAGTACACCGGAATATTCCCGGCGCAACACCTGCTTCAGCGAAAAGGGCTCGGAGGGCGGTACGAAGCCTCGCAGTCTGGGAAGGAACGCCGGAATTACGGAGGACCATTCCTTGAAAGCGGCACCGAACTTGGAAGAAAGGAAGTTCTCTTCGGCCATCATGATGCGCTCATAATAAAGCCAGTACATGAGCGATACGGTAAGGGTGAAATAGATGTTCTTGGTGTAGATCAGTATACCCAGCCACATCAGGTAATTCCCCAGATAAAGGGGGTGCCGTACCATCGAGTAGATTCCGGTGGTATTCAGCTGCTCCGCAACCTGCTCTTTGGTATTCCTTCCTGAAGTGCCGGTAGGCGTAGTACCTACCGTATAGCAACGGATAAGGAAACCCAGCACCGAGCACGCAAAAGCGGAATAATTGATGATCCTCAGGGCATCCGGGGTGAATGATGTGTAGTCCGTAAAGGAAACCGCCGGATACGCGAGAAGAAAAATGATTACCGGGAGTTGACCGCGGTACTTGAATAGCCATCTGCCGGTAGCCGGCATCGATTCTTGTAGTCCCATGGCGTTAAGTAAGACATTCGTTCGATAATAAACAAAAAATAATGAAGGCTGGGCTTTTTGCAGGCAATTGATTACCTTACCGACCCTTTGAACGGAAGGTCCGCTGCGAAGGACCACTTTGAAAATCAGTTGTGATGACGGAAGTAACCACCAGGAAGAAGCAAAAGTTCACCCTCGAGTTCGAGCTCAAATCCTCCCCCAAGATCCTTTTCAATTACCTCAGTAATGCCAGTGCCCTCGAAGAATGGTTCGCTGACAAAGTCGTTATCCGCGAGGGTGACTATGTGTTCTTCTGGGATGGCAGCGAACAACGCGCCCATATCGTCTCTAAGAAAGACAACCATTCCATCCGTTACAAATGGGTGAACGATGGCCCGGACGATGACTCCTATTTCCAGTTCGAAATCGTCCAGGACGAGCTTACCGGCGACATTGCGCTGGTGATCACTGATTTCGCAGCGGAAGACGAGCGCGAAGAAGCGATGCGGCTGTGGGACAGCCAGGTTCACGAGCTGAAGCACCATATCGGTTCCTGATCATCTTCCCAGGAAAATACCGATCCGACGGATCATATCTCCGGCGAATTCCGGCAACATCCTCCACTTGGCCAGGTCCAGCCGTACCGCCACTTTCAAAAAGCCGGTCTCTTCCGTGTGACGTTTGACGGCCGCTTCGTCTGTTTCAGAAAGCAGTCTGTAATTCAATTCCCCGAAGTCGTATTCCCACGGGGTCCTGTTCACGCAGAAATATGTTTCACCGGGGTTGAAGCAACCGAGTCGGCTGTAAAGGTCCTTGAGGAAGGGTTGAAGCGATGCGCCCTGCAAATGCAGTGTCACGCTGAACTCATGTCCCCACCGGCACATCGTACGCACCGCAAAAACATTTTCGCGCTCGAACAGCTTCGGAAAATCCATGATGACATACGGCAATCCTTTGTAATTCTCGCCTCTGAAGATCTTGCCGCGTTCGCGGTCCACTCCGGACACCGGGAACCGCCAATTCACGACATCTTTTTTCCAGTCACGCTGCAGTCCGGAAAAACAGGCATCCAGTTTTTCGGTCACCGAACGCTTCACCAGGAAGAAGCCGGTGTCGGAAAGCACTTCCAGTTCGGCGTCGCTTAGGTCCATTTTAGTAACTTGCATGCGACACCAAGATACAGTGAAAAAGCTGACCTTGCTCCTGCTCCGCTCCTTCGCCGGTCCGTTCCTGCTGACCTTCGTGATCGCGCTGTTCGTGTTGCTGATGCAGTTCCTCTGGAAGTACATCGACGACCTTGTCGGCAAGGGATTGGACTGGATTGTCATCGTCAAGCTGATGGTCTTCGTGGCCATAACGCTCGTTCCTCTCGCGCTTCCGCTTGCCATCCTGCTGTCCTCCATCATGACGTTTGGAAACCTCAGCGAGAATTCCGAGCTCACCGCCTGTAAATCAGCCGGCATCAGCCTGCAGCGAATCATGCGGCCGCTGATGGTCGCCGCGGTCGGATTGTCCCTGCTCGCCTTCGTTTTCAGCAACTACATCCTGCCGGTCGCCAACCTGAAGATGAACGCCTTGCTCTACGACGTCCGTCAGCAGAAGCCTGCGCTCTACATCACCGAGGGCGTGTTCTACAACGGGATCGACGGCTATTCGATCAAAGTCGGCAAGAAGGACGGGGACGGAAAGACCTTGCACGATGTGATGATCTATGACCATACCGACAACCGCGGCAACACCAAAATGGTCATGGCAGAAGAAGGTAAGATGATGATGTCGGAGGACGAACGCTTCCTGGTGATCACGCTGTTCAAGGGAGTGAGTTACGAGGACATGGACAAAGGACGTGAAAACCGTTCCCATCCGCTGATGCGAACCGAGTTCGACCAGGAGACCTTCCGTTTCGATCTCAGCTCCTTCAAGCTCACCCGTACCAACGAGCAGCTTTTCAAGGATAATTTCCAGATGCTGAACCTGCGTCAGCTGGCGGGAGCCTCCGACTCCATACGCCGTTCCATTTCCTCCAAAAAGGCGGATATCGTCCGGCAGCTTCCAAGCGTCAAGGACCAACTTAAGACGCCAACGGTCGTACCCAAAGCCGGCAGTCCGGCTGCCTTCAGCAAGGCCACCGCCGCACTCTACTCGGCCCGCAGCATGCGCAACATCATCGACGATGCAGCCGAGGACATTGAGATCAAGCAACGCAGTCTTGCAAGGCACGAAATCGAATGGAACCGGAAGTTCACGCTCTCTTTCGCCTGTCTCATCCTTTTCTTCATCGGCGCCCCGTTGGGGGCGATCATCCGCAAAGGCGGACTTGGGATGCCGGTCGTTATTTCGGTGGTATTCTTCATCACCTATCACATCATCAGCATCACCGGTGAGAAATTCGCCCGAGAAGGTGTCCTAACGCCTCCGGAAGGCATGTGGCTTTCGACCGTCGTCCTGCTGCCTGTAGGCATTTTCCTCACATACAAGGCGACGACCGACAGTTCTCTTTTCAGCCGGGAGATGTATGCCCGCATACTCGGAAGGTTCCGCCGTAAAACAACCGCTGCGTGAATATCCTGCTGGTCTGTCACCGCGTCCCCTGGCCGCTGAACGACGGCGGCAATATCGCCATGTACCGCATGGCGGAGATGCTTGCTGCCGGCGGCCATCAGGTAACCCTTTTCGCCCTGAACACTAAAAAGCACTACGTCCGGGAAGATTCACTGTCTGCCGGCTCGCTTGGGCGCTTCCATCCTGTAACCGTACCTATCGATACCTCGCTGCGGGCGGGAAGGGCTTTCATCAATCTTTTCAGGGCCGACGAGTCCTACAATGTCGTCCGTTTCTTTGATACCGGTGCGGCACAACGTCTGAAGGAAGTGCTTCGTTCACAGCGCTTCGATATCGTTCAGTTCGAGTCGACTTTCACGTTGCCGTATCTGGAAACCGTACGCCGCCATTCTTCCGCCATTTGTATTCTCCGGTCACACAATGTCGAGCACCTCATCTGGGAACGGCTGGCGGCAGAAAGCGGAAATCCGCTGCGCAGATCTTATCTCCGACTGCTTGCAAGAAGGCTGAGGAGGTACGAAGAAACTACCTACGGGCTTCTTGATGCCATCCTTCCCATCACGGATACCGATGCCGCCATCATCCGCAAGTCGGCCCGAAACATTCCGCTGCGGACCGTTCCTCTTGGAATAGACCCATCCGCCATTGCCGTTCAGAACTGGAAACCCGGTACTCCTCTGCGCCTGTTCCATCTGGGATCCATGGATTGGCAGCCGAATATCGAAGGCGTGAAATGGTTGCTGGAAGCGATCTGGCCGAAAATCCACCGTAGATTTCCGGATCTGGAACTCTATCTGGCCGGCAGGTCTTTCCCCGAACACATGATGCATACCCCTGTGCCTGGCGTCATTTTCTCGGGAACTGTCCCTGATGCAACCGCCTTCATGGAAGACAAGGCCGTCATGCTGGTACCGCTGCGTTCCGGAAGCGGCATGCGCGTGAAAATCCTGCAGGGATTGGCGGCGGGAAAAACCGTCATATCCACCACTGTCGGTGCAGAGGGAATAGATGCAGTACCGGGCCGCGAAATATTACTGGCGGACACGCCGGAAGAGTTTCTGGACAGGATAGCCTATTGTGTGGATCAGCCGGCAGAATGCCGCGCCGTAGGAAAAGCGGGACGTAAATTGACAGAAGAAAAATATTCGGACCGCGCGATCAGCGAGAAGCTGTTCGACTTCTACAAGCAGCTGCTTGAAGGTCAGTTGTCGATGCGGATGGTATGACCAAGCTTGTCGCGCTTGGTGATCAGATAAAGTTTGTTGTGCTGATTTGAAACAATCTGCAGCGGAACCGCTTCGACGATTTCCAGACCATAGCCTATCAGTCCCGCACGCTTGCGGGGGTTGTTCGACATGAGCTTCATCTTGGTGACCCCGAGGTCGCGGATGATCTGGGCCCCGACACCATAATCACGCTCATCCATTCCGAATCCGAGCTCCAGGTTGGCTTCCACGGTATCGCGTCCCTGCTCCTGCAGGCGATAGGCTCGCAATTTGTTCAAGAGACCGATTCCACGGCCTTCCTGATTCATGTAGACAATGACTCCCTTCCCTGCCTGTTCGATCATCTGCATGGCCTTCTGCAACTGAGGACCGCAATCGCAGCGGCACGAACCGAATATGTCGCCGGTCATGCAACTGGAGTGCACTCGCACCAGGACGGGTTCGTCATTTTCCCATGTTCCTTTCACCAGTGCCAGATGCTCCTGGTCATTGTTTAGTTGTCTGTAGGCGATCAGGCGGAAATCACCATAGGCAGTCGGTAAAGCCACCTCCACTTCCCGCTTTATGAGGCTTTCGTTCTTCAAGCGGTACGCGATGAGGTCCTCGATCGAGACTACCTTCAACCCGAAACGCGAGGCTATCCCGAAGAGGTCAGGGAGTCGGGCCATTGTGCCGTCCTCGTTCATGATTTCCACGAGAACACCTGCAGGAGCGAATCCCGCGAGCCGAGAGAGGTCCACCGTGGCTTCGGTATGTCCGGTCCTGCGCAGTACTCCGCCGTTTTTCGCACGCAACGGAAAAATATGTCCGGGTCGGGCAAGGTCTTCCGCACGGGTAGCGGGATCTATGAGCGCTTTCACCGTCCGGGACCTGTCGGATGCTGAAATGCCGGTAGAGATTCCGGGTGCAATGAGGTCGACGGAGATGGTGAACTGGGTCTCGTGATTCGACGTGTTCTTACTGACCATCATCGGCAGGTCCAATTGCGAACACCGCTCCTCCGTGAGCGCCACACAGATCAGACCCCTGCCGTGGGTAGCCATGAAATTGATGACTTCCGGCGTCACGTTCTCCGCAGCAGTGATGAAATCACCCTCGTTTTCACGGTTTGCATCGTCCACGACGATGACCACTTTGCCGTTTTTAAGGTCCTGGATGGCCTCTTCTATCGAATCAAGCTTCATTTTTCCTACCGTGAATAACCCCTCAAAGGTAAGAAAGTTTATCCGGGTGCCCTTTTTGTCATACTGTGCGACCAAAATGGTCCGGGGGAACAGCTGTCCTTACAGGCTGAAAAGAAGAATTTGTGCTCTAAGGATCGATAAACGGACTTTAATGAGGAAATAACCTACCAAAGAAAGGTCTGACCTTACAGATTCCGAAAGCAGACCGCATATTGAAGACCTTTCGCCTCTCAGCGGGCGTATCATTGTCATATCACCTCGAGCAGGAGTAAATGCCTGCAGAGACCTCAACGCAACCCCGTAAGGTTGCTCACAAATGCCGCAAACCCCGTAAGGTTTGTGGCATTTGATTTTTAAGGGGAACGCCTACTTACTCTTTAACCTCCTTGTTCCTGGTCAGTCCGAGACGTTCCTTCAGGTCTTTAAGGGAATTGAAATCCTGACGGAAAAAGACACCCGCTCCTTGTGTGTACGGTGCGTTGAAATTGATCAGGTCGTCGGCGTTGCTGCGGTTGTAGGCCTTCAGCCTGAAACGGCCGTCGGCCGAAACCTTGTATTCCGTATAGAATTCACCGACGACGTTGTTCGCATTGGTGTTGGTAGCCGTAGCGTTGTTACCCATCACGCCGACGTTCGTCTCCACCAGCAACCGGTCATTGAACATCGTCTTGGAGAACATCAGGTTGATCTCCTCGCTGCTGTAGGTGTCCTTAGCCCGGTAATTGAACCCGATGTTGACATCCTTGCTCAGCTGGGAGAGCCAGTTGCTGACCTGATTGCTCAGCAGCTCGCTGGCGCTGGCCACTGCGCCGGCCCCTGCATCGAACCGTCCGACCGAAGAGGTGCTTACCGAGGGTGGCAGGAACTGGTTGAAGACAAGCAGTCCGAACATCTGACGGCTGACCTCCTGTTCCGAGTTGAGAACGGTTCGGACCATGCTTTCTATGGTAGCATCCTGTGCCCTGACTGCGATCTCGTAGTTGATGGAAGGGTTCATCAGTTTCCCGGTCAGGTTCAGACGACAGTCGACCGGAACCCTGCGCTGGAAAGTGGAGTCCTGGATGAGGTTCACCAAAGATCCTGTATAGACACTGTAAACCGCGGTCATATCGACAGTGGCATCGTAAGGGTCCCCGCCCCATGTGATACGTCCGCCCTGGTTGATCTGGAATCGCTTATTGATGAGGTTCTGGAGCGTGAAGAGATAGGTTCCTTTCTCGATATTGAAGGTCCCGTACATGTTGAAGTCACCGACCTGGTTGATGTCTAGGCGCAGGTTTCCGTTTCCGTTGCCGGAGATGACGTCACCGATCTTCTCGTCGAAGATGATATTGATCTCCGCATCGGGCGTCATATCGAGATTCATATTCAGCCGGATACCCGAGAGGTTGACGGTGTTGGTATTTTCGGAGAAGTCCGCCACTTCGCGCATGTTCACGAAAGTGATGAAATCGGAGGCTGTGACTTCCGAGGCTGTGTTCAAAGGGATGTTGAGCACGGAACCCTTGTTGGGGCTCAGCGCGATGTCCATTTCCATATCGTCGATGGAACCGTTGAACCGTGCGTACCCGGTAGCATTCGCTCTGCCGTAATAGAGCGAATTCTGTATCACGGTGGTGTTCAGCACCTGGAAATTGCGGGGATAGACTTCCACATCAAAGCGGAAATCACTGAAGTAACGGTGGGTAATACGGCCTTTTACACCGGCCTCGTGACCGTTCTCGTCCATGACTTTGATGCCGTCGAGATCGAATTCGTTTTCACGGATGACGACCTTCGAGGTGAAATTATAACGGGTGTTCAAGTAGTCTACTGTCACGGCCGCCTTCCTGAAATCCGCGTAACCCTCGAAAACAGGTTTTTCAAAAGTTCCTGAAAGCTTCAGGTCACAGGATACTTTACCCCGAACATCCGTGACGACACCTTCCATGAGGTTTTCCAGCGTATGGAGATAGAAATTGTCCGTCGTAAGATGAAAATCCAGGTTATCCTCCTTCTGCCGCAGGCGATAACGTCCTTTGGCTGCAATGACCTTTGCCGACCCCTTCTCGATGTACATGTCCACTTGAAGGTCGTTCCTGCCGTTGACATAATCGGTACGGATGACGGCGTTGCCAAGTGTATCCCCGTTGATGGCCAGGTCCTTCACGCCGAGATCGCTTTCGATCCGCACATCGTCATAAAGTCCGGAAATTTCTACGGTGCCTTCGACGGTACCGTTCAGTGATACTTTATAGGCTTCCAGCGCTGGATCAAGGAGACTCAGCCGGAAGCCACGGAATTCAGCCGAGAGCACATGCAGGCTGTCGCGACTGACAGATCCATGAATTCCCGCAAACTCATCCCCTTTTGAGATGGAGAAATCCGTGAAATGGATTCCCAGAGAATCGAAGTCGATCCTGTTGTCTGCATCCAGTTCCCAAAAGCTCCTGTCAATCACTATCCGGGAGGAATCTACGTGCAAGCTGAAATCGCGGTACGACCTGAAGAAAAAGTTACCGTTCCAGCGCAGGCTGTTCTCAGAAGCTTCGAAATCCGACAAGGAAAGATCGAAGGAGGCGTTATTATCATGAGCGGCAGCCAGTAATTTAAGTCCCGGGACATAGCCTTCCCCCGAATAATATACCGTATCCGAAGTGACATTGGCATGCATCTCATCCCCCTGCGCGGTAAAAACGGATTTGAGATTCATCCACCTTACCGGTCCGTAATGAAGTTCGGGTGAATCAAAATGGATATCGAACGTCTTTTCCGCGTCGTCCACATGTCCGAAGAACCGGGTCGTAGGATCGAAATAAAGGTCCGGGAGGAAGTTTTCCGTAACCACGGAAGTGTTCTTCAGCAAAACGTTGAAATCGAATTTCTGTCTTCCGGAAGACCCCTTTACCGGCAGCAGGACATTCGGCAAGTAACGGGGGATGATTTCACGGAATGCCTGCGGCAATGTCGCCAGTTCGAACTGGCCATTCACATCAGCATCCAGGATGTCCGAGTCAAGCTCTATGCGTCGTTTGACGGACGGTATTCCTGATGCCGTCAGATTCAAGAGATGGAGGAAGTACATCTTACTTCCCGCCTGAAGATAACTGTTAGTGCAGGATACCGTACCCGAAAGTTCATCGATGGTCCTGCCGGTCAGCCTGCTGGAGACCGAGGTGGTCAGGACATAATCCTCCTTCAGTGCAAGGAAATTCAGCCGTTGGAGTTCGAGTCTTCGAATGTCGGCAGTGAAGTCGAAAACCGGGACTTCCTGGCGCATGTCGATCGTACCTCCGAAGGAGAAGTCCACCTCGGGTTCGCGGATATCGATGGACCCGTTGAAGAGTTTTTTCGCGATGCGTCCCTCTACTGCGATGTTACGGTAGGCAAAATCGCGGTAGACGACCGATTCGATCCTGCCCGACATATCCGCCGTAAGATCCTTGATCCTGAATCCGCTGCCCTTCACATAAGCCTGCATGGAAATACTTCCGAGATGAGGAGTTTCGGTGAGCCTGCCCACATCGAAATTTCGGGTACCGACTTCGCCGCGATAACTGTAGGAATCGATAGAGGGCTCGCTCTTCAGGTTGACGTTCATCGTCACGTAGCCGATGTCCGTCATCGCGTTTCCGTAAGCAACGAAATCGGAAAAGAATCCGTTGAAATGTCCTTGGAAGCGTACCTGCCCCATGCAATCCAGGTTGTCCGGGAGGGAAAGCTTGGCGCCGGAAGTGAAGGGCGGCAGCGGTATCCATTCGATATCCGAAGTATTGGTCAGCAATTCATCCGCCCTGATATCGATGTGTGTATCGTCGATTTCGGGTAGTCCTGTAACTCGGATATCGCCGGCGAAACGCGAAGACTTTCCCCACTCCAGTATGGCATCCTTTCCCTGAAACTTTCGGACATTCCCTTTGAACCTGCCCTGTAGCCTGAGGGTGCGGTCCAAACCCTGCAAATCAGTTGCGAACAGGGCGATATCCCGGAAGTCGACCGTGGAGGAAGCGAAATCCCCGCGCCACTTGACCTTATCTATGAAATCATCGAAATCAAGGAAGGTTTCGTAGTTGAAGTCCAGGTCGCCGCGAAGGTCTGTTCCGGGAGTCCTTATGTGCGCCTTGTTTACGCGAATCTCCTGCGAGGAAACCTTTGCATCTCCGGAGAATTCACGGACCTCCAAACCGCTGCGCTCGGTGAACCGTAACCGGTCGATGCGGGCGAAAATCGAATCGTTGATGAAATGGATGTCGTGCAGATCACCGTTTACGGAGCGGACAGCGACATGCGAGAAATCCACGCCGAACGGCTCTGCCGGCTCATTGAAATCATCGTAAAGGAAGGAACAATCCTTCAGCTCCAACGATGACGCGGTGATTTTCCAGGGCGAAGAAACCGTATCGGCAGTATCCGAGGAGCTGAAATAATCCAGGAAATAATGGAGGTTGTCGTGCGCTTCCCCTTTGGCATGGATGAGATGGAAGGAACCGTTACGAAGGGTAAGCGTGGAAATATCCAGCACCTTTTTTTTAGTGGAAAGGTCGTTCAGCGATACGCCAACTTCCTGAAAGGAGAACAGGGTATCGCCGTGAAGGTCTTCGACCATGACCTCTTTCAAGACCGCACTTTGGAAGAAGCGAATCGAGACTTTGCCGATAGTGATCCTGTTTCCTATTTCCGAGGAGAGATAGGCCGTCAGACGTCGGGCCAGGAACGTCTGGAAACCGTCTGTCTGCACGGCAAGGAAAAGCAAACCGATCAGGAAGATGAGTATCCCGACGGACCAGAGGAATATGCGAAACGGTTTTTTGATAATTTTGAAAACTGATCTGAAGTTTACTCAATCATTCTGTATTGTGGCTGAAAAAGACATTTTCATACTGGGAATCGAGTCGTCCTGCGACGAGACTTCGGCCGCGGTACTGAAGAACGATACGGTGTTGTCCAATGTCATTGCCAACCAGGATCTCATCCACCGTCGTTACGGAGGCGTTGTTCCGGAACTTGCTTCCCGGGCCCATCAGGTGAAAATCGTCCCGGTGGTGGAAGAAGCCCTTCGTCAGGCAAAAATAACCAAAAACGACCTTCATGGAGTGGCTTTTACACGCGGCCCGGGGTTGATGGGATCGCTGTTGGTGGGGGTTTCATTTTCCAAAGCCATTTCCCTGGCATTGGGAATCCCGTTGCTGGAGGTCAACCATATGCAAGGGCATATCCTGGCGCATTTCATCCGGGAGCCCGACGAACAGAAGGCCGTACCTTCTTTCCCGTTCGTGTGCATGACCGTTTCCGGAGGCCATACGCAACTGGTCCTTGTGGAGACTCCCCTGCGCATGCGCATTCTTGGCCAAACCATGGACGATGCCGCCGGCGAGGCTTTCGACAAAGCCGCGAAAGCGCTGGGACTGCCGTACCCGGGCGGACCACTGATCGACAAGTACGCGCAAACAGGCGACCCTTCCGCCTACCGTTTTCCGGTACCGCGGGTCCCGGGGCTGGATTACAGTTTCAGCGGACTCAAAACAGCATTCATCAACTTCGTGACAGAAAAAAGGAGGACGGCCGGCGCCGACTTTGAATCACTGCTTCCGGACGTTTGCGCGTCCCTGCAGCACACGATCGTCCATATCCTGCTGGACAAACTTGCAACCGCCGTGGCAGAAACCGGTGTGAAGGATGTCGCCATTGCCGGCGGTGTCAGTGCCAACAGCGGCCTTCGTAAAGCACTTGCGGAAACCGGGGAAATTCGTGGCTGGAACGTGTTCATCCCTCCCTTCTCGTATTGCACCGATAATGCCGCAATGATCGCCATGGCCGGCTATTTCAAATATCTCGAAAAGGACTTCGCATCCCTGGACATCACGCCCTTGGCACGCATGCCCTTCTGAAACATGAACAGACACCAACTGGCTGCCCTCCTGCTCTGCATCTTAAGTGCCTGCTCGCAGACAAAAAAGGAACAAAAGGAAACTCCTCCGGTCGATTCCGCCGCCGCTGCCCGGGCTTCGCTGCCCGGTCTCTGGAGCCTTGACAATCAGTCGCAGCTTTCCGACACCGGCTTTCTCCTTTCAGCTGAAGGAACTTTGGAGACCGTCGGAACGCTGCATCCCGGCGATTGGTCATTCATCGGTGAAGACTCGATCGTGCTTCATTATTCTGATGACTCGGGGGAGGAAATTTCAGCCCAATACCGCATCACTGAACTGCGGTCAGATCGGATGCTGCTTGCCGATAATGCAGGCAGCCGGCTTTACCGAAAGGTCCCCTTCGGAATGGCTCCCGAACCGGAAGTCCTTAGCGGATTCGCTGGCTCTCTCACGGATCGACAACAGGAAAAAACACATCCCACCTTATTGCCTGCTACCAGAAAAATCGGACTGCGGTTGACGGCGGAGGACACCGCCTTGCGAGCGGAACTCTATAAGGGAGAGAAAAGGATTTCGCCCGCAGGTGTCCGGGAATGGGACGGCATCCTCGTACGGGGAGGTAACGACTACCGTATCCGGATCTTTTCGACGCGCCCGGACATACTTCGCCCCGACGGTTCCGGATACGACGTGAGGATCCTGAGCTACTGAAATTACGTCCCGGCTGATCACCAGATCCTGACACGCAGGGAGTCAGGTCGCCACATCGGATCGCCCTCCTTCACACCGAAGGCCTCATAGAATTCAGGAATATTACTGAAGGGGCCGTTCACGCGCAGGAAATTCGGAGCGTGCACATCGGTCATGACTTGATTGGCAAGTGATGCATCACGGGAATGTCCCAACCAACCTAGCGTATACCCCAGGAAATATCGTTGCACCGGCGTAAGTCCGTCCGTCTTCTCCCCTTTCCGGTATTGCTCCGTCTTTTTGAAGGCGTCAAGTCCGATGACTACTCCTCCCAGATCGGCGATGTTCTCTCCGAGCGAAGCCTCACCGTTCACATGAAGACTGTCGAGAACGACATAGGCGTTGAACTGTTCCACCAACTTGCGGGCACGTTCGTAGAAACGGACGGAATCCTCCGGAAGCCACCAGTTGGTAAGATTACCGGCTGCGTCAAACTGTCTGCCCTGATCATCGAAGCCGTGGGTGATTTCGTGCCCGATGGTCGAGGCCGCTGCATATCCATATATGATGGCGTCATCGGCCGATGCGTCCGGAAGTCCGGGAATCAGGAAGATGGCAGCGGGAAGAACGATCTCGTTGTTGGACGGATTGTAATATGCATTGTAGGTCTGCGGCGTCATCTCCCATTCGGTCCGGTCGACCGGTTTGAACAGCTTGGAAGTGGTATAGTCGAACTGCCACTTGCGGCAGGCAATCACATTGGCCAGATATTCGCCACGCTTCAGCCGAAGACCTGAATAGTCTTTCCACTTGTCGGGATAGCATACTTTACTGGTCACCTTGGTAAGCTTGTCCAGGGCTTTTTCCTTGGTGACCGGACTCATCCAGTCGAGCGCGACGATGTGCTCACGGTAGGTCGCCATCATGTCATCCACCAGGCGCTGATAGCGCTCTTTCATGGCCGGCGAAACGAATTCACGGACATACAGCTGGCCGAGTGCGTCACCCAGGAAATCCTCCTCCTCTTTCAGAATTCGCTTCCAGCGCGGCCGTTGTGCCTTTGCGCCTGTAAGCACAGCGCCGTAGAAACGGAAATTTTCCTGCTCGAAGGCGGAACCGAGTTGTCCGGTGAAGCTGCTCACGAGGTTCCAACGCAGATAGTTCTTCCAGTCCTCGATGGATGTTTCCCGTAATGACTTCTCCACGAAGGCGAAAAATTCGGGTTGACCGACGATGACCGTGTCCACTTTCTGTAAACCCATTCCGTCGAGCAGGGTCCTGCAATTGAGGGAAGGATGCTTGGTTGTAAAGGCAGAAACGGACACCTTGTTGTAATTGGCGTAGGGGTCACGCAGGTCTTCCAGCTTCCTGGAAGCGCCTGCGAGCGAGGTTTCCAGTTTCATGACGGAAAACGCACTTCGGTTCGCTTTCATCGGTTCATCTCCCATCAAAAGGAACATCCGGGAGAGGTGCATGCCGTACTCCTTGCGCACCTCTGCTGTGCGGGTATCCGTATTGAAATAATAATCCCTGTCGGGTAATCCAAGTCCGCCTTGGTAGAAGTGCAGCGTGACTTTTTCGCTGTTCATCTCGTCCTGATAAGGAACAAGGGAGAAGACGGGCGCCCCCCCTATGATCTGGTGATGAGCGACGACCCGCAGGAGGTCCGCCGTGTTACTGATCGCATCTATCGCTGCCAACTCCTCCGAGAGTGGTGACAGGCCCAGGGAGTCGATCATCACGGAGTCCATTCCGGACGACCAGAAAGCCCCTATGCGTCCGCGGTTGCTTTCTTCCTGCGCCGACATGTCAGCTGCAGCCTCTTCACTGATGGTGCGAAGCTTGGAGAAGACCTCCTCCTGCACCAGGTTTCCGATTCCCCAACGTCTCTCGGCATCCGGTATCGGGTTACCTTTCATCCAATTATTGGTCGCATAGCGGAAGAAATCGTTGCCGGGACGGATGGTGGTGTCGATCCAGTCAGCCAGGAAATCATCTTGAGCACCGGCCTTTCCGGCATCGGAAGGTGTACAGGAAATGAAAGAGGAGGTACATAACGCGATCGAGAGGGACGCGGAGAGGAGATGCTTCATCATTATCCGGATTTAGGCTGTAAAAGTAATGAATCGGCAGCTGAACGGGATTGGCCGTTTTGGGCTGAACGGCTACCTTTGTGCACCATGTTTTCAAGTACACGCACCTTCCTGTTAACGGCCGTATCCCTATTTGCCTGCCTGAATTCCTTCTGTCAGTCCGACTCCCTTGTCCGCTATCCGGAGGAGCGGTATTTCACGGAAGTCAGGCAGTTGACCTTCGGGGGAGACAATGCAGAAGCTTATTTCAGCTTCGACAACAGCCGGCTTGTTTTCCAGATGACGAATCCTGCTTTCAATGTCTCCTGCGACCAGATTTTCTTCTCATCGATCGATGAATTCAAGCCGGAGATGGTCTCTACGGGTAAAGGGCGGACGACCTGCTCCTACTTCCTGCCGGGCGACACCCTGATCCTTTATGCAACCACGCAGTTCGGCAACGATTCCTGTCCGCCGAAACCGGCCCCTCGCGCCGACCACAAGTACGTCTGGGCACTGTACCCTGATTTCGATATCGTGGTCGCGGACTTGAAGGGAAACATCCGAAAAAAACTCACCGACTCTCCCGGCTACGACGCGGAGGCTACGGTGAGTCCGAAGGGCGATAAGATCGTTTTCACATCCGTAAGGAACGGAGACATCGACCTCTATGTGATGGATATCGACGGAAGCAACGTGCGACAGGTCACCAATGAATTGGGCTATGACGGCGGCGCTTTCTTCTCTCCGGACGGTACGCGGCTCGTCTTCCGCGCTTCACGGCCCAAGACACCGGAAGCCGTCGCCGAATACAAGCAACTGCTCTCTGAAGGGCTGGTGATGCCGACCGACATGGAGCTCTTCACGTGCAATGTGGACGGAAGCGATCTCCGTCAGGTGACGAGCCTCGGCGGTGCCAACTGGGCTCCCTATTTCACACCGGACGGGAAGAAGATCATTTTCTCATCAAACCATGTCAAAAGAGGCTACCGCTTCAACCTCTGGCTGGTGAATACCGACGGAACCGGACTGGAACAGGTGTCGCACGACAAAGTGTTCGACGCTTTTCCGGTCTTCTCGAGGGACGGACGTAAACTCGTCTTTTCCAGCAACCGTAATAACAACGGAACGCGCGACACGAACCTGTTCATTGCGGACTGGAAGTATTCCGAAGATGCAGGACCCAAGACAGAAAATAAATGAAGCTACGCAAGGCCTTCCGCCTGTTCTTCAACAGCCAGAAGGCGACCGGAATCATTTTGATCCTCTGTACGGCTGTATCCATAGGGCTGTCTAACGCTGTCGGATTTTCCGGTTATGCCGGTTTCTGGCATTGCGGATTTTCAACGGGTCTCGAAGCACTGCATCTACCGGATTCACCCGTCGAAGTGATCAACGATTTCCTGATGGCGCTCTTTTTCCTCCTGGCCGGACTTGAGATCAAGCGGGAGGTACTTTCCGGCGAACTGTCCTCCCTGCAGCGCGCCTCCCTTCCGGTCGCAGCGGCGGCCGGCGGAATGGTAGTTCCGGCATTAATATATTCGATTTTCAACCATGGGACACCGCAGGAAAGCGGATGGGGAATTCCGATGGCCACCGACATCGCTTTCGCCATCGGTATCCTTTCGCTGCTGGGCAACCGTGTCCCCGATTCGCTGAAACTCCTCCTAACCGCTATCGCCGTCGCGGACGACCTGGGCGCGGTACTGGTGATCGCACTCTTCTATACGGATACACTGGCTGTCGGGCCGCTGCTTTTCGCCGGTGGTATCCTGTGTCTCCTGTACCTGATGAACCGAAGAAAAGTGAAGCGCCTGTGGCCCTACCTGCTCGGAGGTATGGGGCTTTGGTATACCGTTCATCTCTCCGGCATCCACGCAACCGTGGCCGGTGTCCTGCTGGCGATGATGATACCCTACGATGCAAGCACCGCCTCCGATCCGCTGGAGCGTCTGGAAACCGGACTTCACCTGCCTGTGAACCGGTTCATCCTTCCCCTGTTTGCACTTGCCAATACGGCCATCGTGCTTGCCGATGATTCGCTCGGAGCACTGACCAATTCAGCTGGAATAGGGATCATGACCGGACTCGTAATAGGAAAACCGTTGGGCATACTGCTGGCCATTTTCATTTCCGTAAAGGCCGGATTCAGCAGGTTGCTGGAAGGTATCGGCTACCGGGAACTTCTGGGAGCCGGCTTGCTGGGAGGTATCGGTTTCACGATGTCCATCTTCATCGCGCTGCTCGCTTTCGACGATCCTGCCCTGACGGAACCTGCAAAAGCAGCTATCCTTGCAGGATCCGCCTTGTCCGGTGTAGCGGGATACCTGTATCTGAACAAGATACTTCCTCCGTCGGCAAACCAACTGCGTTAAGTATTGTTAACGTAATACGGGAAGGCACAGTAATTGCTTTCCCCACCTCATGAAAAAACTATCCTTCCTGTTCCTTTCACTCTCCTTCCTGCAACTGTACGGTTGCGCACAGCCCATGACCAACGAAAAAAACACCGCTCCCCAAAAATTAGACGTACCTGCCGAATTCCTGGATACCGCGACTGTCGGCGGGGGGTGCTTCTGGTGCACGGAAGCGCAATTCCAACTGCTGGACGGAGTGGCAAGTGTCGTATCCGGTTACAGCGGAGGACACGTGAAGAATCCGGCCTATCGCGAAGTTTGCAACGGAACCACCGGACATGCGGAAGTGATTCAGGTGACCTATGATACGCGTAAACTCAAATACGCTGACATTCTTCAGGCCTTCTGGGTCTCCCACGATCCCACGCAGCTCAACCGGCAGGGAAACGATGTAGGAACGCAGTACCGCTCGGTCATCTTTTACCACTCTCCCGGGCAAAAAGAAATCGCCGAATCCCTGAAGAAGTCCCTGGATGAATCCGGAGCTTACGACGCGCCGGTAGTCACGGAGATCTCGGAATACAAGGCTTTCTACAAGGCGGAAGACTACCACCAGGATTATTTCAATTTGAACGGAGAAGAACCGTATTGCAGGTATGTGGTGGCACCCAAGGTGGACAAATTCAAAAAGGTTTTCAAGGAGCGACTGGCCCAATAACCTGTTTCGTTGACTGTTCCGGTTAAAAAAATCCAACCGGTCGGGAGCCGGGATAACAACGGGCTTCGGGTGAAATTCCGTACCTTTAGAGGGTCTTATGTCGGATATCATCCAGTTATTGCCGGACTCCGTGGCCAACCAGATCGCGGCCGGAGAAGTGATCCAGCGACCGGCTTCTGCTGTCAAGGAACTCCTTGAAAATGCGGTTGATGCGGGCAGTACCAGCGTGGACGTACATGTCCGGGAGTCCGGAAAGACATTGCTTCAGGTCACGGATAACGGTTCGGGCATGAGCGCTACGGATGCGCGGATGGCCTTCGAGCGTCATGCCACTTCCAAGATCCGGTCGGCGGACGACCTGTTTTCCATCAGGACCATGGGATTCCGGGGCGAGGCCCTTGCCTCTATCGCCGCTGTTGCACAGGTCGAACTGAAGACCAAACGCGCAGAAGACGAAGTAGGCACACTGATCCAGATCGAAGGATCCTCTGTCAAAGTGCAGGAACCTGCCGCACTTCCCGGAGGTACCACGTTCAGCATAAAGAACCTGTTCTACAATATTCCGGCGCGCCGGAACTTCCTGAAATCGAATCCGGTCGAGGCACGTCATATCATCGACGAATTCGAACGTGTTGCGCTCGCTCATCCGGATGTCGCCTTTTCGCTGAACCTGAACGGCACCGAACAATACCGTGTACCGGCAGGTAATTTCCGGCAGCGGATCGTGAACCTTTATGGCAGCCATTACAACGAACGGCTGGTTCCCGTGCAGGAAGACACGACCCTGCTCCGGCTGAGCGGATTCGTCGGCAAACCGGAGTTCTGTAAAAAGACCCGCGGTGAACAGTTCTTTTTCGTGAACAACCGTTTCATCAAGGACCCCTACCTGCATCATGCCGTCAGTAACGCCTTCGAGGACCTGCTGCCGAAAGACAGCTACCCTTCCTACTGGATACGTATCGACATCGACCCTTCGCGGATCGATGTGAACATCCACCCGACCAAGACGGAAATCAAGTTCGATGACGAACGTTCCGCCTATGCCATCGTCCGTGCCGCTGTGAAGCGTTCGCTCGGTCAGTACAGCGTATCTCCGACACTTGATTTCGAGAAAGAGACTTCCTTCGAACTCCCTCACAGCCGTCAGTACCAGCCCGTAGTCAAACCCGGCATCACCGTCAACACGGACTACAATCCTTTCGAACGTACCGGGAAACCGGCATCCATTTCGGGATGGGAGAAGCTCTACGAAGGACTGGCTACTGAACGGACCTCCGGCGACCGGTTGCAATTCCCGGCGGGCGATACCACGGAGGAATCGACATCGGTAAACCGCCTCTTCCAGTTGGGCGATTCGGTCATCGTCTGCGATTACACGGGAAGCGGGTTGTTACTCATCGACCAGCAGTCTGCCCATGAACGGGTCCTGTTTGAACGCTTCATGAACGACAACCTGCAAGGAAGCGTCCAGCAGGACCTTTTCCCTATAACACTGGAGTTTTCCGCTGCCGATGCAGCCGTTCTTTCCGAAATACAGTCCGAACTCGTACAGATCGGCTTCGATCTTCGCGAATTCGGGAAGAATGCCTTCGTGCTTCACGGTCGTCCTTTCACCCTTGAATCGGGAGAAGCACAAGATGCACTGGAACGTCTGATCGAAGAATACAGGTCGTCACAAAGCACTTCCGGAGAAGGCCTGCGCAAGCCGGTGGCACAGGCATTGGCTCGTTCACTGGCCGTTAAACGCGGACGAAGGCTGGAGGCTGAGGAAATGACCCGTCTGGTGGAAGATCTCCTGAAATGCAAGGAGCCTTCGCTCGGAATAGACGGAAAGCCCTGCTCCTGGGTGCTTACGAAATCGGAGATCCTCTCCAAAATGCGTCGAAACGGATGAACTACCAGGAATACCGCCCAAGCCGGTTCAGTATCCTGCCGGAAGCCGTGAAGAACATCCTGATCATCAACGGGATCTTCTACCTCGCGACGGTCGTACTGGCGAACCGAGGCGTCGACCTCGGGAACCTGCTGGGTCTTCACTACTGGGAGAGCCGCGACTTCCGTCCGTGGCAGGTGATCACGTACATGTTCATGCACGGAAGCTTTTCGCATCTCTTCTTTAACATGTTCGCGGTATGGATGTTCGGCGCCGCCGTCGAAAACATCTGGGGCGCGAAGCGGTTCCTCACCTATTACCTGCTGACCGGTCTTGGCGCCGCTGTCTGCCATTACGCCATCTTCTACTACGAGCTCCGTCCGGCGGTCGCTTTCATCGATGATTTCCTGAAAGAGCCTGACCTGACGAAGCTGGATTATTTCATGAACGCTGACTTTTCCGGCATTTACAACTCCAGCGAACTCAGCGGTCATATCCGGCAGCTGAAGGAAATATGGGCAGTGGACCCTGACACTGCGCTGGAATACAGCCGTCGCTTCATGGTCCGGTTCCACGAAGACCTGATCAATGCACCCGTGGTCGTAGGAGCATCCGGATCCGTATTCGGCCTGTTGCTCGCCTACGGCATGATCTTTCCGAACAGTATCATCTACATCTATTTCGCACTTCCCATCAAGGCGAAATATTTCGTCATCCTCTATGGCGCTTTGGAACTGTTCTCCGGTATCGCCAAAGTCCCCGGCGATAACATCGCGCATTTCGCACATTTGGGCGGACTGCTCACCGGATTCATCCTGATACATTACTGGAGACGTCCGCGGGGAAACATGTACCGCTTCTGACCGCCATGCCAAGCATGTTCGATACGATCCGTTACCATGTCCGCACTGCGGATACTTTATACCGTCTTATCCTTCTGAACGTATCCGTATTCGCCGTCATACGGCTGGTGAATGTGGTTTCCTTGCTTTTCATGCATCCCTGGTGCGACCTTCAGACGATCTCGCAATGGTGGTCCGTCCCTGCAGACCTCGGAAGGCTGTTATTCCGTCCGTGGACTCCTCTTTCCTACATGTTCCTGCATTGGGATTTCATGCACCTCCTGATGAACATGATCTGGCTGTACTGGTTCGGACAGATCTTCATGGAATTCCTGGGTGCGCGGAAACTACTGGCGACCTATCTCCTCGGAGGTTTTGCAGGAGCTTTCCTGTATTGTCTCAGCTACAACACGCTTCCTCTTTTTTCGGATAGCATGCCCTACTCGACCGCCATGGGTGCATCGGCCAGCATCATGGCGATCACCATCGCGACTGCTACGCTTCTCCCGGATTACAGGATATCCCTGCTATTCATCGGCGAAGTAAGGCTTAAATGGGTAGCGGTCGTAATTCTCTTTCTCGACCTGATCAACATCAGCAGCAGCAATGCAGGCGGACACATCTCGCATCTGGGCGGAGCCCTGTACGGGTTTGTCTTCATCAGAATGCTCCAGCGGGGAACAGACATCTCCGCCTGGCTGCAGCGGATTACTTACTCCGCTTCCGGCACGGCTGGCCGATTGCGGGTAGTCAGCAGGGCGGCAAAATCCTCCGATGAATCCTATCTGTCCGACCAGAAATCACGTGAGCAGGAACTGGACAGGATCCTCGACAAGATCGGCAGGAGCGGTTACGGCAGCCTTACAGCCGCAGAACGCGAATTCCTGACGAGGGCGGGCAATGAAAAATGACCCATGGAGGAGTCCGTCAAGAAACGATATTCCTTTCCCCACCGTCTGGTCTGGATACTCAACCTGCTTTTCATAGCAGCGCTTTCGCTTTCCTACCTGTCATGTTACGTGTCGCCCGAACGCATCTGGTGGCTGGCATTTTTCGGTCTTGCGTACGGTTCCATCCTGGTCGGCAATCTGGTCTTTATCGCAGTATGGATCTGGAGGCGAAGCAGAAAATTCCTTGTCTCGCTGAGCGTATGCGTGCTGGGCACCGGCCATTTCCTCAGCATCTATGAACCGGGGATTTTCCGGGCACTGGCCCCTCCGGCCGATCGTTACGTGCCACCCTTGAATGTCATGACGTTCAACGTGCGTCTGTTCAACCTGTACCAGTTGCAGGACAAACCTGTTACCTCCCGTGACTTCTACCGATTCCTGCGTGAATCCGCGCCGGACGTGGTCTGTTTTCAGGAATTCTTCAGCGGCAAGAACAAGATCGCAGACACCCTGCACAAGGTCCTGGTGACACCTTATTCGCACATCCGCTATTCGGCACATGTAAAAGGCCTGGGTGATTTCGGGATGGCGACCTACAGTAAATACCCGATTGTACATCAGGGTTATTTCAAATTCCGATCGCGCACCGGAAACATCGTACAATACACGGACCTCGCAGTCGGGGACGATACCGTAAGGATCTTCAACACCCATCTGGAGAGCATCCGCTTTAAAAAAGAGGATTACCATTTCATAGAAAACCTCGGGAACGAGGATGTCGAACAGGATGAGATAGCAGGCAGCATGAACATCCTTCGCAGGCTTAAAAGGGCCTTTCTGAAGCGGTCGCGGCAAGTGGAAATCCTGAAAGCCCATATCCACAGTAGTCCGTACCGGGTCATCCTCTGCGGCGATTTCAACGACACCCCGGTCTCTTATACACACAGCGTCCTGACCTCCGAACTGAAGGACGCCTTCCGCATCAGCGGCCGGGGTTGGGGGCGGACATACTCCGGTTCTTTTCCCTCCTTCCGGATCGACTATATCCTGCACGATAAAAGCATGAAGTCTTTCGGCTATAATACCCACAAGGTGGAGCTCTCCGACCATTATCCGGTGAGCTGCATGGTCACCTGGAAAAAGCCGGGACTTTGAGCATCCCGACGACCGAAGGATTTACCCTCCTTATTGTTAACATATACTCCTCTCCCGTGCCGCTCCTGTTCATTTGTTAACGGAAATTCGCGGTCATCAAGAACACTTACCTGACACCATGAAAATCCTGATGGTCTGCCTGGGAAACATCTGCCGCTCACCGATGGCGGAAGGCATTTTGCGACAAAAAACGGAGGAACGAAATCTTCCGGTCACCATTGATTCAGCCGGTACGGGCGACTACCACATCGGAGAAGCTCCGGACGGCAGGGCGATTGCTACAGCCCGGAAGTACGGTGTGGACATTTCCGGTCTCGCCGCCAGACAATTTTCCGTCAGCGACTTCGAGGCGTTCGACAGGATCTACGTGATGGACCGCAGCAACCTCAGAAACGTGCTTGCTTTGTCGTCCGGGGATAGTCAATCCGCCAAAGTCAGGCTGTTGCTCGACGAGGTTTATCCGGGGGAGGAAATGGAAGTTCCGGATCCATGGTTCGGTACGCCCGAAGGTTTCGACCGTTGTTTCGAAATGCTGGAAACAGCTTGCGATAATATTGCAAAAGGGATTGAAATTCAATTCAATAAATAGGTTATCCGAATGCCTTACGGCAAGTTATTCCTGCTGCCTGTCTTCCTCGGTGACGAGGATCCCGGTCGGCTATCTGCAAGTCTGGTCACTTGTGCGGCAGGACTGACAGATTTTGTCGTTGAGAACGAAAAGACCGCGAGGGCATTCCTGAAAAAAATCGGGACCCGGATTCCACAGCAGGAGCTAAGACTGCAGGTACTGGACGAACACACACCGCCAGGAGAAATCCCCGGTCTACTGACTCCTGCGCTGGACGGACGAGACATAGGGCTCATGAGCGAGGCCGGCTGTCCGGGTATCGCCGATCCCGGAAGCGAACTCGTGCGCCTGGCGCATCTCAAAGGCATCAAGGTCGTCCCTCATTCGGGTCCTTCCAGTATCCTCCTCGGACTGATGGGCAGCGGACTGAACGGTCAGCGTTTCAGGTTCCTCGGCTATCTGCCCCGTGAGAAGAACGCCAGACGCACCGCGATCAAAGACCTGGAGAAGGAAATACGCCGTAGCGGTGAAACACAGATTTTCATTGAAACGCCTTACAGGAACGACGCCATGCTGGAGGATCTGCTTTCCGTGCTTTCTCCGGAAATTCACCTGTGTATCGGATGCGGACTGGACAGCGAGGATGCCTTGCTGCTCACCAAGCAGGTAACAGAATGGAGAAAAAATCCTCCTTCAACGGGAAAAAGGCCCTGCATTTTCTTAGCGGGAACAGAGCGGCCAGCACGGCCATGACTATATCACCTGTTTGCAGTCGCTTCATTCCCGACGTCCTCGACGGCAATATCGAATATCAGCGAAGCATAAGGAGGAATGATGAATTTGGCAGAAGCAGGATCCTTGAGTCCCGCTTCTCCGTAAGCAAGTTTTGAAGGTATGATGAGGCTGAAGCGGTCACCGACGCGGACACCGCGGAAGGCGATTTCCCAGCCTTTGAGGACCTGCTCACGGCCAAGAACGAACTGCATCGGCTTTCCTTTTTCCGTAGCGCTGACTACCGACCCGTCCATCAATCGGCTGCGGTATTGTACCGTGACCGTCTTCCCCGTATCCACAGGGATTCCTTTGCCCTGAACGGTCATCACTTTGTACAGACCGTTGGAATCCGGCTCCGCAGTGATCTTATTCCGTGAAATGAATTCTGAAAGTATCCTCTTCTCTTCACGCTCCATCCTGGAGAACTTGAGCTGCATCTCGGTCTCTGCATCGGCATAGGACTGGATCTTCAGCAGCTTGACATCGTATTGAACGAACGTGCCTTTCTTCATCTTGGTGTCTTCCTGACGGATACCGGGGACTCCGGCGAACACCGACTTGAAAAGCGAGTCCGCGGAGACGAAGAACGAAGCGCTGTCGCCGGGTCCGAGCAGAAAAAGGCCTTCCTCGTAGCTGCCGGCGAACGGTATCGTGTTCAACTGAAGTCGGAACGGAGTTCCCAGCTTACGGGTATCGATCAGCACCGTGTCGTCGGTATGGCACACCAGCTCAACGGTGACGTAGTCGCTTTTCTGCGGCTTCTTGCCTTTCATATCGGTGTGCAGCAGGTAGCGCATACCGGAATCGGTGAAGTGTTCGCGGCTGTCGGCGCAACCGAATACGGTCATCAGAAGGATCAAGGCTGGCAGCAGTCTTTTCATGGTCGTACACTGATTAGATGTAAGTCGTAAAATAAAGGGGTGGCGCCGGGAACTTTATCTTCGTCCCCGATCATGCCATATGCCAAATGTGCAGGAAGGACGATACGGGCTTTGGTCCCTTCGCGGAACAGCCGCAGGGCCTCCTCGACACCACGCACCTGCCTGCCTTCCGCGAGACGGAAGGTATCCGTTCTTTCATAGAGCAGTGAGCCGCTGAGCAGGTATAGGCGGTATCCCAAGACTACCTGGTCGTGTTCTTCCGGAAACGCACCGGAACCGGTGCTTAAGATCTGGTACCTGAGACCGGTACCGGTGGATTCCATCCGGAACTGATGTCGGGAAATGAACTCCTCGATGTCCTTCTTTTCGTCACGGACGATGATCCGGTTGGCGTTCTCGAGATGCTCCTTGTACTCTTCGGGAGAAAAAACAGGCTGCTCACGATGCGATGAACAGGCTAACAGGAACACCAGCGAGCATAAGAGCACGGAACGCTCGACTGACCTTACCTTGAATGCTGCACAGTACGAAAAGAACTCAGCCATTCAGCTTTGATTTGTAATGCGGGAGAATGGACAGGAAACGTTCGACGGTCTTTTGCAAAGATTCGTCCGACTTCCCTCCCGAAGCGTTGCGATGTCCGCCACCTTGGAAATAGTTTCCGGCGAAATCCTTGACGGAAAAATCGTCTTTTGAACGGAAAGATATCTTGATGATGCCGTCACGCTCCATGAAAAGGACCGCAAAGCGGATACCGTTGATGCTCAGGGCGTAGTTGACGACACCTTCCGTATCACCGGGTTTGAAATTGAACATCTCCAGCTCGGCCGAAGAAAGTGCGATATAAGCCGTCCTGTACTCGTTGAGCACTGTCAGCTTATCCTTGAGGACATACCCGAGCAGGCGCAATCTGTTTTCGGTGGATTGGTCGTATACCCGCTCGTGAATCCGGTAGTTGACCGCTCCGGCATCCATGAGTGATGCGATGATGCGGTGGGTCGAAGCCTTCATGGAGCTGTACCGGAAGGAGTTGGTATCGGTCATGATGCCGCAGTAGAGGCATTCGGCCATGTCGGGAGTGATCATCCGCGTATCACCCAGCGCTTCGATGAATTCACAGACCAGTTCGGAGGTGGCGCAGGAATCCGTGTAGGAGAAGACATGGTCGTAGGCGACTTCCGGATCAAGGTGGTGGTCGATAAGGACCTTGACACCGGAAGCCTTGCGCAACACCGGCTCCATCTCTTCCGTGCGGTTGAGCCAGTTGAAATCAAGACAGAAAATGACTTCCGCTTTCAGGATCTCATTGCCCATGTCATCCTTGGAGGGGTCGAATACCACGACATCTTCGTGACCCGGCATCCAATGCAGGAAATCCGGATAATCGGAAGGGACGATCACACGGACTTGATGGCCTTTGGCTCGCAGATACCCTGCCAACCCGAGGGAGGAACCCATCGCATCCCCGTCGGGACGGTGGTGGGTGGTGATCACTACATTTCTGGGAACAGACAAAAGGTCTGTTATGGAACCCATTTTTTCGGCGGGAAAATGTACTGCTGACATTGCGCTGCAAAGGTACGCTTTCAACAACTATTTCAGCAGTCCTGAAAATCCCCGTTAATCTGTAAAAAAGCAGTTGCTTGCGTAAACTTATATATGCCTAACTTACGTGCATCAGTTTGAATACCGCTCAGCCATCCAACCATGCTGCTATGAGAAACGCACTGCTTACATTGACCGCCTTTCATTTGATCTTACAGTCGACCCTGTTCGCTGCGACATGCGGAACGGTTGTCAATGTAACCGGAAACTGTTTGTGTTTCGGAGATTCATCGGGGTCCGCGGTGCTTACGCCGAATAACTCCCTTGACCCTTACTGGCTGACACTGAACGGAGCTACCAGCCAGTTTTACACCATCGATTCCCTGTTAGGTCTTACAGCAGGATCCTACAGCTTCCTGGTTATGGATTCCATAAGCGGATGTTCCGACACCGGCACATTCATCATCACCGGCCCTTCCGCTCCACTTACTGCGACTGCGACAACGTCTACTGTTTGCGCAGGCACATTCGGATGGGCTGCAGTAACAGCTTCCGGCGGCACACCACCCTACATTTACCTTTGGAACAACGGCAGCACGAGCCCGGTGCAGCAAGGTCTTCCTCCCGGCATCTACTTCATCACAGTTATGGATGCGAATGGCTGCACCGCCACGACGACGGCTTCAATAACCCCGTTGCCGACGATGACGCTTTCCTTTTCTGTAGTTCCTGCCAGCTGCAACAACTGTAACGACGGAATCATCACCGCCAATGTCATCGGTGGAGCACCCCCCTACTCTTACAGCTGGAACAGTGCTGCCGCTTCCGGAAGTGTATTTGCAGGGGCGGGTCCCGGTCTTTACAACTGCTGTGTCACCGATGCTAACGGTTGTGTGGTCTGTGACAGCGTTGCATGTCTCGGCCCCGGCTTCCAAACACTTACAGGTTCGGTTTTTTACGACTACAATGGCAACGGAACCAGGGATTCGGGCGAGGCCGGCGCTGCGAACCAGCATATCCTGCTTATGCCTGACAGCCTGACGGCGCTGTCTTCCATGCCCTTTGGCGAGTACAGATTCTACCTGACGAACGGGAGTTATACCGACTCGCTGGTGGTTCCGGCAGGCTGGCATACGACAACCCCTTCCGCCTACCCCCTTAACCTAACCGGAGCCGGAGCAAACGGACTTGATTTCGGATTATATCCGGACCAGCCGAATGCAGGTTTTGGTGCCGGATTCCTGTATTCCCAGGCACCGCGCTGTCTTTCGCAACGTGCCTATTATTTACGGATCCAGAACACCGGATGGTCGTCGGCAAGCGGGGTCGCAGCCCTGACCATCGATCCGCAAATGACCTCGGTCAGCGCTTCTCCTCCTGCTGATTCAGTTGTAGGCACTACCTATTATTGGCATTTCGACTCGATCTCCACCGGACAAAGCACCTACAGGTATCTGTACGCATTGTTACCGGCGGCCGGTTCTGTGCTGCAGTTGCATCAAAACGTCTGGACGTATGACAGCAGCGGCGTGCTACTCCCTACAGATTCCTCTTCGTTGACTCAAACGGTATTGTGTTCTTACGATCCGAACGACAAATCCGTGAATCCATCCGGATTCGTAGACGCAGCTTTCGGCGTCTTCATTCCGGGTTCGGTGGAAATGAACACGCCGTTGGAATACACCATCCGGTTCCAGAACACCGGAAACGACACTGCCTACACGGTCGTGATCCGGGACACGATCGACCAAGAAATGGATGTGTCTACCTTGGAACTCGAGGGGGCATCACATCCGTTCACTGCCGGTCTTGACCGGCACAGGGTACTGACCTTCACTTTTAACAACATCCTCCTGCCTGACAGCAACACGGATGAACCGGGCAGCCATGGTTTTGTGCAATTCAGGATCCGGCCGAACAGCAACATGCCTTGGACCACGTACGTAAACAATACCGCTTTCATCTATTTCGACGCCAACGCCCCGGTTGTCACCAACACTACCTCTACGCTGTACGATGCAATTGCCGCCGTCGAAGATCCGCCCTATTCCGTTCCGGCTTACAACGACTTCCTCGTGATGCCCAATCCGGCTGACGGAATGTTCCTCGTCACCTTCAAGGATACACAAAACGGGATACACCGTGTATCGGTAGTCAACCTCTTGGGAGCGACCGTCCGAGATCTTGGCAAGGTCATCGGCAGTTCAGTTCCCGTGAGCAGGGACGGTCTGCCTGCGGGAATCTATTTCGTACGGGTGGATGACGCAGCTCGTAAAGTCATATTAAATTGAATCCAGACGGCATGCGACTACAATACTTCTGACTTTAAAAAACCTATTTAAACTTCCACTAAATCCATCAACATGAAAACTATTTTAAAACTGTACGTAGTGCTGGCCGTCTTGCCTTTGAGCTCTTACTCCTTAGAAGCCATAGCCCCCGTTATAAAAAATAAAGTTGACAACAGAACAGCCACGGGGATACATCCAATGCCTGTGGCCGGCTCACTCCTGAATACCAAGAGAACAACTAAGAACCAAGGGAATCAACTCAACTCCGTAGTATACTGGTCCGACGATTTCAGCGACTCTACCCGCTGGATCAAATCGTCGTTGACAGGCCCCGATAATTGGGTGATCGACTACACTTTATCCGGACCGACGGGAGTCTTTGCCATTGCACCGATTGCTTCCCAATCAGCGGCCAACGGCTTTGCACTTTTCGACTCGGACCTGCTTTGCAGCGGAGACCAGATCGCCAACCTTGAAACTGCCGGATTGATTGACCTTTCCTCCGCCTCAACCGCTCGTGTAGTTTTTTCCCAATACTACAGACGATATATCGATTCAACCTTCCTTTTCGTTTCAAATGACAGCGGAGCGACTTGGTCGAAGATCTCCATTAATACGAATACCGCTAACAATAATTATAATTCCAGTAATTCGATCTCCGGCCAGACCAATCCGGAAATCGTACGTATCGACATCTCAAGTATAGCTGCCGGACATTCAGGAGTCAAGCTGCGCTTCCAATTCTACAGTCCGGCCTCATTGGGAGCGGGAGCCGGTTGTGCCTATGCATGGATGTTGGACGATATTTTTATTGAGGATTACCCTTTGTTTGACCTGCGTATGGAGGACATTGTTTCACCAAACGAATATACCTGCATGCCTCTGTCACACATACAACCTCTGACCTTTGCCGGCAGGGTATTCAATGACGGGAGTTCAACAGCGACCAATGCCCAAATGTCCATAAGTGTTTTTGATTTAAATAATAATACCGTCTTCAGCGGTACGTCAAATGTGATCGGCTCTATTGCTCCCGGCGACACATCTCCATTACTTTCAGTGGGAATACCATTTACTCCGATTGATACAGGCACCTATACAATCCGGTATGTCTGCTCGATGTCCGCTACCGACCTCGATCCAACTAACGACACAATTGTCACCAACTTCAGAGTCGACGATGTGATGTTTGCCCGTGACGCGACCTTGTTCGACCAGGCTTATTTCATGGAAGGAGTCGGCTTTAACATGAATGATGGCTACATGGGCCATGTGTTCGAATTCAACTCTATGACTCAACTTACCTCTTCTGAATTCTGGCTAAACGCTCCGACCGTTGGAGACTCTATTTCGGTGGAAGTATTTGAGTTTTTAAACGGAGTACCGACGAGCCTCATTGGATCTTCAGGAGATTATTTAATCACTGCTAACGATACCGGAGGCAAATTCATACAGCTCCCTTTCGTCAATTCCATTATTGTAACCTCGGGACAATACTTCGTTGCCGTACACCAGAAATCGACCAATAATATAACCCTCGGAATGTCCTGGGAAATATTCACCCCGGGGAAATCCTTCTACAGGTTCCAGGGAGGCTCATGGACACCACTGGGAAATTTCATGGAGGGTTGTTTCATGTTGCGGGTAAACACGGCCGGGATGGATCATTATCCGGTGCTGGGTTCGGTATATTTCGATTATAACGGCAACGGAATCAGGGACGCCGGTGAAGCATCCGCCGGCAACAGATCAGTATGGATTTTACCCGACAGCCTTAGTTCAATATCCTCACCAGTAACCGGTTTTTACGGATTTTATCTTGAAAACGGTAATTACATCGATTCGCTGGAGGTTCCAAGCGGCTGGCACACGACGACACCGTCTACCTACTCGATTACTGTCAATGACAGCGGCATTTCAGGATTGGATTTCGGAATCCAACCGGACCAATACGTTCCGGCGGAGGTCCTAGGGACTTTGTGTCCTCCTTTTCCTCGATGCCTGACCCAGAGAACCTATTCTCTCAACTTGTTGAATAATGGCTGGGAAACCGCGACTGGTATTGCATCTTTTGTGCTAGATCCGCTCATGTCATATGTCAGTGCTTCGCCTGTTCCGGACTCCATATCAGCCAATACGTTGTACTGGCATTATGGGCCTCTTCAAGCCGGTCAGAACGCCCCAATAAATGTAAATGTGATAATTCCGGCAGGGCCCGGTCAGATATTGACCACTTTAAATGTCTGGACCGCTGACTCCGCCGGAAATTCGATGATGACGGACAACGATACCTTGATACAAACCATCGCCTGTTCGTATGACCCCAATGACAAAGCTGTCAATCCCCCCGGTACCTACCAAGGGGGAGTGTTTTACCCTGACCTTGTAAGTGAAGGTACGTCACTCGAATATCAGATCCGCTTCCAGAACACCGGAAATGACACGGCATATGTAATCGTTGTACGGGATACGCTAGATCCTCAACTCGACCTGGCTACACTTGAAATCCTTGGTTCTTCACACGATATGACCGTGAATATCGGAGCAGACCGGGTGCTTACTTTTAATTTCAACAATATCTATCTGCCAGATAGCTTTGTCGACGAACCGGGAAGTCACGGATTCGTGCAGTATCGTCTCCGACCATTATCCGGGACTCCGTTGCCATTCGATATACTGAACACTGCGTATATCTACTTCGACCTGAACAGCCCCGTAGTAACAAACACTACGCTCTCTCATTACGATTTCCCTGCCGGAATCACTTACCCGGCTTCGGAAAGCGATTCAAAAGATATCCTTCTAGTTCCTAACCCTTCTTCAGGTGATTTCATCATTAGGATACCACAGGAAATTGAGTCTCCGCACCATGTGATCATCAGGAATGCAATCGGTGAAGTTGTCCGTGATTTAGGAATCTTCGAGGGACAGGAAATACCGGTCAAGCGAAACCATCTTCCTTCAGGGATCTATTTTATCGCTGTTCAAGATGTTACCGACAATACTATGTCTGTACGAAAAATGATTCTTCGCTGAGGCGACCTGATCAATTCAAAGGCGGTCCGATTCTTCGGGCCGCCTTTTCGTATCTTTGCACCATGCCTTCCGCAACTATGCGCGACCGTTTTTTCCGGCATGTCGCCCAGACCAGCGATGCGCCGCCGGCCGTTGAATTCACCTCGGCGGATGGCTGTGTTCTTACCGGCAGCGACGGCAGGTCCTACATCGACCTTATTT